>JAHEIS010000108.1 GCA_024639225.1 Actinomycetes bacterium | reverse complement strand
GCCGAAAGCTCTGGGCCTACCACTCGCCGCGACCCGTCTCCGCGCGCCTGCTGGACGACCTCACGGGCGTCTACCGCGACTCCGGCACCCGCATCGCGCCGGTGCTGCGTCGGATTCTCACCAGCGATGAGTTCTACGCCGACCTCGACGCGCCGGACATGATCAAGCCGCCGTTCGTGTTCGTGGCGGGAATGCTGCGGCTGTCGGGCGGATCCGCGGACGACCCCGACCTCGTGGCGCGTCTTGATCGCATGGGGCAGCTGCCGTTCTATCCACCGAACGTCTCGGGCTGGGGGTCGGGCACGGACTGGCTCTCGTCCAACGCCCTCCGCGAGCGCTTCGATATCGCGCGCCGCGCGTTCGAGGGATCGCTCATCGACGGCGATGTCCCGGCGGAGTCGGCCGACGCCGCACTGGCGCGGGCGCGCGGCGCGGTCGGGGATCCGTGGACGAGCACCGAGACCGACGCGGTGCTGGCCGACTACGCCGAGTCGCTGCTCGCCGGGCGCAGCGAGTCTCTGCCGCACTACTACGCCGAGCGCCAGCGGGTGCTGATGCACCTGCTCCTCACCGGGCCCGACGCGCAGGTCTGCTGATGGCCACTCACCGCCACGGCCCGGGGTGCCGCGACTTCCGCGCGACCCGTCGCTCGCTCTTCGGCCGCGCCCGCGAGGTCATCCCGATCCCCGCGGATGCCCTCGACGGGCTCGCGGAGTTCGAGCGTTCCGGCGGCCTCGACAGGCGGGACCTGTTGGAGCGTGGAGTCGGTCTCTGGATCGGGGCGACCGCGCTCGCCGGCGTGACGACGCGCAGTGTTCTCGAGGCGGCCATGGCCCAGGCGGCCGACGCCCCCGACGCTCCGATCCTTGTGTCCCTCTACCTCGACGGTGGCAACGACGGGCTGAACACGCTGGTGCCGGTCACGGACCCGCGTTATCCCGAGCTACGCACCCGCGTGGGCCTTGATTTCAGCACCACGCTGCCCCTGAACGACACCGATGAGTTCCGCTGGCATCCGGCGGCAGGGGGCCTCCGGCGGCTCTACGACGCGGGCCAGATGGTTGTCCTGCCGGCCGTCGACTACGCGGACCCCGACCTGAGCCACTTCAACAGCGCGCGCTTCTGGCGGACGGGTATCCCGGAGATCTCCGACATCGAGACCGGCTGGCTCGGTCGCGCGCTCGATGTCAGTGGCGGCACCGACAATCCCCTCCAGGGGCTGGGAGTCTCGTACTCCGTCGACCCGATCCTCGCCGCCGACCGCGCGCCGACCGCCTCGATCTACGATCCGAACGACTTCGTCCTCACGATGAACGACGTCTGGAATGAGGGTTTCGACGAGCCCTGGAGGAAGGCGATCGCGGGTGAGGGAGGCTCGGATGCGATCGCCGCCGTCCGGGCCGGCTACCGGACGACGTTCGACGTCCGCGACCGGGTCGCAGCGCTCAAGCTCGACGCCGACCAGGAGGCGCCGCCGACGCCGGAGCCCTACCCCGACAGCGATCTCGGCGGAGCGCTGCGCAACCTCGCCCGCATGCTCGGGGCCGGCCTGGGCACCCGGGTCGCGGCCGTGTCGTCTCCCGGCGGTTTCGACACCCACGACTCGCAGCCGGATATCCACGCCGAGCTGATCGGTGATCTCGGCGACAGCCTGGCGGCCTTCCAGGCGGACCTCGATGATCGCGGGTTGGCGGATCGCGTCCTGACGCTCGTCTGGAGCGAGTTCGGACGGCGTCCGGAGGACAACGAGTCCCGTGGCACCGACCACGGCGCCGGCGGGCTGGTGATGCTCGTGGGCAACCGCGCGCGCGGGGGCATCCGCTCGGAGTTTCCCGGCCTGGCCAAGCTCGACCGCGAGGACAACCTCAAGGTGACCACCGAGTTCCCGCACCTCTACGCGACAATCCTCGAGGACCACATGGGCATCGAGGCGGGTCGGGTCCTGCCGGGCGTCGGCGGCACGCGCCTGCCCGTCATCGGGTAACCGCGCCCCTCAAGGAAACCCGACATCCGCCGATGAGGAGATAGCTCCTGCAGGCGAGGGACTTCTCTGTGGTCCCTTTGCAGAGTGCTTACAGCGTGTCTCTGAAGTGAGCAGGTGTCTGCTCCTACGATCGGCGGCACGTGTTTGTGCCCCGATAGCGCAAGGGAGGGCGAGTGTGACCCGCGAACAGAAGCGCATCGCCCGCCTGATGTGGCGTGCCGGTTTCGGCGCCCGCCACGAGGAGATCGTCCGCCGCGCCCGCATCGGCGTCCCGCGGACGGTCAACAGCCTGCTCCGGCCCAGGGGTCGCCCGTACTCCGGCGCCCGCAAGGTCGACCGCAAGAAGCTCAAGCCGAAGACGGAGTGGGGAGACGCGCAGCTCTGGTGGCTCGACCGGGCGGCTCGTACGCGGCACCCCCTTGCCGAGCGCATGGTCCTCAACTGGCACGATCACTTCGCCACCCGCCAGGACGGCGTCCCGGGGCTGGATCTGATGATGCGCCAGTACTGGACGTTTCGCCGGCACGTCTTCGGCTCGTTCCGCGGCCTCACCAAGGCGATGGTCCGGGACCACGCCATGCAGCACTTCCTCAGCCTGGCGAACTCCTCCAAGGAGGAGCCGAACGAGAACTTCGCTCGCGAGCTGTTCGAGCTGTTCACCCTCGGCGCGAACAATGGCTACACCGAGCGCGACATTCGCGAGGCGAGTCGCGCGCTCACGGGCTTCGTCTACGACTGGGAGACGAAGAAGTTCAGCTACGACCCCGAGCGGCACGACAATGGCGTCAAGACGATCTTCGGCAAGCGGGGGCGCTTCACGCCCATGGACGTCGTTGATCTGGCGATCAACCACCCACGCCACTCCGAGTTCATCTGTCGCAAGCTCTGGGGGTACTTCTCGCCGCATCCGCCGCCCCGAGCACTGCTCAAGAAGCTCATCCGCACGTACCGGGCCAACGGCACCAGGACCGGCCCGGTGATCCGGCGCATCCTCACCAGCGGGGCCTTCTACCGAAACCTGGACGCGCCCGACATGATCAAACCGCCCTTCGTCCACGCCGCTGGCATGCTGCGCCTCACCCGCGGCCGCGTCGACTCACGCCACTGGGTCAGCCTCCTGCAGCAGATGGGGCAGATGCCGTTCTACCCGCCGAACGTCGCCGGCTGGGGAGGGGGCGAGGACTGGATCTCGACCAACGCGACGATGGCGCGTTTCGAGGCGGGAGGCGCCACGCTCCGCGATCGCATCCCGGACGGAAGCATCCCCGAGAAGGAGAACGCCCGGCAGGCCGTGGCCCGCGCCCGGCGCGCCTGCGGGCGACCCTGGACCAGCCCACGCACCAACGCGGCCATGATGGCCTACGCCCGCACGGCGATGGTCGGCAAGGCCAATCAGTGGGAGCACTACCAGGCGGAGCGCCAGATCGTCCTGCGCCACATGCTCATCGCCGGCCCCGACGCCCACGTCTGCTGATGGCAGACCACGTGCACCACAACGGCTGTCATGACCACGCCACGACTCGCGGCGCCCTGTTCAACCGGGCGGCGGACATCGTCCCCATCCCGGCGGACGCGATGGACGGCCTGCAGGACTTCGCCGACGGTGGCGGGCTCAACCGGCGCGACCTCCTCGAGCGGGGCGTCGGTCTGTGGGTCGGCGCCAGCATGCTCGGAGGCCTCACGACCCGCAGCATGCTCGAGGCCGCCGCGGCGCAGGCGGCGGACGATCCCAACGGTCCGATCTTCGTCTCGCTCTATCTCGACGGCGGCAACGACGGTCTCAATACGCTCGTGCCCCTCAAGGATCCCAAGTACCCCGTACTCCGCTCGCGGGTCGGCATCGACCGGGCGGCGACCCTCCCGCTGCACGACACGGACGAGTTCGGCTGGCATCCGAACGCCACGGGACTGCAGCGGCTCTACGACGCGGGCAAGGTCGCGGTCCTGCCTGCGGTGGACTATGCCCAGCCCGATCTGAGTCACTTCAACAGCTACCGCTACTGGTGGACAGGCATCCCCGGCGGCGAGGGGGTCCGGACCGGATGGCTCGGTCGCACCCTCGATGCGATGGGCGGCTTCGGCAACCCTCTGCAGGGCGTGAGCGTGAGCTGGAGCTTCGATCCGATCCTCACCGCCAAGAGGGCGCCGACGGCGACCGTCTACAACCCCGACGACTTCGACTTCTGGATTCCCGGCGTGTGGGGCGACGGATATGAGGCTCCCTACCGCAACCTGATCAAGGGGCGCCACAAGTCGAAGGCCGTCTCCGCCGTGCGTGCCGGCTACCGAACCACCTTCGGCGTGAAGGACCGTCTCGATCCCATCAAGACGCCGGGGGGTACCGAGCCGCCCCCGACGCCGGAGCCGTACCCCGATTCCCCGCTGGGCAACTCGATGAAGAACCTCGGCCGGATGCTCGGCGCGGGCCTCGGGATCCGGGTCGCGGCGCTCTCATCCGAGGGCCGGTTCGACACCCACGACTCCCAGTCGTCTGAGCACGGTCGGCTGATCGGGGACCTCGGCGACTGCCTCTCGGCTTTTCAGGCGGACATCGAGTCGCGCGGCCTGGCGGATCGCGTCGTCACCCTGGTCTGGAGCGAGTTCGGCCGCCGCCCCGAGGACAACGAGTCGGCGGGGACCGATCACGGCGCGGGTGGACTGTGCCTGGTCGTGGGTAACACGGCGAACGGTGGCATCCGTTCGGAGTTCCCCGGGCTGACGAACCTCGACCGCGAGGACAACCTCAAGGTGACCACTCAATTCCCGCACCTCTACGCGACGATCCTCGAGGGGCACATGGGCGTGGACGCCGGCCGGGTGCTGCCGCGGATCAACAACCACCGCCTGCCGATCTTCCGCTAGCCGGCCCCGGCCGGAGCGGCGGTGAACAGCGACCGGCTCCCGTCGGACAGATCATCGCCCCGGGCCGCCCCGGGATGCCAGGCGTGGGCGCTGCTCTCCGGCAGCTCGACGTCGATCACGGGGCGACAGGCGAAGGCGCCGCAGATGCGCTCCGGTGCCGCCGGGGACCGGTACTACCGCTCGCTGTCGCCCATGGCGCCGGTGAACAGGTGGTATCGCGCCGGTGAACAGGTGGTAGTCGTCGTGGTCTCCGCCCTCGAGCGGGGCCCAGACGAACTCGACCTCCCCGCCCGTGGCCATCTCGGCGCCGACCCCGGGCAGCGCGTTCTCGGGTACCGGGACCTCCGACGATCCCTACCGGCAGGTCAGCAGGACCAGGAAGGGCGCGAATCCCCACGCCAGGCGTCCCCCCGTCAGCGGGGTTCGTCAGCGCGGGTACGGTGTCGGGAGGGCGTCACGCCCAGTGGGATCCCGTTCGGGGCGTCCTCATCCGCGTCTGCCACGAGGCACGGTTCGCGGCACGCGGACCGCGGGCCGACGTCGTCGCGGACGACCTGTCGAGGACCGCATACCCACTGAGTAGACTCCCCGCTTGGTCCGGCCCCGACCACCTCATCTATGACCCAGACTCTCAGCCATGTCCGTGCCCTCGAATCCGAGGCGATCCACATCATCCGCGAAGTGGCGGCCGAGTTCGAGCGCCCCTGCCTGCTGTTCTCCGGCGGCAAGGACTCGATCATCATGCTCCACCTTGCGGTGAAGGCGTTCCACCCGGCGCCGCCACCGTTCCCGGTGATGCACGTGGACACCGGACACAACTTCCCCGAGGTCATCGAGTACCGCGACCGGCGGGTCAAGGAGGCGGGCGTCAAGCTCGTGGTGGCCTCCGTGCAGGAGTCGATCGACCAGGGGCGCGTCGTCGAGCAGACGGGGCCGAAGGCGAGCCGCAACCAGCTCCAGACCGTCACCCTGCTGGACGCCATCGAGGAACACCGTTTCGACGCCCTGTTCGGCGGCGCCCGCCGCGACGAGGAGAAAGCCCGCGCCAAAGAGCGCGTCTACAGCTTCCGCGACGAGTTCGGCCAGTGGGATCCCAAGGGCCAGCGCCCCGAGCTCTGGAGTCTTTACAACGGGCGACACAAGCCGGGTGAGCACATCCGCGTGTTCCCGATCTCCAACTGGACCGAGCTGGACGTCTGGCACTACATCCGTGATGAGGAGATCGAGGTCCCGTCGATCTACTACGCCCACGAGCGCGAGGTCTTCGAGCGCGACGGGATGTGGCTGGCGGTGAATCCCTACGTCACGGTGATGGACGGCGAGGAGCCACAGACGCGAACCGTGCGCTTCCGTACCGTCGGTGACGCCAGCTGCACCGGCGCCGTCGACTCGGACGCCGACACCATCGAGAAGGTCATCGAAGAGGTCGGCGCCACCCGCATCACCGAGCGTGGCGCGACCCGGGCCGACGACCGGGCCTCCGAGGCCGCGATGGAAGACCGCAAGAAGGAGGGCTACTTTTGAGTTCCTCCGCCGATCTTCTGCGCATCGCCACCGCGGGCTCCGTCGATGACGGCAAGTCCACGCTGATTGGCCGGCTCCTCTACGACTCCAAGAGCATCTTCGAGGACCAACTCGAGTCGATCGAGGCCACCTCCGAGAGCCGGGGCGACGAGCACACCAACCTCGCGCTCCTCACCGACGGCCTGCGCGCGGAGCGTGAGCAGGGGATCACGATCGACGTGGCCTACCGCTACTTCGCCACGCCCAAGCGCAAGATGATCATCGCCGACACGCCCGGGCACATTCAGTACACCCGCAACATGGTCACGGGCGCCTCCACGGCGAACCTCGCGATCGTCCTCGTGGACGCGCGCAGGGGCATGCTCGAGCAGAGCCGGCGCCACGCCTTCATCGCCAGTCTGCTGCGGATCCCCCACCTGGTCGTCGCGGTCAACAAGATGGATCTCGTCGACTACTCCCAGGAGGTCTTCGACGGCATCCGGGCCGAGTTCGCCGAGTTCGCCACCCGGCTCGACATGCCCGACCTCACCTTCATCCCGATCTCGGCCCTGCACGGCGACAACGTCGTCGACCGTTCCGGGAACATGGACTGGTACGAGGGCTCGACGTTGCTGCACCACCTCGAAGAGGTGCACATCGGCTCCGACCGCAACATGGTCGACGTGCGCTTTCCGGTGCAGTACGTGATCCGTCCCCAGAGCTCCGACCAGCCCGACTATCGCGGCTACGCGGGCACCGTCGCCGGCGGCGTCCTGAAGCCGGGCGACGACGTCATGGTCCTGCCATCGGGCTTCACGTCGACGATCGCCTCCATCGATACCTACGACGGCCCGCTCGAGGAGGCAGTTGCGCCGGCGTCGGTCACCATCCGCCTCGCTGACGAGATCGACATCAGCCGGGGCGACATGATCTGCCGCCCGAACAATCAGCCCACGTCGGGCCAGGACATCGAGGCCATGGTCTGCTGGATGTCGGAGTCCGGCAGCCTCAGGAGCCGTGATCGGCTGGCCATCAAGCACACGACCAACAGCGCGCGCGCCATGGTCAAGGAGCTGCGCTACCGCCTCGACATCAACTCCCTGCACCGCGACGAGGAGGCGACGGAGCTCGGCCTCAACGAGATCGGCCGGGTTCAGCTGCGCACGACGCAGCCCCTGTTCTTCGACGAGTATCGCCGCAACCGGACCACGGGCAGCTTCATCCTGATCGACGAGGCGACCAACGCCACGGTGGCCGCCGGGATGATCATCGGCTCCAGCTGAGCGGGCACCCCGGCGCCGGGTGTCGGGCGATCGCGGGACCCGCGCGCTCCCATCTCGACGACGGCGCCAGCCGGCCTCGGGCCTTCTGGTCGACGACGAACCGAACGAACCGGCAGCCGACGCCGGAGCGCTCGTGGGCCGGGTTTCGGCACGGCGGCCCGGGCGCGGCAGGTACGGGTGGCTCGCCAGTCGACGCGTAGGCTTCGCGGCACGCTGAGAGCACCGGCGCACGTTCACAC
>JAHEIS010000017.1 GCA_024639225.1 Actinomycetes bacterium | reverse complement strand
CGGCGCCCGCGCCGCCGCAGTCGGTGCCGGCCACCGCCGGCGGAGTGCTGGCCGCCCCGGCCTCGCCGGACGCGCCCCCGGGCTGAATCAGGCGGCGGCCGCCTTGGCGCGACGGGCCCGGGCGAACTCAGCGCGAACCTCGTCCTCATCCATGTCCTGCCAGAAGCGGACGGAGTGGACGATCGCCGTCCCCTGGGCGAGGAGATCGCGCGGATGTGCGGGGAGGCCGCGCCACTTGATGGCCAGAGGGTCGCCGGGGCCGCCGAACTCGCCCACGCGATAGCCGGCGGCCCTCATGAGCAGAGTGATGATGAAGTCCTCGCAGACATGGGCATGGCGCAGATCGTCGCCGAGATGGCCGGCGTCGTAAATCGCTTGGAGGGCTTCGGGGCGCAGGAAACAGACGGCCCCCTGGGGGTGCTCGCCGAGTTCGTAGTCGGTCTCGGCGACCTCGGCCAGGCGCGCGCGCAGGAACCTCCGCATGCTGGGATGGCGCAGGCCCGAGAGGCCGGAGGCCGCCCGCATCATCCGTGCGGCCGGAGCGAAGTCGCGCGGCTCGCCGTCGAAGCGGACGCGGCAGCTGCCGAGGATGCCCTCGTCCGCTGACTCACGGAAGCGCGCGATCGCCGCGTCTTCGGAGCCAGAGGCGATCATGAGGGCGTCCGCGTCGAAACGAAGGAGGACGTCGAAGTCGATGGTCTCGACGCAGTAGCGCAGACCGGTCGCGACGGTCCGCCACAGATCGCCGAACAGGTTCCGTGCGCCGGGCCGCGAGACCACGATGTGCAGGTCGTCGCCCATTGCGCCCACCGCCTCGAGGCGCTCGCGCAGATCCCCGCCGTTGTCGACGAGAACGATCGCCCGCGAGGGGTCGCTGTACGCCCGGATGCTCTCGATCGTGTCCGCGACCTCGGCACCGGGGCCGACCGGTGTGAGAATGGCGACTTTTCGGCGCTCCATGCGAAGAATGTTATGGCGAGGGGACCTCACCGTTCGGAGGGGATTGAGCTATCCCCGGACGCACGAGGTGGCGATTCCGGCGGAAGTGGGAGCCGTAGGGCGCGCCCCGAGCACGGGTGCGGCGCACCGGCGCCGGTAGGGGCCGTGCCGATGCGACGAAAGTCGGGGACGAACTAGCCTCCCGGGGCTCAAGTCCCCGACCGCTTCGCGCCGATAGGCCCCCCATGCGTGTCTCTGTGCGGATGAGCGTCGTGCTCTGGCTCGGCGTCGTCCTGCTGCCTGTCCTGGCCGCGTCGGCGTTCGCCCTGGTGCTGGTCGAGGGCCACCTGTCGGAGCGAATCGAGCGGGATCTGGCCAACACGGCCCGGCTGGAGGCGATCCGCATCGACAACGCCCTCGACCGCTATGAAGAGGGTGCCGACAGCCTGGCCGCAGGAGCCCACGTGCGGGGCTTCACAGGCGGCGTGACCGCCACGCGAGCGGGACGACCCCCCGCCGGGGTCATCGGCGACGTCGACGGGTTCGCCGCCGTGAACCCCGCTGCGCCGGATCCTCTCAATGAGCTGAGCGAACGCGTGCTCGACCGCGCGATGGCAGCGGGGCTCCACGTGGCCGCGGTGGCGGTGCTTGATCGGGACGGCGGCTATCTGGGTGGCTCGTCGTCGCTGGGAGCCGTGCCGAACGCGGACGTCGGCGCCGGAGCGGCGGCTGCGGGAGAGCCGCGCTACGGAACCGCGTACATGTCGTCAGGGGGCGAGTCGCGTCTGCCCATGGCCGTCCCGATCGTCAGCGACGACGAGATCGTCGGCTCCCTGTTTCTCGAGATGGATCTCGGCCCGGTCACTGGCCCGGTCATCGCCCATGAGGGATTCGCCGAGTCGAGCGAGGCCCACATCGCCCAGCCGGTCGACGGCGGCGGCGCCCAGTTCATCACCCCGGCGCGCTTTGACGAGGATGCGGCGTTCATCCGGGAGGTCGACGGCGACTCGCCGGTGCCTCTGCGCCAGTCGCTGGCGAGCCCGGCGGTCCAGGTCGTCCGCTTCCCGGACTACCGCCAGGTCGACTCGATCCTGGCGATCAAGACCATCAGCCGCACCGGCTGGGGCCTCGTCGTCAAGATCGACGAGAGCGAGGCGCTCGGACCGGTCGGCGAGCTGCGCAACGTCCTGATCGCCTCCGGCGCCGCGACGTTGCTGGTCATCGTGATCGGTTGGCTCGTCCTGTTGAACCCCATGGCCTCGCGCATGCGCAGGATGGCTCGAGCCGCACAGCGCGTCACCCGGGGGGATCTCTCAGTCCGGATCGGGGACACGGGTCGCGACGAGCTCGCCGCGACCGCCGCCAGCATCGACCAGCTCGCCGCGAACCTCGACGCCGACCAGCAGGCGCGCGAGAAGGCCGAGCAAGAGCTGCTCTCGAAGGCGCGTAACGACCAGCTCACGGGCATCGCCAACCGGCAGTGGGCGACCGAGTGCATGGCGACGATGTTCGGCGAGTCCTCGAAGTACCCGGTCTCCTCGCTCCTGTTCATCGATCTGGACGATTTCAAGACGGTCAACGACACGTGCGGACACGACGCGGGCGACGAACTCCTCCGGGCCGTCGCCCGACGACTCACCCGGCTCGACGTCGGCGAGGGTCTCGTCGCCCGCTGGGGCGGAGACGAGTTCTTGGTGGCGCTCCCCGGGCGCGATCGAGAAGATGCCGAGTCGGCGGCCGACGCCGTGCGCGAGCTCCTCGCCGAACCCTTCGCCCTCCGTGGGACGGCCGTGCCCCTTCGTGCCAGCATCGGGGTCTCGACCGGCGACTCGCGGATGAGCGTGGACCTCTGTCTCCGCACTGCGGACATGGCGATGTTCGCCAACAAACTCACCGGAGCCTCATCACTGCCCGGCGAGCGCCGCCCGGGTCGACGCCTGGTGCACGACGCGCTCACCCAAGGACGCGAACAGGTCTGGTACCAGCCGCTCGTACGCTTCAACGACTCCTCCGAGCCGACCACTTTCGGCGCCGAGGCCCTGGTCCGGCTCGGCGACGAGAACGGCGAGATCATCCCGCCCCAGGCCTTCCTGCCCGACGTCGAGTCGACCGAGCTCGGCGTGAGCCTTGACCGGCGCGTGGTCGCGGCGGCCATCACCGATCTCTGCATCTGGGAGCGCGACGGTCTTGTCGACGCCGAGTTCCACCTCGCGATCAACCTCTCGCCCGCCTCGACCCGGGAACCCGGCACGGCGGCCTACATCGGCAGCGTGTGCGATGAGCACGGGGTCGATCCCGGTCGTCTCGTCGTGGAACTCTCCGAACGCTCTACCGACGTGTCCGTCGACGCGGTCGCCGCGCTGCGCGAGGTCGGGGTGAGCATCGCTGTCGACGACTTCGGACTGAAGCACTCGAACATCGACCGCGTACGCGACTGTGGCGTCACGATCGCCAAGATCGACCGACGGTGGATCGCCGACGCCGATCGGTCGTTGGACAGCCACGACCTGCTGGCCTCGCTCGTCCAGCTGTGCCGCGCCATGGACCTCGAGATCGTCGCCGAGGGCGTCGAGGAGGACGCCCAGTTGGAGATGCTCCGCGCGCTGGGCATCAGGCGCTTCCAGGGGCATCTGTTCTCGCAGGCAGTGCCCGCCGCCGATGCGCCGCAGACCTTCCGGCGCACCGGCGGGCAGCTCACACCGGCCTGATCAGCCCGTGGGCAACCCCAGCTCCGCCGACGCGGGCTCCAGGGCCGCCGCGACGCGGGTGATGTGGTCGTCCAGCGTGCTGCCGATCTCCTCGGCCCCGGCGCGCACGTCCGCGCGGCTGACGTTCGCCGCGAAGCGCTTGTCCTTCAGCTTCTTCTTGACCGACTTGGGAGTGATCCCGACCAGGCCGGTGGGACGGACCAGCCCGCACGCGTGGAGGAAGCCGCACAGCTCGTCGCAGGCGAAAAGGTGCTTCTCGAGCGGCGTTTCGCGGATCACGCCGGTGTGGTCGGCATGGCTGAGGATGGCTCGGCGAAACCAGTCCGGGTAGCCGGCGGCGGCGAGGGCCGGCTCGCCGTCCTGAGGGTGCTGCTCGAGGCTCGGATGGCGCTCCCAGTCGAAGTCGTGCAGCAACCCGACGCAGCCCCAGGCCTCGGGGTCCTCGCCGAGATCCTCGGCGTAGGCGCGCATCGCCAGCTCGACGGCTCGGCAGTGACGCCGGAGAGCGTCGCTCGCGACCCACTCCTGAAGGAGCGCCTCAGCGGCGGCGCGATCGGTCTCGATGGGCACGGATCTCTCCCCTCTGGTGTGACTATCCGCCCGGAAGGCCGTAGAGCCGGTCGCCGGAGTCTCCCAGCCCGGGAATGATGAAACCGCGCTCATCGAGGCGCTCGTCGACGGCCGCGACCGTCACCCGGACGTCGGGATGATCGGCCTCGAGGCGCGCAAGACCCTCGGGGGCGGCGAGCACTCCGCAGAGGTGGATGCTCCGCGCCCGCGCCGCACGGATCACGTCGATCGCCGCCGAGCTCGACCCGCCGGTCGCGATCATCATCTCGAGAATCACGACCTCGTCATCGTCCAGGTCCGCCGGCAGGCGCTCCATGTGGATGTCTGGGGCGAGCGTTTCCTCGTTGCGCACCATCCCGAGGAAGCCCACCCGGGTGTCGTCAGGCAGAACGCCCAGCGCGCCGTCCAGGAGTCCGAGCCCCGCTCTCAGGATGGGAACAAGGGTGATCCGGCGGGCGAAACGAGACACGGCGGCGGGGCCCATCGGGCTGACGACCTGACCCGTCTCGGCGGCGGCGTCCTCGAGCGCGCCGGCGACGAGGGCGGCTCCCAGGGACGAGGCGTGGCGGCGCATCACGCCGGCCGACGACCCCTCGTCACGCAGCGCCGCGAGATGGGCCCCCACCAGTGGGCCGTCGATCACCCGCGCATCCATGAGCTCAGCCTAGTGACCGGCGGGATCCCGCGAGATCGCGCTACCCTTCGACGGAGAACTCCGCCATCAACGTCTCGGCGAGCGGACCCGTACCACCGGTGACGCCTACCTCCCGACTGACCCGGTAGATCCCGGCGGACAACTCCGGGAGTTCGTAGTCCAGGGCCTCGCGACCGGTGTACGCGATGGCGGGCACCGCGGTGCTCTCACCGACCGGGCTCGCGCCGCCCCCCGCCTCGAGGGCGATCAGCCGATGAGCGCCTGCGCGTGCACAAGTCGGTCATCGGCCGCAAGGCTGTCGAGATCGGTGACCGGGTCATCTTCCGCATCGCCGTGCGCAACCGCGGTGACGAGGTCGCCCGCAACGTCCGCGTGCGCGACGTACTGCCCCGCCACCTCAAGGCGAAGGCCGTCCGGGGCGAGACCCGCGTCGTCCGCGGCCTGAACCGCCGGGTGCTCAACCTGCGCCTGCCGAACATCCCGGCCGGCAAGACCCGCGTCGTCAAGGTGGTGACGAAGGTCGTCAGCCGTCCGGAGGCAACGCCCCGGGCCCTGCGGATCGCCAAGCGGTCCAAGGGTGCCAAGCGCCGGGTCGCCATCGCGCGCCTGCGCAACGGGATCACCTGCAACGTCGCCATCGGCCGGGCCCGGGCCTTCCGCCCCGACCGTGACCGGGCGTGCGTGCGCATCCTTCCCCGGGAGGTGCTCACTCCGAAGGCACTGAGCCCGACGACACGGAAACCGCGACGGGCGCCCGAGAGGGCGCCCGTCGTCTTACGGAGGGCGTGCCTTGGCTCCAGCAGCTGCCATTGCAGAGGCGTCATTGCCGTGAGCGATAGCCTCCCTCCCATGATCAGAACGACTCTCTGCCTGCTGCTCGTACTGGGTGTCGCCCTCGGCGCCGTCGCATGCTCCGATGACGAGGAACCCCCTGCCGCCGCGGAACCGACCACGATCGACATCGGCACCCTCAACGACCAACGGAGCACCGAGTCCGGGCTCCAGGTGATCGACGTCCGGACCCCCGAGGAGTGGGCCGAGGGAACAATCGAGGGCGCCATCCTCCGCCCACATGACGCCATCGTCGCCGGGGAGATCAACGACATCGACCTCGACCGGCCCATCGCGGTGATCTGCCGATCCGGCAACCGCGCGACGACGGCCGGCGAGGCGCTGACCGCGGCCGGGGCCGACGACGTCCGGGTCGTCCGCCCGGGGGGAGTCGGAACCTGGGCCGACGCCGGGTACCCGACCATCACGCCGTAGCGGGATGTGGAGTCCGGCTGGCCCACGCCCGGTCGCGGCAGCCGCCGCGACGGTCGGTCCGCCTCAGAACCGCTCGGACCCCTGGACGGTCAGGACCCTTCGCGGAGCCGAGCGACGGTGTCCAGCACCAGATCCAACCCGAAGGCGAACTGCTCGTCGTAGTCCCACCCCTCGGAGATGGCGTGCATCGTGCCCTCGGTGAGGTGCGGGTAGGCGTCGGCCATCTGGCGCAGCAGATCCTCGCCCACGTCCTCAAGGCTCTGGTGATCGTCGAAGGGAAGGCTGATCTCCTGAAGGATGAAGCCGTAGACGTAGCTGTCGACCATGGAGAAGATGCTCATGGCCAGACCGGGTGGGAACCCCGCCTCCCGGAGGCAGCCGAGCGTGGAGTCGTAGTAGGAGAGTCGGGTCGGGCTGGAGTCCTCGTGGCGCGCCTCGAGCAGACCGATCGCCCAGGGATGACGTAGAAAGGCCGCCCGGGCGGCGACCGCGCGAGAGCGCATCTCGGCCCGCCAGTCCCCGCCGGGCTCCGGGCGGGGAATCTCGCCGAGGACGCGGTCGACGATGCCGTCCAGGATCTCGTCCTTGCCGGCGACGTGCCGGTAGAGGGCCATCCCCTCGACGTTCAGCTCCTTGCCGACCTGGCGCATGCTGAGCGACTCCAGGCCGCCGTCGTCCGCCACGGCCATGGCGGCCTCGATGATTCGCTCCCGGCTGAGCGGTCGCCGGCTCCGGCGAGGTGGCATGAACTTCCCCTTGACGCGTTTACGACATAAACAGTAGCGTGTGTTTACATCGTAAACACACGCGTCGGTCACAGGGGCCGGCGGGGGGAGGACAGATGCAAGCCGTATTGCACGAGGCGTTCGGAGCGCCGACGGAGGCCCTGCGACTCGCGGAGACAGACGCTCCGCCGCTGGACGATCACGAGGTCCTGGTCGGCGTCCGCGCGACATCGGTCGCCAGGGGCGACTGGCTGATGACGAAAGGGCTCCCCTACATCGCGCGGCCTTCCTACGGCCTCCGGAACCCGAAACACCGGATCGCCGGCCTGGACGTCGCGGGCGTGGTCAGGGCGGTCGGGCCTGAGGTCTCCCGGTTTCGGGTCGGCGATGAGGTCTTCGGCTGGGGACACGGGACGCTCGCCGAGTACGCGGCGATCCCCGAGGCGCAGCTGACCCGGACGCCGGCGGGGATCACCCACGAGCAGGCGGCGGCGATCCCGACCTCCGGCGCGGCCGCGCTCCAGGCCGTCCGGGACAAGGCCGCTATCGGCCAGGGAGACTCCGTGCTCGTCATCGGCGCCTCAGGTGGGGTCGGCTCGTTCGCCGTCCAGATCGCAAAGGCCCACGGGGCTGAAGTCACGGGCGTGGCAAGCACGCGCAACCTCGACTTCGTCCGAGCCCTCGGAGCCGATCACGTCATCGACCACACGACCGAGGGGATCGGAGAAGGCGGCAGGCGCTACCGCGCCATCATCGACATCGCCGGCAACCGATCGCTCAGCGAGTTGCGCCGAGCGCTCGATCCGGACGGGACCCTCGTGATCGTAGGCGGCTCAGGCGGCAACATCACAATGGGTTTCGGCAGAGCCGTCCGTGCGACAGCGGTCTCGCCGTTCATCGGCCAGACGCTGAGCGCCCTGATCTCGGAGCCGAATCTCGACGACCTCGAAACCCTGGCGCGGATGGTCGAAGCGGGATCGCTCGCGCCGGCCGTCGGCGCGACCTACCCCCTCGCCGACGCCCCCCGAGCGATCACCGACGTCGGTGGTGGCGGCGGTCGTGGGAAGGCGGTCGTCGCCGTCTGAGCGCATCAAACCCCTGATCCACCTCGAGGAGGAGGAGACCATGCACGTAACCAACCCCAAGCGCCTCGCCCGTGTCGCGGGCGTGCTCTACCTCCTGATCTTCGCGATCGCGCCCTTCGCCTTCTTCGTCGCGAAGGAATCACTCATCGAGGACGGGGACGCTGCGGCGACGGCTGCCAACATCGTTGAGTCGGAGACCCTGTTCCGGCTCGGCATGGCGGCCGAGGCGGCGATCTTCATGATCGAGATCGTCCTGGCCGCGGTGATCTACGTCCTGCTCGTCGCCGTGAATCGGACCGTCTCCCTGGCCGCGGCCTTCGCTCGCCTCGGCGAGGCCGTCGTTCAGGGTGTCAACCTGGTGACGGGCGCCGTCGTCCTGACCATCGTGGGCGGCGCCGGGTACTTGGCCGCCTTTGAGCAGGACCAGCTCGACGCGCTCACACTGTTGTTTCTCGAGGCCAACGCGTTCATGGTCTTCGTCTGGGGCCTGTTTTTTGCCCTGCACCTGCTCCTGGTGGGCTGGCTCGTCTTCCGCTCCGGCTTCCTGCCGCGGATCCTGGGTGCCCTGCTCGCTCTCGCGTCCGTTGGATATTTCGCCGAGAGCTTCGGGAACATCCTCAGCTCGAGCTCAGGAGTCACCGACCCTCTCGCGATCATGGTGATCGTCCTGGCCGTGCCGGGAGAGCTCGCGTTCACCTTCTGGCTGCTGGTGAAAGGAATTGACGAGGACGCGTGGCATGCCCGCTCAGGGGGTTGAGCAGCGCACCGCGTCGCGTTCGCTCGGCTCCCGCCGCGCGCCTCCCACCGGTCCATCTGCCCGGTTGGAGGCAGACGCCGGACTTCGGCTCGCGACGGTCAACTAGCCGCTCCCCGACTCGATCAACTCCCGCAACCGCACCGCATTGCGCAGCGCGTAGTCCCGGCTGTTGTTGTTGAAGACCACCGCGACCTCCTGCGCCCGCTCCGCCAGAGCCTGAACATCGTCGATGAAGCCATCCAGCTCGTCCTCGGAATAGACGTAGTTGAAGCGCTCGGCGACGGTCTTCGAGCCGGTCCAGGTCTCCGTGTTCCGTCCGTGGAGGCGCATGTAGGCCAGGGCGGGTGATGTCACCTCGGGGATCGTCGGCAGGGCGGTGTCGGCGGTCTGGGGGGTGTCGACGATCACCCACGCCGCGTCGCGTTCGCTCAGGGCTTCAAGGGTCGGCTCCAGGTGGCCGTCTTCGACCCAGGATCGGTGGCGGAACTCCACCGCGGTGCGTGCCGGCTTCAGGCGGTCAATGATCCGGGCGACTTCCGCCCGCTCGGCGCCGCCGGCTCTCACCGACGGCGGGAGCTGGAGCAGGATCGCGCCCAGCTTGTCCTCCAGTGGACCGCAGGCCTCGAGCAGCGCGTCGATAGCCGCATCGCGCAGCTCGCGGCTCGGTCGGCGGATGAGGCCGCGGCCATCGCGATCCGCCGGCAGCTCCCGCAGCGGCGCGGGAAGGCGGGCCGGATCGGTGCGATGCCCGGAGATCAGCTGGTGAGCCTTCATGTGGAAACGAAAGCCGGGCGGCGTCCGCTCGGCCCACGCCGCGACCGTCTCGATCCGCGGCAGTGCATAGAAGCTCGCGTTCACCTCCACCATCGCGAGGCGCTCGGCGTAGTAGCGCAGACGCCCCTCGGCGTCGTTCTTCACATCGTCGGGGTACCAGCCCGCCTTGATGAACTCCGGATCCGTCCACGACGCCGTTCCGACGCGGATCTCGCCGGAGCCGACCGTTTCGCCGTCGCCGTCATCCGGGGACTCCACCATCATTCACCTGCACCTTTAATCTATCTCGGAGGTCCCGGTGTCCACAGGCGCCCCCACGGTTCCCCAGTACCCAGCCAATCTCGATCTCGCCCACCAAGCGAAGATCGCTCGTTGGCGGCCCCTGGTCCACTGGTTGCTGGCCATCCCGCATCTCGTTGTGGTGTACATCCTCTCGCTCATCGCGGGGCTGATCTGGATCGTCAGCTTCTTCACCGTGCTCTTCACGCGGAACATCCCGGAGGGTCTCTTCAACTTCCAGGCGATGATCCTGCGCTACTCGGCGCGGACGATGAGCTACTACCTCTTCCTCCGCGAGGACTATCCGCCGTTCGACTTCACGATGAGTGCGGACGATCCGGGCGGAGATCCGCTGGTCGCGTCAGTGGAGCGCCCCGAGCAGCTCAACCGCTGGCTACCGCTGGTGAAGTGGCTGCTCGCCATCCCCCACTTCATCGTGTTGTACATCCTCCTGCTCGCCGCCTCCGTCGTCGCGCTGATCGGGTTCTTCGCGGTCATCATCCTCGGTCGCTGGCCCGAGGGGCTCCACAACTTCATCATCGGCGTCGGCCGTTGGGGGCACCGACTCAGCGCGTACACCTACTTCCTACGCGACGAGTACCCGCCCTTCTCGCTCAACCGGTAGGAGCCGCGATGGAGGTCCGCCCCATCGGTTCGCAGGGCCTCGCCGCGGGAGCGGTGGGTTTCGGAGCGATGGGGCTGACCGGCGTCTACGGAACGGCTGGTTCAGACGACCCGGCCGTCCTGATCAACCAGGCCCTCGACCTCGGGGTGAGCCTGATCGACACCGCCGAGAGCTACGGCGGCGGTGAGAACGAGCGCCTCGTGGGACGGGCCATCGCCGGGCGCCGCGACGAGGTCGTCCTGGCGACGAAGTTCGGGCTCACATTTCGCAACGGCGTGGCCGCGGCGGACGGGTCACCCGAGAACGCGACCCGGGCGATCGACGGGAGCCTGGCACGCCTCGACACCGATCACATCGATCTCTGGTACCTCCACCGGGTCGACCCCGACATCGCGATCGAGGAGACGGTAGGCGCAATGGCCGAGCTGGTCACGGCCGGCACGGTCCGCCACCTCGGGCTCTCCGAGGTCGCGCCGGACACGCTCCGCCGGGCCGCCGCCGTCCATCCGATCGCCGCAGTCCAGTCTGAGTACTCCCTCTTCTGCCGGGAGCCGGAGATCGGTCTCAGCCGGGCCCTGGACGAGACCGGAGCGAGTCTTGTGGCGTACAGCCCGCTCGGGCGTGGATGGCTCGGGGGGAACCTCACGCGCCCTGACGACCTCGCCGAAGACGACTTCCGGCGCTTCATCCCCCAGTTCCAGGGAGAGAACTTCGGACAGAACGCGGCTCTCGCCAGACGGGTGGGCGAGATCGCCGAGCACGCCGGGTTCCACCCTGCGCAGATGGCTCTGGCATGGCTGCTGGGCCGACAACCGGCCGTCACTCCGATTCCGGGCACGACCAAGCTGCGCAACCTGGCCGTGAACGTCGCGGCGGCGGAGCTGTCGCTGCCCGCGGACATCCACGCCGCCCTCGAGGAAGCCGCCGATGGAGTCGCCGGAGAGCGCTATCCGTCGACCTTCATGAATCAGCTTGAGGGCTGAGCCATCCTCCGCCGGGAAGATGGTGCATCGCCGACGACCCCGCCGTCGGCGAGCCATCCGGAGATCCGCGAGGCAGGAACTGACGGGGAGTACAGGAACCCCTGAAAGCGGGAGATACCGAGGTCCAACAGGAAGTCGCGCTGGTTCTCCTGCTCGACACCCTCCGCGACGACCACCTGGCCGAGGCCTGCGGCGAGGTCAGACGCGGCCCGCACGATCACCCGCCCCTCGGGCTCCTCGACGCCGATCACCAGGGAGCGATCGAGCTTGAACTCGGTCACCGTCGACAGACGTCCGGCCTGGCTGAGGGAAGAGCGGCCGGTCCCGAAGTCATCGAGGGCAAGTCCGACCCCGAGGTCGCGGAGTCGATCCAGGTTCACCTGGAGGACCGTCGATGATTCCAGCAGCAGATCCTCGCTGATCTCGAGCATGATCTGCTCGGGCGGCACCTCGTGATGGCGCAGCTCGGCAGCGACGAAGTGCGGAAATTCGGGGTCGTACAGCTCGGCGCCGGTCACGTTGATCGCCACCTGCAGCCGCGATTCGAAGGTCCGGTTCCAGCGGGCTGCCTGGGCGACCGCCGACCGGACGACCTGACGGCCGATCTCCGGCATGAGCCCTACTTCCTCCGCGACGGGCAGGAAGTGGGTCGGCGGCACGTGGCCCAGCTCGCGATGGTGCCAGCGCAGGAGCCCCTCGACGGCGGCGAGCCTGCCCTCCTCGTCGACGATGGGCTGGTATTCGAGGCTGAGGTCGTCCGCGGCGACGGCCTCGATCAAGGCGCGCTCCAGCACGAGCCGGTCGCCCGCGGCCTGGCGCATCTCGCTGTCGAACATCCGGATGCCGTCGCCGCCGCGCTTGGCCGCGAACATGGCGACGTCGGCGTCACGGATCACGCCCTCTGGCCCGCCGTCGGTCCCTTCGCAGCAGTCGTCGTCGATGATCCGGATGCCGATGCTGGCGTGAACCTGTGTCTCGCCGAACGAGAGCTGCATCGGCGCTTCGAGCTCGCCCATGATCCGCCGGGCCTGTGCGAGCGCGTCGTCGCCGTCCTCGATCTCAGAGACGACAACCAGGAACTCGTCGCCGCCGAAGCGGCCGACGACGTCGCCGCGTCGGATCGCACCGTTCAGGCGGCCGGCCAAGGCGACAAGCAGCTCGTCACCCGCCGAGTGGCCGAGGCTGTCGTTGATCAGCTTGAAGCGATCGATGTCGAGAAAGAGCGCCGCCGCCTGCACGTCAGGGTCGCGCTCGGAGATCGTCCGCCTCAGCGCCTCCTCGAGGCCCAACCGGTTGGGCAGCCCCGTCAGCGAGTCCTCGCGCAGCCGCCGCTCGCTCTCGCTCAGGCGCCCTTGGACCTCCCTCGTGCGACGACGGCCGAGGATGACGAGCCCTGCCAGCAGCGACAGAGCGCCACCGAGCCCGAGGATGATCCACGCCAAGGCGCGGTCCTCCTTCTGAGCGGACAAGGTCAGATCCCAGCTGATACCGCCGGCGCGAAAGGAGTGGACCATCTCGTATGCGTCCTCACCATCCGGCGCCCGTTCGATGCCGGACTCGGCGACGACGGGATCGCTGAACGTGCCCGGCTGCGGATCCCCCAGCTCGAGGCGGGAGCGCACGGTCCGAGATGGATCGGCAGTGAGCAGCAGCTCGGGATTGATGCGCGCCAGGAGCCAGCCGTTCAACTGTCCCTCCGAGTCCCAGGTCGGAAGGATGCCGATGAGGTTGTCCGCCTCGAACTGGAGGCCGCCCCCGGAGCGGTTGATCAGGTCGGCGACCGGCGCGGTCACGCGCGAGAACCACGGCTCGGCCCGGCTGAGCGGGGCGGCGAAGACCCGGGACGCGACCGGGCCGAAGCTCGCCAGATCGAGCCCGATCAGCGTCTCGACGCTGGAGGAGCTGCCGCGCGTGACGACGACGAGGTTTTCGGCGGCGACGCCCTGGGCGCTCTCGATCGCGAAGTCCGGCAGGCCGTTGGCACGTTCGCGGGCGACGAATTCCCGGACCTCATCGGGCGGCACGGATTCGGCCCAAGCGAGATCCCTCAGCCACGGACTGTCATCCAGTCCCACCTGAGCGAGGTAGTCGTACGTGGTCTTCTGCGACGGTCGTGGCGCGATCGCAAAGAACGCGCCGGCCGCGGTGAGCTGATCGAAGACCGCCCGGGTCTCGGCGTCCACCGCGGCGGCGAGCACGCTGGCGTCGCGGTCGAAGCGATCCGCTGCTGCGGCCTCGGCACTACGCGACACGAGGTACGCGGCGACCCCGGACACGATCAAGCCGACGAGAAGGACCGCGATCGGCAGCAGGAAGGGACGCCGACCGCGCACTGTGCTCATACCCAGCCGTTCTCCCGGGAGAGCAGCAGCGCCTGCGCCTGCCCGGATACACCGAGCTTCCGGTAGACGTGGTGGAGGTGGTTGTGGACGGTGGAGAGCGAGCACCCCAGCTCGTGGGCAACCTGCTTGGCGGCTTGACCGGCCGCCATCATCCGCAGGACCTGAACCTCGCGATCGGTGAGTCCGGGCGGCCGGGTGGGGGCCTTCAGGTCGAAGCCGCCCGCGAGAAGATCCTCGAGCACGCTGGCGCCCAGCTCGCAGGCCTCGACGCCGATCCGCGCGGCGTCCAGGGCGACGTCATTTCCCGCCCGGGCGCCCACGATCAGATTGCCGAGCCACACCGCGCGGGCGAGCGGAGCATCCGGCGGCGCAGGAGCGTGATGAGCCTCAACCGCTGCCGCCAAGTCGTCGGGAAGGTTCCAGCGACGCAGCACCCACCCTCCGACCCGGGCGTGATCGGCGCCCATCAGCTCGCGTTCCGACTCCCGGTCGTGAACGACGTTGTTGAGTCCCGAGTCGGCGGCCGCTCCCGCCAGAACAGGCTTGGCCATGTCGGCCAGGAGCCCGGCCGAGTAGGCACCGGCCTCGAGGCCCGGCGCATTCAGGCGCCGCGCCACGAGGGCGGACGCCTCAGCCACCGCGATGGCGGTGTGCAGCAGAGCCAGGCGGCTCGACTCGTACAGGGGCGCACGATCGACCGAGAGTCGATAGGTCGGCCGGCTCGTGAGCAGCATCGCGATCGTCTGATTGCCGACCGTCGCCGCCGCGTCCTCGAGAGACAGGGTCGGCTCCGACTCGGCGGAGGCGGCGCGGAGGATCAGCGAGGCGATCTCGGGGCTACGGCGGGCGCGATCGGCGATGTGGCGGGCGGAGACGTCATCACGCTCCACGAGCTCCAGCACCGCCCGGGCAATCGCCGAGGGCACGGCCAGGCCGTCCGCGTGGCCGGCGACGGCGGTCAGCGAGAGTGCGCCCGGAGAGCGACGGCGGGTTGCCTGTTTCTGGGAAGAGGTCGTCATGCGGTCACCCGGGAATCACGCCGGGCACGCCGCGCGCGACCAGCTCCAGCAGCGCGTCGACGACCCGTGGGTCGAATTGGTCTCCGGCGCAGCGACGGAGCTCGTCGATCGCCTCCTCTGGACTCATGGCCGGTCGGTAGGTGCTGTCGTGGACCATCACGTCGAGGGCCTCGGCCACGGCGATGATCCGCGCCTCAAGTGGGATGTCCTCACCGCTGAGACCGGAGGGGTAGCCGCTGCCGTCGACGCGCTCGTGGTGATGAAGCACCCATGAACGCACCTCACCCAGCTCGGTCCCCGAGAGCATCCGTTCGCCGACGAGCGTGTGCTGACGGAGCTCCTCGCGGTCGTCCTCGGTGAGTGGCGCCTGCTTCGACAAGACGTCCTCGCGGACCCCGAGCTTGCCGACGTCATGCAGCAGCCCGGCCGTGCGGACCAGATCCGCATGCGCCGGGGTGAGCCCGAGCTGGCGGGCCAGCAGTCCGCTGACGCGGCCGACGTTCTGGGAGTGGTTGGTCCCCTCCCCCTCGCGGGAATCGATGTGACTGGCGACGGCGTAGAGCGCGGTGAGCGCCTCGGCCTTGCGCTCGCGTTCCCGCTCCTGCTCGACCCGCAGGCCGAGGGCGACGTCGCGATCGAAGAGGAACGTGCGATCGCTGCCGTGGTGACGCGCCCAGGCGAGGGCGCGGGCGGCGTTGCGGGCGAGCTCACCGGCCGAGCCTGCTTGATCAGGGAATGAGGCGACCCCCACGGCGACCCGAGAGCTGGCAGGGTCGTCGGTGGTGACCGCCCGCAGACGCTCGCCGACCAGGTACGCGCTCATGCCGTCGAGCTCAGGCAGGATCACCGCGATCTCGTCGTCGGCGATGCGGCAGGGCACATCCATGACCCGGAGGCTCCCCTGGAGCTCATCGACGATCGCGCGGAGGTAGTCGTCGCCGTCGGGGGCGGTCACGCCCGGCGGAAGCCCGACCGCGAGTACGCTGAGCGCGCTGCGGGTCCGCATCGCCCGCGAAGCCTCCTGCTCCAGGCGGATCCGGAAGTAGGCGGCGTTGTAGAGGCCCGTCGGCTCGTCGAGAGCGGACAGACGACTCGCCGCCTCCGCCTGCTCGGCGACATCGAGAATCATCGTGGCGCGCTCGGCGAACATGCCGAGCAGCTCCAGCTCGCCCCGCGGCGCCGGCTCCTCGGCGGCGAAGGCGACGACCAGCGAGCTGCGCTCGCCAACCGGGGCCACGGCCGCCGCCCGGAATCCGTACTTGGCGAGAGACGTGTCGGCCGCGACCTGTCCGGCCCACACCGCTCCGACCGACAGGGAGCGCGCAGCCTCGGCAGGCACCCCCGGCAGGGACGATCCGCTCGTGCTGCCCAGACCGTCCCAGACGATCGGGAAGCGCTCCGCACCGGGCCCCGGCAGGAAGGCAGCGGCGTCCGAGTCGAGAAGGACGCGCGCCGCGGCGGCAACCCTCCGGGCCGCCTCGACCGGGCCGGCGGGGGCGCCAACGGTCTCGCAGGCGGAATCGAGGCGCGCGTCACGAGCGTCGCGCAGCTCCAGCTCCTCCCGGAAGCGCTCGCGTTCGGCGGCGGTGAACGCCTGGCCGAGCATCAGGCGCAGCGCATCAGACGGAACCGCGCGCACGCCCCACAGCGACAGTTTCCAGCCGTTCTCATGACCCGATGCGACCGTGTGGTCGGCCGGCTCGGAGCGCGACGACGCACCGGCGACGACGCGCTCGCCAGAGACGGGGTCGACGCGTGCCAGGCGCGCAGACTCGGCACCGGTGATGGTCACGACGTGGCGCAGCAGGCAGACGCCCACCTCGTGCTCGCCGCGCGCGTCGACGAGGGTTTCGGCGAGCGCGGTCAGCGCATCATGAAGCTCTGTGGGTTGCAGGTCCCGCATCCGTGCGATCATCGGCCCCTCCGTGGGCACTGTGGCATCAGAGGGGTTATCGGCCCGGAGCAGCCCGTTCTATAGGTTTTTGACCCTTGGCCTGTCGCCCCGGGCGACAGGCGGGGCGTCAGTCCCGGCGCTCCTCGCGCTCGCGGGCGAGCAGCGCCTCATCCTCGGCGTCAAGCGCCGTCGTCGTCGACCGGGGACGCCGAGTCGCCCAGAGCCGCATGAGGATCGGAATCAGGGCGAGTCCGATCGCCACCGCGAGCGCCGGGACGACCCACGCCACCAGACCGAACCCGGACTTGGGCGGGGTCGCCAGCACGTCGCTGCCGAACTCGATCACCAGTCCGTCGATGATCTCCTGCCGCGAGTCGCCCGCCTCGATCCGGTTCCGGATGTACTGCTTCATGTCGCGGGCCACGGGCGCGTCGGAGACGTTGAGAGGTGTGTTGCAGGTGGGACAGCGCACGTCCTTGGCGATGTCGTCCACGGTGAGAGCGGCCGCCGAGGCGGGCAGAAGAGCGAAGGCGAGGACCGCCAACAGCAGGAGTCGCCTCACAGGAGCTGGTCCAACGGTGTCGTGATCTGCTCAGCGCGCGTGATCTCCCCCACGATCCGGGCGGCGACTCGGCCCTGGGCATCGAGGATGTAGGTCTCGGGGAGCCCGGTGACCTGCCAGCGGCGCTCGGTGTCGTCGGTGCCGTCGCGCAGGGACGGGTAGGTCAGGCCGAACTCCGCGATGAACGCCCGGGCATTGTCGCTCAGGTCTCGGCTGTCGACCCCGAGAAACAACACGTCCTCATCGGCATATCGCCGCGAGATGTCCTCCAGAAGCGGGGCCTCGCTGCGGCAGGGCGGGCACCACGACGCCCAGAAGTTGATGACCACGGGCCGGCCGGCGAGATCCGGGACGTCGATGGTCTCGCCCTCAGCGAGCGAGTTACCCCCGGCCAGCACGGGAAGGCCGAGAGCGGGGGCAGGCGGTCGCTCACCGGCGTCGAGCGCGTCCTGGATCGTGGTCTCGACTCCACCCTGAAGCAGGCCCACGAGGAGGAGAGCGAGCACCGCCACCACACCCAGAACGGCAAGGCCTCCACCGATGACCCGGCCGCGGCCGGAGCCGCGGCGCTCGTCGGGCGCGTCACTCACACCTCGATGCTAGCCGGACGCGGGACGGGCGGCGCTCGGCCGGTTCCGGTCTAGGGACGAACGGTCCGGAAGCTCCATCCCTGCTTGCGGCGGGCACCGTCGCGGTCACGGACCACCACGACGACCCGGTGCTTGCCCTGGGGGAGGCGGACGACGGCCCGCAGCCGACCGTTGGGGGTCATCTTCGCGGCCACGCGGCGTCCGTTGACGAACATCTGCACCTGCCGGGCCCGCAGTGACTGATCGTCTCTCACCGGCACGCTCACGATGACCCGCCCCCGCGAGAGCTTGAACGAGTTCGGACGGGGAAGCGCTGCGCGGCGACGGATCGTCGGGCGCACGTTCACGACGCGGAACCGCCACTCCTTCGATGCCGTCTGGCCGGCATCGTCGGTCACGACGAGGCGTGCCGTGTGGGCGCCCGGCTTCAGCCGCACCCGGTAGCGCACCTCCCGCCCGACCTGGCGGGCCCCACCGCGGGCCTTTCCGTCGACGACGAGGCGCCACGACCGGCGCAAGATCGGCCCATCGTCCACAGCAAGCCCCGCGACCAGCAGGTCGCGCCCACGGACAACCGACTTCGCCCGCGGGAACACCGCGGCGATGGCCGGCGGGTCGTTGCGCGTGCCGAGCGGGGCGTAGATGGCTGCACGCGCGTCGCTGCCCGAGGCGATGGTGCCGTCGGCCAGGGTCACTTGGACCGAGCCGTCGGCCAGTGCGGGCGCCCCCGCCAGCGCCTGCCAGGAACCGGGATTGGCGCCGGGGTCGTGCTCCCAGATCGTCGTGCCTGATGGGCGGCGGTCACCCAGCTCGGCGGCCGTGACAGGGAAGTTCAGCGTGACGCTGCTGTTCTCCGAGCCACGGGCGTCGGCGACCGAGACGTACCGTCCGATGGTGGCGAGCCCCTCGGGGGGAGCGGCGAGCCGCGAGCGGGCGGCGACCGAG
Organism: Actinomycetes bacterium; assembly: GCA_024639225.1. Taxonomy (GTDB): domain Bacteria; phylum Actinomycetota; class Thermoleophilia; order Miltoncostaeales; family Miltoncostaeaceae; genus JAHEIS01. The sequence continues at coordinate 9,418 of JAHEIS010000017.1, read as the reverse complement.
ACGGCGCTGAGCAGGACGTCCCGTGGTTCCCCGGGCAGTGTCAGCCGCGTTCCGAGCAGGTCGAGGTCGCGGTAGCTGCCGCCGCTGCGCGCGGCGTCCGAGAAACGGAGATCGGCGCGGCGGTTGGTGCCCGACAGCCGGAGATTCTCGAGTTCGATGCCGGTTCCGCTGCCCAGGTTGACGCCGAAGCGGCCGTTGCCGGAGATCTGGGCGCCCGAAACCCTGAGGTCGGTCCCGTTGGCGAGGACCGCCCCGTCGCTCCCGTTGCCGAGGACGACCGCGGCCTCCACCGACAACCGCGCGTTCGCGGAGTGATCGGCCTCGATGCCCACACCCCTGTTGTCGCGCACGGCGACGGCGCGGAGAGTGACGTCGACCGCGCGGCGCACCAGGTCGATCCCGTCGTCCCCGCTGCGGTCGACCCGTCCACCGGAGATGGTGTGGGACCCGGGCTCGAGGTCCTGCAGCCGAATGCCGTCGTCTGCCGCCCCCACGATGACCGGCCGCGTTATCGTCGTGCTCGCGCCGCCCTTGATCGTGATGCCGTTGGCCCCGGCACCGGTGACCGCCACGGACTCCAAAGCGGTTCCCCCGTCCCCCTTGCGCGGTGTCACGAGGATCCCCGTGCCGGATGGCGAAACACACGTGAGCCGCTGGACTCGAACGCCACCGCGGGTGATGCGGATGCAGTTGCCCGCGGTGTTGGCGGTCGGGCCCGCACCGGAGATGCGCACCGCCGCGCCGGGGGCGGAGGTGACGGTCAGATTCGGCTCGCGGAGGACGACGTCTCCGTACCTCCCACGGCCCGCGATGATCGACCAGGTCCGGGAGTCATCGGTGCGCCTCAGCGCTCCGGCATGGACCCTGGCCTCCGCCTTCTGCAGCGCGTCGACACCGCCGATACGCCCGCCCACGAGGCGTCCGTCCGCGTCGCGCACCTCAACCTCGCCGGGGCCGGGCTCCGCCAGAGCCGGAGCGGCCATGAGAGCACCGAAGCCCAGCGCGAGAGCCAGTGAGCGTCGTGTCGTGAGGGCCATGTCACACCATCCGTGGTCAGCGTCGTCGGGACGCGCCAACAGATCTCACGCGGCCGGGGAGCGTGTCGCGATCGCGTCCGCCTTCTGACCTCTTTCTTAGATGGAAGCGCCCAAAAACTGACGCCGCCGGGTCGTGGGGCTGAGGCCCTTCACAACTCGGCGGCGGGCGCGTCGGCGACCGCGGCGTCCCGACTCAGGACGTCTTGCTGAGGAGGTCCTCCACGGCCCGCGCGGTGTCGGGGGCCGTCATGAGCGCCTCGCCCACGAGGATCGCATCGACGCCGGCGTCCTCGAGCGCGCGGACGTCACCCGGGGTCGTAATGCCCGACTCCGCGACGACGACGGTGCCCGCGGGCACGTCGGCCAAGAGCCTGAACGTCGTATCGAGGTCGACCTCGAGACTATGGAGATCACGGTTGTTGATGCCGATGACCTCCGCCCCCGAGTCGACCGCCGCCTCGACCTCCGCCTCCGAGTGGACTTCCACGAGCGCGTCAAGTCCGAGCTCGGCCGCGGCGGACATCATCTCCCCCAGCGCCGTGCCACCCAGGGCCGCCACGATCAGCAGCGCCGCGTCAGCCCCCGCCGCCCGTGCCTCGAGGAGCTGGTAACGGTCGACGATGAAGTCCTTGCGCAGCAGGGGGATGTCGACGGCCGCGCGGGCTGCGCGAAGATCGGCGAGTCCGCCGCCGAAGTGGCGCTCCTCGGTCAGCACCGAGCAGGCGCGGGCGCCGGCGCGCTCGTAGGCGGTGACGATCTCCTCGACGGTCGCGTCGGGTCGGATCGGGCCCTTCGACGGGCTCGCCCGCTTCATCTCGGCGATCAACGAGATGCCCTCGCCGATGAGCGCCTCGGAGAATGGTCGTCCCCGCGGCGCCGGCCCGATCGCGGCCTCGAGCTCAGCGGCGGGCGTGCCCGTCATGCGCTCCACGAGGTCGCCGCGGATCTCCTCGACCACGGTGTCGAGAAAGGTGCCCATGATCAGTCGGCCTCCCCGGGCGCGAGTCGGTTGGTGGTCTCCACGAAGGCGGCGAGGGTCTGCCGGGCCGCACCGCCGTCGATGCTCTCCGCCGCCGCGGCGAGCCCGGCGGCGAGGTCGTCGGCGGCGCCCGCCACCCACAGCGCGGCGGCGGCGTTGAGCGCGACGACGTCGCGGGCGGGACCGGTCTCACCGGCGAGCACCTCGTTCATGACCCGGGCATTGTCGGCGGGCTCACCGCCGAGCAGATCGTTCGGCCCCGGCCGCGCGATGCCGAGCGCGGCCGGGTCGATCTCGCGTCGCGCCACCTCTCCGTCGCTCACCTCGACGGCGTCGGTGATCCCGTCGGTGGTCACCTCATCAAGGCCGTCGCGGCCGTGAACCAGCAGGGCGCGCTCGGTACCCAGGTCGGCCAGGGCACCGCCCATACGCTCCAGATACGCCGGATCACTGACGCCGAGCAGCTGGCGCCGCGCGCCGGCGGGGTTGGTCAGGGGTCCCAGCATGTTGAAGATCGTGCGCACTCCCAACGCCTTGCGCACCGGGACGATGTGGCGGAAGGCGGGATGGTGCCCCGGGGCGAACATGAACCCCACTCCGCACTCCGCAAGGCACGCGGCGACCGCGTCCGGGTCCAGGTCGATACGGGCCCCCGCCGCCTCGAGCACATCGGCCGATCCGCTACGGGAGGTGGCCGAGCGGTTGCCGTGCTTGGCCACCGGCACACCGGCGCCGGCGGTGACGAATGCTGCCGCGGTCGAGATGTTGAATGTCGGCCGGCCGCCGCCGGTGCCGCAGGTGTCGATCAGCCCGGGGACGTCGGTCGCGACGCGGGTGGAATGCGCCCGGATGACGGAGGCGAGCCCGGCGAGCTCATCGCGCGTCTCCCCCTTGGCGCGCAGGGCGACGAGCAGACCCGCCGTCTGGGTCTCCCCGGCTTCGCCGCTCATGACGATCTCCAGGGCGGCGGCCGCACCCTCGCGGCCGAGATCGTCGCCGGCGAGGAGCGCGTCGATGGCCGCTGCCAGGAGCTCGCTCGGCACTCAGGCCTCCATCGCCAGGAAGTTCGACAGAAGACCCTTGCCGAGGTCCGTGAGGATCGACTCGGGATGGAACTGCACGCCCTCGACCGGTAGCGATCGGTGGCGCAGCCCCATGATCACGTCACCGTCGCACCACGCGCTCACCTCGAGGTCGGGTGAGGGATCGTGGTCGACGACGAGCGAGTGGTAGCGGGTCGCCGTCATCGGATCGGCCAGCCCGGCGAACAGGGTGCGGCCGTCGTGAGAGATCTCCGACGTCTTGCCGTGTACCGGCTCCGCGCCACGGACCACTCTGCCCCCGTAGGCCTGGCCGATCGCCTGGTGGCCGAGGCAGACGCCGAGGACCGGTGTGCCGGCGTCGGCGAAGTGGAGAATCGCGTCCACCGATATCCCCGCCTCCGACGGCGTCTTGGGCCCGGGCGAGATGACCAGGTGGGTCGGCTCGATCGCCGCCAGTCCGGCGACGTCGATCTGATCGTGGCGATGGACCACGACCTCTGCGCCCAGCTCACCCAGGTACTGGACGAGGTTGTAGGTGAACGAGTCGTAGTTGTCGACGAGCGCGACGCGAGCCATCCGGCGGTTCCTACCAGCCCGGCTGGCGGGCTGCCACCTCGATCGCCCGGAAGAGCGCCGCGGCCTTGTTCTGCGTCTCCGCGTACTCGGTCGCGGGATCGGAGTCGGCGACGATGCCCGCGCCCGCCTGGACGTGAGCGATGCCGTCGTGGCAGACGATCGTCCGGATCGTGATCGCGGTGTCGAGATCACCATTGAAACCCAGGTAGCCGACCGCTCCGCCGTAGGGTCCGCGGCGGGTCGGCTCCAGTTCGTCGATGATCTCCATCGCGCGCACCTTCGGCGCGCCGGACAGCGTGCCCGCGGGGAAGGTCGCCCGCAGCGCATCAGTGGCCCGACGCCCTTCAGCAAGGCGGCCGACGACCGAGCTCTCGATGTGCATGACGTGCGAGTAGTGGCGGACCGTCATCAGCTCGCGCACCTCGACGCTGCCGACCGCACAGACCCGACCGAGGTCGTTGCGCCCGAGATCGACGAGCATCACGTGCTCGGCCCGCTCCTTCGGATCGTCGAGCAGCTCCGCCGCCAGGCGCTGGTCCTCGGCCGGGGACTCACCCCGCGGTCGTGTGCCGGCGATGGGGTGCATCTCGACCCGCCCGGCCTCGACCTTGACCAGGGTCTCAGGCGATGAACCGACCAGCGCGGTGTCGCCGGTGTCGAAGTAGAACATGTACGGGGAGGGGTTCACGGTGCGGAGTCCGCGATAAACCGAGAAGGGATCCAGCCCGAGACGGGTCGAGAAGCGCTGAGAGGGAACGACCTGGAACGCGTCGCCGGCGTAGATGTACTCGCGGCAGGCCTCGACGGCGGCCTCGAACTCGGCGCGGTCGAAGTTGCTCTCCACCACGCTGTCGATCGGCGGTTCGGCATGAGGAGCGTTTGGCGGAGGCGGCGGTCCGGCGAGACGCTCCTTGATGGAGAGAACCTCAGCCACGGACCGGTCGTACGCCACATCGACGTCGTCGCCGGTCACGGGGCAGGGAACGATGATCGTGATGCTCCGGCGCAGGTGGTCGAACAGGACGACCGGCCCCGTGATGACGACGACCATGTCGTCGAGACCACGGTCATCCGGCGGCGCGTCGGGTAGGCGCTCCACGCGGCGGACCAGGTCGTAGCCGAAGTAGCCCACGGCGCCCCCCGCGAACGCGAGTTCCTCGTCGGGCGGGGCCATGCCGACGGCATCCAGGGCGTCCTCGACGGCGCCAAACGGGTCGCCGGGGTCGGCCAGCTCCCGCCGGCCGTCACTCCACTCGATGGTCAACTCGTCTCCGGCCGAGCGCATGACCGCCTGCGGGCGGACGCCGACGATCGAGTAGCGTCCCAGGCGCTGCCCCTCCTCGGCCGACTCCAGCAGGAACACCGGGCCCTCGTCGCGCAGCTTCAGGAAGGCACCGACGGGCGTCTCGAGGTCCGCCAGCCACGAGTGGACGATGGGCACCTGGCGGTTCTCACGCGCCAGCTCACGCACCCGCTCGCGCCCGGGGGTGATCAGGGGACCGCCGGAGCCGGCGTCGACCTCGAGCCGCAGCTCGGTCACGGCCGCGGACGTCGGGAGTCGAGCTCGGCCGCGACCTCCCGGACGCTGACGCCGGACGCGCGCAGGAGTACGAGCAGGTGGTACAGCAGGTCCGCGCTCTCGTAGATGACCTGCTCGCGCTCCTCGCCCTTGGCGGCGATCACGACCTCCGTCGCCTCCTCGCCGACCTTCTTGCAGACGGTGTCGATGCCCTTGGCGAGGAGACTGGCGGTGTAGGACGCCTCCGAATCTCCGGCGGCCGCGCGCGCGGCAATGGTCCGCTCCAGCGCCGCGAGCGCCTCGAAGGGGCCATCACCCCTCTCATCGAGCGAGGCGGAGAAGCAGTCCTCGTCGCCGGTGTGGCAGGCGGGGCCGGCAGGCTCCACCCGGGCCAGGAGGGTGTCTCCGTCGCAGTCGAGCAGCAGTTCGCGGACGTCCTGGGTGTTTCCGCTCGTGGCCCCCTTGTGCCAGAGCTCCTGGCGCGATCGGCTCCAGAACCAGGTCTGCCCCGTCTCGATGGTGCGAGCGAGGGCGTCGGCGTTCATCCAGGCGACCATCAGGACCCGCCCGCTGTCGGCGTCCTGGACCACGCACGGGATGAGCCCGTCCGGGCCCGGCCGCGCGGCGTCCGGCAGGCCGGCGGCCACTCGGGGAGCCATCAGCCCGCGCTGTCCCGGGCGATCATCTCCTGGAGGATCGTGACGGCGGCGCCGGTGCCGAGCCGGGTGGCGCCGGCGTTCACGAGATCCTCGGCCACGACCAAGGACTCGATCTTCCCGGCCGCCTTGACCCCCACGCCTTCCGACAGCGCGTCGCGCATCAACTCGATGTGTTCGACGTCGGCGGCATCCTGGACGGTCCCGCTCATCGCGTAGTCGACGCCGAGGCCATCGACGATCCGGCAGGCCATACGGATCAGGCGCTCATCCTCGAGTCGCCCGGCCGCGATGACCACCTTGATCAGGATCAGGCCCCGCGAATCGTTGACCGCCCGGGCGCGGATCGTCTTGACGACGTAGCTGAGGTCGTCGCGCACGCGCACGAAATCGCCGCGCAGCATCGCCGGCACATTCATCATGAGATCGATCTCGTCGACGCCCTCACGGATCGCCGCCTCGGCCTCGGCGGCGTTCGCGGCAGCCGATGCATCGCCATCCGGGAAACCGATCACGGCACCCGTCTTCACGTCGGTTCCCCGGAGGGCATCGACGTTGTTGGCGACGAACTCCGGAGACGTCACGACGGTTGCGAAGTGGTGCTCACGCGCCTCCTCGCATGCCGTCTCGATGTCCGCGGCGGTGGTCTTCTTGGCGAGGACCGTGAAGTCCAGCGTCTTGGCCATTTCCTCGACGCGCATAGGTTCCGGCGCTGCTCCTTTCGCAAGCGGCGGGAGTATAACCACGCCCGGAGACCGACCTTGCCCGAGCTACCCGAGATACAGGCGCTCGCCGAGGGCCTCGACCGTGAACTCACCGGGGTCCGGGTGGAGAGCGCCGTCGCCTGGCAGGCCGCCACGCTCAAGACCTCCCGCCCGCTCTCGGAGGTCGCGGGCGCCACGATCACCGGCGTGCGGCGCCGGGGGAAAGTCATCATCGTCGACCTCGGCCCACGACACCTGGCCATCCACCTCATGTCGGCCGGCCGTCTCGGGCTGCGCGAGACCGGCCCGGCCCGGCCCGGCCGACAGGCCGGTTTCTCGCTCGAGCTCGGAGAGCGCCGTCTCCTACTGACGGAGCTGGGCAGGAAGCGCCGCGCGACCGCCCATCTTCTCGATGACGCAGAGCTCGCGGAGCACGCGCCCGTGGCGCGCCTCGGGCCGGAACCGCTCGGCCTTGACGCGGACGGCTGGCGCACGGCCCTGTCGGCGCCCCCGGGCCAGCTCCATTCCGTCCTTCGTCGGGGGCGTCGCGTCGCCGGGATCGGACGCTGCTACGCCAGCGAGATCATGTGGGCGGCCCGCTTGGCGCCGTTTCGCCGCACCGACGGCTTGAGCCCGGAGGAGTGGGGCCGTCTCGCCGAGGCGGCGGACACGGTGCTCAGCCGGGCGCTCGAACGGGCCCGCGAGCGCATCACCACCGCCCTCCCGACGCGCGAGGAGCGGCTGACAGCCGTCCATCAACACTACGGGGACCCCTGCCTCCGATGCGGCGCCGACCTCCATCGCGTGTCGTTCAGCGAGTGGGAGCTCGTCTACTGCGCCCGCTGCCAGACCGACGGGAAGGTCTACGCCGACCGGCGCATGAGTCGCCTGCTGCGCTAGGAAGTGAGCGCGGACGGTGGCGTCAGGATCAGGCGGAGCCCCATGGCAATCGACCAGATCGGGGCCAGGAGCACCGTCGCGGTGACGCCGACCAGGTTCAGTGCCTCAGCGCCGAACACCGTGCCCACCGTCGTGATCGCCAGGAAGGCACCGATTGCCATGGCGAGCCACCCGAGTGACGGAACCCAGGTGCGCATGAGTGCTCCGATCCCGACCAGCCACACCGCCCCGGCGACGTTCTGCACGATGCCGTGCAGCCCGTCGCCGGCGATGGCGGAGACCAGCTCGAAGTCCGCGAGGATCGCGGCCCGCTCCGCCTCGCCACCCGCCGCCGCGTACTTCTCGATGAGATCCGGCCAGGCCCCCGCGAAGATCGCCGAGCCCGCGGCGCCGAACAGCAGGTAGATGCCTCCGGCCACAGTGAGGACCCACGCGTCCGCCCGACGGCCGTCGGCGCACAGGACGTGGAGAAGTAGCGCCAGGGGAACGAGCAGGAGGTAGTTGCCGAACATGTTCAGCCAGAAGCTCGCGCGGATGTAGTCGGCGACGTCGGCCCCGGCCGCAAGAAGCGAGGCCTCGTCGGCGAGGACCTCGGCGTCGCCGTCAACGCCCGCCAGCCCGACCGCCAGGCTCAGCAACGCGAGCACTCCGGCGAACACCGCGAGGACGCCGACCATCTTCACGTGCCTGCTGCTCACATTGCTCTCCCCCGCGCGCACCTACGACGTCGCACATACTCGCATCCGGCCAACCCGCGGCGAAACGCGCGCCCCGGACGGCATGACAGAGCGCTCGAGCACCGGCTGACAAGGAGTCAGAACCCCGGGAACGAAAGAGCCAGCATGAGCATCACACCTGATTCCTCGATGACGGTCGCCGAAGCCGCCGAGACCCTCGGCGTCTCCGAGCGCACCGTCTGGCGGTACCTCAAGTCCGGGAAGCTCGACGGCACGACCGTCGGCGACGCCGGGTCCCAGAGAACGCTGATTGCCCGGGCAAGCATCGACGCCGCCGCGAGCGCGCGTGGCCGCGATCCGCAGGCCGACGCCCTGCGCGCCGAGCGCGATGCGCTCGCGAAGGCCCTCGCCGAAGCCGAGGCGGAGCGCGCGGCACTCCGCGAGCGCGTCCAGAGCCTCCAGCTCGTGACCTCGCGCGGCTCGCGTCGCTCGGTGCCCGAGCAGGCCCTGACCGCCCTCTTCACCGGCATTGAGAAGGTCCGCGCTCGGCGCGCGGCCTGACGTCAGAGCCCCAGGCGGCCGAGCAGGTCGTCGTCCTGGCGCCAACCGGACCGCACCTTGACCATCAGGTCGAGGTGCACCGGCGTCCCCCACAGCCGTGACAGGGCCTCCCGCGCAGCAGTGCCGATCTCCCGAACCATGCTGCCACCGCGGCCCACGGCGACCCGCTTCTGGGACTCGGTCTCTACCAGGATCGCGGCGCGGACGACGACGCCCTTGCGCGCCTTCTCGATCCCGCCGATCTCCACCGCGACGGCGTGGGGGATCTCCTCGCGCAGCCGGGCGAGGGCCGCTTCCCGGATCAGCTCGCCCGCGAGGTCTTCGTCGCCCTGATCCGTGACGACGTCGGGCGGATAGAGAGGATCGCCGACGGGGACGAGGGCCGCCAGATCGTCAGCGAGCGCGGACAGCCCGTCGCCGGAGACGGCGCTCGTCGGGTGGAGCGCGACGAAGTCGACCAACTCCGATGCCGCGATGATCGCCGGACCGATGTGTTCAGGCGTGAGCCGGTCGACCTGGTTGAGAGCGATCACGACCGGGCGTCCAACCTGAGCGAGGCGGCGGGCGATGAATCGGTCGCCGGCGCCGATCTCCTCGGCCGCGTTGAGGACGAACAGGATCCCGTCGACCTCCGGCAGGGTCTCGTCGACTGTCGCCTGCATCCGGGCGGTGAGCCGGTCCGCCGGCTTCTGAAAGCCCGGCAGATCGATGAGGACGATCTGATGCCCGGGGCCGTTCACGACCGCGGTCACCCGTCGCCGGGTCG
>JAHEIS010000107.1 GCA_024639225.1 Actinomycetes bacterium | reverse complement strand
CGTTACCCCACGACTGGTAGACGGAGATCACGTCGGTCTTGCGCCCGATGGCCGACTCGAAGACGGAGACAGCGCCCATCCCGGTATCCGGAGCTGACGGCGCGTGCAGGCCGATCTGCAGGGGCTGGCGAGGAGCGGCGGTGGCCGTCGATGCAAGGGCCGCGCCGGCGATGGCCCCGGCCGCGACGAGGCTGACGGCGATCCGGCGGAGCGGGCTCACCCGCCGAGACGGCGAGTCGGCGGGTCTGGATGCGGGTGCGCCAAGACGGCGCGACGGTGGCGAGGAAGTCGGAATGATCTCTCGAGAGAGGTGAAGGTGTCCCGGGACGCGGCGGGTTTGTGAACCCCTCCGCCGCATACCCGGGCATTCGATCATCACCGTCAAGAACGAAGTCGATGAAAGCTCGTACGAGCGCGCCAGAATCGCCATGAGATCCGTCCCCATTTGTTAGAGAAATGAAAATGCGCCGGATATCAGCGCATTCTTGCCCTGACTGAATCGTTCGCCGTAAACGTTTCAGCGTCGCCGCACGCTCTCGAACAGCGAGCGGAAGCGCGGGGCACGGGATCGGGCACGCTCAGAAGGTCGTCGAGATCGGAGAACCTGATCGACGTTGCGGGTATTGCGGCGCAGCTGGTTGCGCTGCCGGGTCTGACGGCGCGCCATGCGCGCCAATTCGGTACCGAAGGTGCGCGCCACACCGGGGCTCGACGTCAAGCGCCAGTCGCGCTCCTTGTCGATGTTGAACCAGACGACCGCCTGGAGGCGCGAGTAACGGCGGGGTGACGCCTGGCGGAACATCTGCCGGACCCAGCGGGCCTTGTTCCCACCCTCGGTCGCCGAGCCGACTTCCGTGATCCAGATCGGCTGGGGGCCGACCTGCTCCAAGCGGAGATACGCGTCCCGGAAGATCCGGTCGAATGAGCGCCAGCCGCCCCAGCCGGGCTCACGAGTTCCCCAGTTGTAGCCGTCAAGCGCCAGCACATCGACGTAACGATCGCCGGGATAGAACTGCTCGAAGCGCAGGCGGTCGGGCTCCTCGTCGTAGGCCATGGGCGACCAGACCCAGCGGACGTTCGTCGCGCCTTCGCGCTGGAAGATCCCGTGCATGCGGCGCCAGGCCGCGATGTAGCGGGTCGGCGTGTTGCCGGGAATGCCACCGGCCCACGGGTACCAGTGACCGTTCATCTCGTGCATCGGCCGGAGGTGGATCATCTCTCCGTGGGCTTTGAGATCGCGCGCCCAGGCGGCGATGTAGGCGTCGTGGCGTCCGTTGGTAATGGTCGTGAGGTGGTAGTCCGGCTGGCTGAAGGCGCCCCCGGCGACCCAGGGCTCCCAGGTGATGAGGACATCGCGCGCACCGCCGCCGGAGGCGCGTTCCAGCCACTCTGGCTGGACGGCCGCCCAGCCTCCGTTCCCCCACCCCTGGTAGATGGAGAGGATGTCCGCCTCGTGACCGATCGACTCCTCGAGGGTCCGCAGGGCATCGAGGTTCTCGATCGGCGCGGGAGGGGCGTGGACGCCGAACTTCAGGTTGAGGTTCGCGGCCGCGCGGTCCGGGCCGGCGACTCCGACCACGGCGAGCAGGGTCACAAGGGCCATGAATGTGATTCTTGCGAACCACGGGTGGATCGGCATCTCATCCTTGAGGAATCGGCAGGTCGCGACCCGGCGGGGCGTCCGTGCCCTGCCGAAAGCGCCACGCCCGCTATAGGAGCTTTCTTGAGTTTCTCATCGGCGGGTTCGGGCGAATCCTGAAGCGACTCTGGATTGGATGTGATACGAACGTATGTTCGATGTCTGACTACGTTGAGCTTCACAGCCATTCGGCGTTCAGCTTCCTCGACGGCGCCTCCGCCCCGGAGGAGGTGGCGGCCCGGGCTGCGGAACTCGGGCATTCAGCGATCGCCCTGACCGACCACGACGGGCTCTGCGGTTCTCTGGCCTTCGCCCACGCCGCCCGGGGCGCCGGAGTACGCCCCATCACCGGCGCGGAGATGACCCTCGACGACGGGTCGCACATCACCCTCCTGGTGAGGACCGCGACGGGCTACGCGAACCTCTGCCGCCTGATCACCGCCGCCCACGCCGATACGCGCTCAACGCGCGATCGCCGGCCACAACCGCCCGCTCTCAACCGGGGCCTCCTGGCCGGACACGCGGAGGGGCTCGTCTGCCTGAGCGGATGCACCCGGGACGGAGCGGTCGCCGGGCCGCTGTCGCGGGGCGCGCCCGCCGACGCCCGTTCAGCCCTCACGGCGCTGGTCCGGGATTTCGGGGCGGACAACGTAGCCGTCGAGATCCAGCGCCCCCGCCTGCGTGGTGACAAGCGCGTGATGCGCGGACTACGTGATCTCGCCGAGGCCGCCGGCCTGCCGCTGGTGGCGACCGGCAACGTCCACTCCCACCACCCGGATCGCACGCTCCTGCAGGACGCTTTCGTCGCCATCCGCAACCGGTCGACGCTCGACGGGTCCGAGGCAGCGCGGCGGGGCAACCGGCAGTCCTACCTGCGCACTCCGAACGAGAGCGCCGCCCTTTTTCGCGATTTCCCGCAGGCCGTCGCCAACAGCCGTCACATCGCCGAGCGCTGCGAATTCGATCTCACTCGCGACCTCGGCTACCGCTTTCCCGACTTCACCTCGGAGCGCCGGGGAGAGTCCGCCGACCAGGCCCTCGCCCGGATCTGTATCCATCAACTCGGAGGCCGCTACCCCAACGCGACCCGCCGGCGCGCGGCGCGGGCTCGTCTGGACGAGGAGCTGGCGCTGATCGCCCATCACGGGTTGTCCGGTTTCTTCCTGATGCACCGGGATCTGCTCGAGCTGGCGCGGGAGGTGGCGCTCGAAGTGCGACCGGCCGGATCCGCTCGCCGCTGGCTGCCGCCCGGACGTGGACGGGGCTCATCGGTCGGATCGATCGTCTGCTATCTCACCGGCCTGTCGCACATCGATCCCGTTGCCGGGAACCTGTTCCTCGGGCGTTTTCTCAGCCGGGACATGGCATCGGTGCCCGACATCGATCTCGACTTCCCCCGCGATGTGCGCAAGCGGCTGATCGAGGAGATCGTTGTCCGCTACGGAACGGAACACGCAGCGCTGGTGGCGGCCTTTCCCACCTTCCGGACGCGCATGGCCATCCGCGAGCTCGGCGGTGCGCTGGCTCTGCCCGACGCCGATCTGGAACGACTCTCGCGCCTGTCCGACGGCTGGTCGGAGCCCGGCGCCCTGGAGGAGGAGATGCGGCGCCTGCCCGACGGCGAGGCCAAGCTGCGCTCGCCGCGATGGCGCGCACTGGCTGAGCTCGCCCGTGAGGCCGCGGGCTTGCCCCGACACCTGTCACAGCACTCGGGCGGCATGGTCGTGAGCGCTCGTCCGCTGGTGGAGATCGTGCCGGTCGTGCCCGCCGCCTTCGCGGGCCGACAGATCTGTCAGTGGGACAAGGATTCCTGCGCCGACGCCGGCTTCGTGAAGATCGACCTTCTCGGCCTGGGAATGCTGTCGGCCGTCGAGGAGTGCATCGACCTGATCGCCCGGACGCGCAACGAGACGGTCGATCTCTCACGGACCGGCTTCGACGACCCCGAGGTCTACGCCGAGATCCAGGACGCCGACACGGTCGGGGTCTTCCAGATCGAGAGCAGGGCCCAGATGCAGAGCCTGCTGCAGACCCGCCCCGAGAACCTCCACGACCTCACGATCCAGGTCGCCCTCATCCGGCCCGGACCGGTCAGCGGCGGAGCGGTGCACCCTTATGTGAAGCACCGGCGTGCCCTGCGCGAGAACCCGGACTTCATCCCACCGTACGACCACCCGTTGTTGGAGAACTGCCTTCGCGAGACGCTCGGGGTGGTCGTGTTCCAGGAGCAGGTGCTGGAGGTGGCCATGGATCTCGCCGGCTTCACCGCCGGCCAGGCCGAGGCCCTGCGCCGGGCCATGAGCCGCAAGCGCAGCCGGGAGGCGATGGTCGCCCTCTGGCACGAGTTTCGCGCGGGCGCGCGGGCTCGCGATGTGGACGAGGAGACCATCCGCGTGATCTTCACCAAGCTGATCGGCTTCTCGAACTTCGGCTTCCCCAAGGCCCACGCCGCAGCCTTCGCCGTGCTGGCGTATCAGAGCTCCTGGCTGAGGCGGCACTACCCTGCCGAGTTCCTGGCATCTCTGCTCAACGCCCAGCCGATGGGCTTCTACCCGCCGGCCAGCCTGGTGCGCGATGCGCAGCGCCGCGGGGTGACGGTGCTATCGCCCTGTATCGAACGCTCCGGGGCGACGTGCGGCATGGACGGAGACGCTGTCCGCATCGGGCTCGGCTACGTGCGCGAGGTGCGCGACGAGGCCGCCGAGAGGGTGGTCGCCGAGCGCGCGGCCGACGGGCCCTACACCGACATCGCCGATCTGGCCGCGCGCAGCGATCTCCGCCGGGAGCAACTGGTCGACCTGGTGCGGGCGGGAGCCTGCGACCTGTGGGGTCGGCCCCGGCGCGAGCTGGAATGGGAGCTGGCCACCCTCGCTCGGCCTCACCGCAGCGCAAAAGGCGTCCAGCTCGCGCTGCCGCTCGAGGCCGAGCCCGCTCCCCCGCTCCCCGTGCCCAGCCGCATGGAGACGGCGGTCAGCGACTATGAGACGACGGGCCTGTCGACCGGCTGGCACATGATGACCCTGGTCCGGGCCGGCCTGCCGAGAGAGACGGTGAATGCCCGCGATCTGCGCGAGATCGCACACGGAACCGAGGTCTGCGTGGCGGGGATCGTCGTGGCCCGTCAGCGCCCGGGCACCGCCCACGGAATCCTGTTCATCCTGCTCGAGGACGAGACCGGGATGATCAACGGCGTCGTCAAGCCCGACACCTATGAGCAGTACCGGCCCCTGCTGCGCGCCGAGCCGATGCTGCTGGCCCGCGGCCGGCTCGAGCGCCGCGACCGCAACATCAACGTGCTGGTGCGGAGCCTGGAGCGCATCGCGATCCCCGCGGAGATCCTCGAAGAGGAGGACCCCGGCCTCGTCGCGGAACAGCCATCCCGTCTGCGCGCCGCCGTCCCCCCGGGACAGCACTTCGGCCGTGGCCGGCGCTGAGGCGCCGGCGTCGCCGCGGTGGCCATCATCGCGGGAACTCCGGTCCTTCATCAGGACCCCGACGTCACAACGATCGCGCGCCACTCGCGGCCGGAAACGCTCGCGTCCTCGTGATCCGGCCCCGTAGAGTGACCCGGTGCCGACGTTCGATCTTCATTGCACCACGTGCGGTCTCGACTTCGAGATCTTCCAGCAGCGCATCCTGCGCGATGAGGACCGGGTGTGCATCGACTGCGGCGCGCCGAACGCGGAGGTGGTGATCAGCGGCTTTCAGACGACGCGCCCCTCACGGGCACCGCGCACTCCCCCGGCGGCACCTCCGCTGCCCCGCGCACCGTACGGGCCGGGGAACCCCCACTAGCGGATGATCAGCGTCTGAACGGCGCGGCCGACGGGGCCGAGTTGGTCGAACAGCAGCGCGTCGGACATGCCGATGCCGTCGGGTTGCCAGTGGCTCTCGGCCCGCATCCCCAGCCACTCTCCCTCCGGCTCGCGATGGACGCTCACGACCAGGTCCGGGTTCACGAAGTTGAAGGTCCTCGGGTCCGCGTTCCGGCCGACGGCGTTGCCACCGTCGGCCAGGGCACAGATGCGCTGAAACCCCGACGGCCGCTCGTCGGCGAGCAGCGGCACCGTGCGCATCCAGACGGTCGTCGGACCGGGATCGCGGGTCTCGCCAGGCGGATAGGCCAGCTCGACTCCGTCGCCGTTGAAGGCATCCAGGCCGTGCAACGTCCCCGTGAACGGGAACTCCCCGGGCTCGGCATCGGCCAACGACCCGCCCGGGTGGATCGCGGGGACAGACGGCAGATCACGTGCCTCGGCGGGCGTGATGTGCAGCCCGCTCGCGCTCACACAGGCTGTCCCGTCGCCGTTTCTGAGCACAGCCCGGCTGGTCGTGACCGTACGCCCGCCGCGGATGACCTCCGCGTCGATCGTGAACCCGGCGAAGGGGATCGGCCGGGTCAACTCGACGGCCAGACGCACGAGCCGTGGCTCCGGGGCAAGCGCCTCGAGCGCGCGAGCGATGAGGCCGGTGGGCGGCCCCGCGTGGCAGGCGTCGGCGTCCCAGGGTCCGCGAGCGTGCGGGGTCGGCGCGAACCAGACGCCGTCGGCTGTCGTGAAGAAGGCCCGGGTCATCGCGGCCCGCAGCGGCCGCCCGCGGCGAGCCGGCGCACGGCCGCCCGGGTCACGTCCGCGATGAAGCGATTGCCGGACGCGTCGGCTACGCCCGCCCGCGACCAGGACATCGCCACGACCACGATCGGCCCTCCGGGCAGGTAGACGATGCCGGAGTCGTGCTTGACCTGATCCGTGTAGCCACTCTTGTGCGCCGTCAGCACGCCGGGATGCAGCCCCGCGACCAGCTTGGACCCGTCCGCAGTGTTCATCAGCCGCCCCAGCACCTCACGCCCCGCTGAGAGGCGTGAGATGCCGAGCTTGCGGATGCCGCCGAGGCCGGCGGCGCCACGATGGATCGACGCCATCAGGCGGCCCAGCTCGAACGGGGTCGTGATGAAGTTCGTATACAGCGCGGGCTGGCGCTCCGCGCGTACCGGGATCCGGGCCTGGTTCTCGATGATGTAGCCGGTGCGCAGCGAGCTTCGCGCCAACCCGAGTCGACGGAGCGTCTCGGTGACCCGTGCGCCGCCCGTGAACGTGCTGCCTCCTCCGATGCCTGCCAGGACGGCGTTGGCCGCCGTGTCGTCGGACGAGATGATCATCTGATCGAGCAGGCGCGACTGGGCGGCGGTCGGTCGGCCGCCCGCGCGACGCACCGCCTCGACCAGGAGCGCGGTCTTCAACGTGCTCGCGGCGGGGAACATCGCCCCGGCGTTGGCACCGGCCCCACAACCGGTCCCGAGGTGCTGGACGAAGGCGCCGCTGATCGCGGGCGACCCATCGACCAGCGCCCGGAGATCCCGCTGCAGCCGTGGGTCACGGCGACCCGGGACCGCCCGGGCCACCCGCGAGCGCCGCGGCAGGACGATCACCCGCACCGGTGCGGAGCGCGCCCGACCTCCGGGCCCCCGCGCCTCGATCCGTCCGGAGAAGCGGCCGGCGGGCAGCGCCAGCGCGATGCGTCGCGGCCCGGGCGGGACGGCGCGACGGGCGATGACCCTCCCGCCCCGGAGGACCGCCAACGATGTGGTCCGTGGGCCCAGCCGGACCGCAATCCGGCCGAAGCTGACGGCGGGCGATGCGACGACCGGCGGAGGCGGTGGGGCCGCGCTCGCCAAGCGTCAGACGGCCTCGACGACCATGGCGATCCCCTGGCCGCCCCCGATGCAGAGCGCGGCGACGCCCAGGCGCTCGCCGCGCCTCTCCATGGCGTGGAGCAGGGTGACGAGCACCCGGGCACCCGAAGCGCCAACGGGATGCCCCAGCGCGATGGCCCCGCCGTGGACGTTCACCCGCTCCGGATCGAGGCCCAGCTCACGCACGACGGCCAGCGACTGGGCCGCGAAGGCCTCATTGATCTCGAACAGGCCCACGTCCTCCACGGTCAGGTCGGCGGCATCCAGCGCCACCCGGATCGCCGGCACCGGGCCCATGCCCATGATCCGCGGCGCGACTCCCGCCGATGCCCACCCCCGGATCTGCGCCAGCGGTTGCGCTCCGGCCGTCGCCTCCGCCGCCGCCACGACAACCGCGGCGGCGCCGTCATTGATGCCCGACGCGTTTCCCGCGGTCACGGTTCCCTCCGGCGCGAACGCCGGGCGCAGGCCTGCCAGCGCCTCCTCGTCCGTGCCGGGACGCGGGTGCTCATCCCGGTCGACGACGACCGGCTCTTTCCGGGCCACGAACTCGATCGGTGCGATCTCTCCGTCGAAGGCGCCGGCGTCGATCGCCGCGGCGGCACGTGCCTGGCTCTGCGCGGCGAAGCGATCCTGATCGGCGCGCTCGATCGAGAACTCCTCGGCGACGTTCTCCGCGGTCACGCCCATGTGCACATGGCATGTCGGACACATCAGCCCATCACTCAACATCGAGTCGGACATGGTGACGTCACCCATCGCGTAGGCGCGGGCGGGGCGCTCAACGGTGAACGGCGCGCGACTCATGCTCTCCATCCCGCCGGCGAGGATCACGTCAGACTCCCCTGCCGCGATCGCCTG
>JAHEIS010000106.1 GCA_024639225.1 Actinomycetes bacterium | reverse complement strand
GGCGCTCGAAGGTTCTCTGGTCGATACCGCGACCACCTGGGTAGGCGCCCACAACAGCAGCGTGACTTCTCAGGTTCGACGCCATGGCGCCGCCGACGATGTGCCCGCTGGCGCTGAAGATGATCACATCCCCGACGTAGGATCCCGCAAGATCTAGACCACTTTGATCAGGTCGCTTTCATCCAGCCGGATCCTCCGGCCGTAGAGACCCTCCGGGCGCCGCCGACCCGCCGAGATCACCATCGAGACATCCGCGCCTCGGGGCAGGCCAAGCAGGCGTCTGATCCGGAGCTTGTCGATTCCGCCCATCGGGCACGAGTCGTAGCCGTGCGCCGACAGCGAGAGCATCAGCGTTTGCGCGGCCAGGGATGACTGAACATTGGCCCAAACTCGGTGATCGCCTCGGCTGACGGGCGTGCGCACCGTCGGACCTTTCCTCGCCCTGAACCAGATGACGACGCGTCTCATCAGGTCGCGCACGCCGAGCGTGTCGGTCGTTCTCAGCATGGGAACGATGTGGTTGTAGTACTCATCGAGCGGTCCGACCAGTGGCTCTGCGCCGTCCGCGGTCATGATGCGGAGCAGTTTCTCTCTGTTGGTGTTCCAGAGGTCCTTCCTGGCCACCACGACGATCAGCTCGCCGGCCGTGGTCGCTGCAGGTTGACCCAAGCAGTCATCTGCGAGGAGGACACGCTTCTTCTCGTTGCGTACCCAGTAGAGCTCGTACGGCTGGAGGTTCGAGGCGCTGGGCGCAAGCGTGGCGTCCCGCAGGCAGTCACGCATGATGCCCTCGGGTATCGGCTCGCCGTCGAAGATGCGGATGGCGCGACGGGCGCTCAGTGCATCCTTGAATCCCGGTAGCGCTGTCGTGAGAAACGACTCATCCGGCTTCAGCTCATCAGAGCTGTCGTAGACGAAGGCCTCAGTCATCTCACTGAGCGGACTCGCTGTCTTGGGCACCCAGCTCCCTCCGTTTCTCGGGCATATCCGGACCATGGATCCTGATGTGAGGTTTGCGGAGCCAACGGGGTCGACCATCCGTAGAAGACCCACTGCGGGCTGTGAGAAACCGCCCACGCCTCGGCGGGTTCACACCCGGCCTTCGGCCAGGGCCGCTTCGACGGCGTTCAAGGCCTTTCCCAGGACGCGACGAGTGGCATCGCTCTGCTCCGCTGCGACCACGGTCCGATAGAGGTTCAGGGTGGGTTTGAAGGCCGGAACGTGACCGGACCATCGGGTGAACGTCTCCCGGCTCACTCCAGCCGCCTCTACGGCCTCGCGCTGGGTCGTGCCGGCTACGAGGGCCTCCAGCGCCACCTGCTGGGCAGGGGTCACTTCGAGCAGGGAAGCTCGGAGTCAGTCGAGGTCAGTAGTTGGTGTCGTCCAGTCGCCGCCTTCTCGGTGTGATCCTGTGAGCTTGTGTGACGCTTGCGATTTCGGCGACCCGGATGTCATGTCCGGGTTGCCCCCTTGTTCCAATCAACACGGGGAGTGGCCTGCAGGCTCTCTCAACCACTCCCAGAGCCGGAATCGGACTTGCCAAGGGGCGGTTCGAAGCGTGGGCGCATGTTCTCGACTCCTTCGAGCCACGCCCACACCCGGTTCCAATCCAAGAGCGTTGGGGGTACTGCTTCCACGGCCCGGCGGCGGAGGCAAAGCCGGCTGCACGCCACTTCGGCCAGCCGCCCCCGATTCGGGATGGCGGAATCCGGCAAGCGACGCTGCGGGTCCTCGCGCGCGGGCGAAAGAATGTCCGGGCGCGGCGTGACCCGCCGAGTAGAGCAGCGTCGCCGCTGGCAAACGCCCGCCGCGCCTTGGACGGTTTCCGCGATCGCCTCGTCCGGAGGCGCAATCCTGAGCCCGCCCTCCGAGATCCCAAGCGGAGCCAGGACCGCCGTGGTCGCCGATCCAACGGGGCCCGTTTCGCGCTGATCTCAGAGCAACCCGCGGCCGGCCCCTACCTGTCGACGTGCCCCGGTGCAGTCGGTTGGGTGGAGCTGATGACCCACGACACCGACCGCGCAGCGGACTTCTGCCGCACGGTGTTCGGATGGGAGGCCCCGGCCGGGGATGCCGGCCCCGTCGTCAACCCGACGCTCTCACGCGCCGGCGCAGAGGCCGCCGGAATGATCGCGGACGAAGCGCAGCGACCCTGATTTCCGGTTCCGCGTCGCGGGGACCGGCAAGCTCAGCGGGGAATCGGCTGGGAGACCGCCCTCACGACCTCGACCAGCTCGTCGTAGCCGACCTTGGCGCGCTCTTCCCACTCGACCCGATTCCAGGTGTCCCACGAATACCCGCGTGTGCCCTGGCGTTCGGCCCCCAACCCCACCGAGATCCCGACCCGATCGGCGGTGACGGTGTCCAGTGCTCCGCCTCGCCGCACCAGGAGAGCCTGACGCGAGGACGGGTCGGACAGGCCCAACATCATATGCGGGATTCGTAGCTCCACCGTCGTCCCCGACGCCGCCCAGATCGTGCGCCGGTCGAAGTCGGGGCGGGACGGATCGCTGTTGCCGCGGCGGAGCGGGTTGAGGTCAAACCATTCCGCGGGCCGGCGCTCACCCGTGGTCGGGACGGTGTACGGCTTGTTGGTGATGAGCCGCTGCTCGTTCCAGACTCCGCTTCGCGGCTCCAGCGATACCGGGTCGACGGAAAACAACCCGAGTCGCTTCCCGTAGACAACGGCATTGGGGTCGTTCGAGGCCCGGACGTAGGCGCGCGCCTCGTCGCCGGCGATCACCACCGCGGTGTCCGCCGTCGGATCGATGCCTGCGGCATCAGGGAACGGCCCTCCCCCGCCCGGGAGCACGTCGAAGCCGATGGCGAGGGGAGCCCTCGTCCACGCCTGCGGTTCGTCCACGCCCAGGCGGAGGTAGAGGTAGCTGGCGTCCTTGGCCGCGCGGACCTCGCGCACCCCGCTCGTCGCCTCGTGGATCACCTGCGCCGGCGCTCGATCCCACTCGGCACCGTCGCCGTCGACGACGATGCCCGGTGCCCCGGCGTCCTCGATCGCGATGAGCCCGAAGACCGACTCGTTCGTCAGGGGGTTGTGCCAGAGCTGGCGCCGGTCGGGCGGCAGCTCGGAGTCGATCGTGTTCCATGTGAATTTGAACCACTCGTCGGTCCACTCGAAGATGAAGCCGCCGTCGATTCCGACCCCTCGTTGGATCTCGAGCAGTTCGGCGTTGATGGCCAGCGCGTCACGCTCGTCGTGCCCGCCCTGGTCGCGCCCGAGCGGTCCGTGGTGAGCGGAGCCGATGGACGAGGGCACCCCGTACTCCAGGACAACGACCGGCATTCCGGCGTGGTGCTCGCGCAGGCGGTTCAGGTACCCGGCGTAGGGATCGACACGGCCGTCGTAGACGAAGTCTGCGATCCCGGGCTCGTATCGCTGGAAGTCCGGGTAGTAGGGGTAGGCGTGGTAACTCGCGTAGTAGCCGCCGGGCCAGTCCGTGACCTCCAGGTTGTTCGCGTCGATCCCGACGAAGTCTTCCTTCGGAAGGGGCTCACTCGGATGCGTGAGGGGATCCGTGGTCGGCCAGTTCGAGAAGGTCAGGGGCACGGTGATGCCCCGCTCGGCCTCCCGGGTCGCGAGCAGGTCCAGTCCTTCGGCGAGCCACGACTCGGTCGGCGACGCCTCCGGCCGCGCGGAGACGTACCGGCCGGCATAGGCTGCGAGGCCCGCGTTGCGGCGATCCGACGCCGCCGTGGCGACCGGATCCATCTCGACGCCGAGCGCCCACGAGATGAGCCACGGGCTGACGTCGGCCGTGAACGTGCCACTGGCGTAGCCGGCGCGCGGCGGAAGCGTCGCGTCTCCATGGATGACGTCGGCGGCATCCTCGATGTCCCGATGGAAGCGCTCTATCACGTCGGCGGAGAAGAGATTCTTGGACCGAACGAACTCCTCCTCAGGGATCCACACGCCGTGGACCAGGTAGAGGGGGTGGTCCGGATGTGCCTCGTTGTACGACCTCAGCTCCTCGTAGAAGTGAGGTGGCTGCACGGTGTAGATGCGGATGGAATGGAAGCCCGCGTCGGCGATCATGGGGAGCCAGCGCCTCCAGACCTCCGCCTCGATGCCCAGCTCGCCCGGCTGGGTGCCCGGCACGGTCGGCCCGACGTTCACCCCCGTGATGAAGTCCACCTCGCCGCCGGCCAGCTGGAGGATCATCCGCTCGCCGTCCGTCCGGGCGAGGCGCGAAAGCCCGTCGACCCTGTCCGGTGCGGGCGCCCGCGAGCCGGCGACCGCCGGCAGGGTCTCCGGCGCCCCCGCACTCGCAGAGTCCTTCACCTCGCCGGTCGAGCAGGCGACGAGAGCGCACGCCAACACCACGCCGACCAGGAGCGCACAGCAGGACGTGGCCGATTCCCGAGTCACGACCTGGGTGTCGGCCGCCCACACGCGCGGCTTTAGCGCCCTCGGGTAGACGTGGTGCGGCGGCGTCACCGATCGGCGGGCCACCCGCGGTGCGGACCGCTCACGTCCGACGCAGTCGGAGGTGCGCCATCCCGGACCGACCCGGCCCGGTCAGAGACCCGCCCCCCGCAGCCGCATTCGGTCCGCGACTGCTGCCGCGAGGCCCAAGGCGCCTCCCAGCGGGGCATAGATCCCGTAGAGAAGCTGCAGGGGCACGACGACGAGCCCTCGCGCCCCTGCCGTCGTGATGGCGAAATGGAAGAAGCGCAGATGCGCGGCCAGCCAGCCGCAAAGCCCGGCGGCGAGCGTCACGGCCCGGAACAGCGAGGGCCCCCGGCCCACGATGGCGCCGGCTGCCCCCAACCCGAGCAGCAGCGACAGCGCGGCGGCCAGCGCGGCGGGTGCCAGGTTGAGCTCGGCGTGGCCGCGACCCGTGCGCGCCATGGTCCGGACCCACGGAACGGCGCGGTGCATGACATCCGAGCGCACCATCTGGAACAGGCCATAGCGCTTGTGATGGTCGCCGAGAGCCGCGGGTGCCTGACAGATCTGAAACCCGGCCCGGTCCAGCCGATAGCCCAGATCGATGTCCTCGACGTCGGCGCCCCGCGTCGCGCGGAGATCGAAGCCTCCGACCGCGTCGAAGGCCTCACCGCGCACGATGCCGAGGCCGGACCAGAAGCTCCTGACCGGATTGGCAGCGGTCGTGTGGGTCCAGTGCTGCTGGAGGTTCTTGAAGAGCGTCGGGGCGTTGCGGCACGACGGAGGCGGCAGCGCGCCATAGGCGCCAAAGCATGCGTCCCAGCCATCGGCGATGCGACCGACGAGGACGCTGATCGCCTCCCCGCGCACGATCACGTCGGCGTCGACGAACAGGAGCAGCTCCTCGTCGGCGACTGCCGCGCCGCGGTTGCGGGCCGCCGCAGCTCCCTCGCTCTGCTCAGAGCGGAGCACGACGTCGGCGTGCTCGGCCGCGATGCTCGCGGAGTCGTCGGTCGAGGCGTCGTCGACCACGATGATCCGGTCAAGGCGGACGAGCGCGGAGCGAAGCGCCGAAAGGCAGGCGTCAAGCGTCGCGTCGGCGTCGCGACAGGGGACAACGGCCGCGATCGATCCAAGCCGCCGCGGAGCCTGAGGGCGCCGCGGGATAGATCCAGATGACATCGCCGGCCTGACGCTCGGCGGCGACCTCTTCCAGAACCGGTCGAAGATCCTGGCGCGAATCCCACTGGGGTCCGTAGGCGACAGTGTCCCCGGCGTGTACGACAGAGCCGGCCGCCACGACCGCGCAGAGCCCCACGGCCGGGACGCGCGCGATGACATCGAGGTCCCATATCGCGCGTGCGCCGATCGCGATGAGCAGTAGCGCGAACGGGACGGTGAACAGAGAGAAGCGCTGATAGAAGGGGTACACGCCCGCGATGTCGGCGGCGAACGCGGCGAGGAACGGACCGGTCAGGAGCCAGAAGACCGGGCGGTCGCGCAGGACGAGCGCGATGACACCGGCGAGCGCGAGCACCCCGGACGCGACGATGGCCCAGCGAAATTCCGCGCCCGTGACCTGCAGATACCGCGACGCCGTCTCCACGGGGCTCTGCTCGGCGGCCCGGAAGGCGCCCGCGACCCTGTCCCGCAGCCCCTCGGGCGGCGCGGCCCATCGCACGTAGGCGACCCCGGCGGCACCGCCGGCGACCGCAAGCCCGACGCCCGTCACCGCGCCCACGAAGTCGCGGCGCTCGACCGAGACGGCGACCACTGCGATCAGGACCCCGGCGGTGACAAGCGCTGCCGTGAAGCTCACGAGTGTCAGAAGCCCGCCAGTGAGCGCGACGGCGACGATCCCAACGGGGCGCAGCGAGCGGCGCAGGATGGCCGTGGCGGGCAGCACGATGATCAACGCGACCAGGACGTCGAGGCCGTACTGCTTGACCTCGGCGGCATAGCGGGCAAGGGGCACGCTGAGGGCGAAGAGCGCGATGGCGAAGAGCGCGAATGGCCCTGAGCCCAACACTCTCCGGGCGAGGACGGCGAAGAGCGGGAGCGACGCCAGCCCGGCGATCAGCGGCAGCAGACGCAGAGCCCATTCACCTTCGCCGAGGATCTGGACGGCCGAACGCTCGGCGAGGAGGAAGAGCGGTGGCGCCCCCTGGTCCCACCACAGCGGATCGAGAAGCTCGCGAGGCCCGCGTCGGATCAGGTTGAGTGAGAGCAGGGCCTCATCGAGCCAGAGCGAGAGGTTCGCCGCGTAGACGAACACCCTCAGGAACGCGCCGAGGACGCAGATCACGGCGGCCGCGACCAAGAAGCGACGCACCCGGGCAGACGCCGGATCCGCTCCGGCGAGGGACGCGGGATCACCCATTCCAGGTACCAGTCTTACAGGGATGGGCCCGATCGGCAGCCCGCCGGTCTGAGGCTCACAGCGCGGCCTTGCCGGGGTCTCCTCCCGGCAGGGCCTCGAGGTGGGTTATCTCGACCGGTTCGGCGAGCATCCCCTCACACGCCGCCCCGCAGGCGGCGATGTGGTCGCTCGCAGCGTGCGCCGCGAGGTCTTCGGCGGAGCTCCAGCGCTCGACGAAGATCAGCTCCCCCGGGCGCTCGACGACGCGGTGCAGGGCGTAGAGCTCGCACCCCTGCTCAGCATGGGTCGGTTCCAGCAGGGTGTGAAAGCTCTTCTCGACCTCCGCCTCCATGCCCGGCTTGGGCCGGACCGTGGCGAGGATGGTGACGGCGGACATGCGCGACCTCCAGGTGGTGTCGGACCCCCCGAGTCTCTCAGCGTCCGGGCCCCGACGCGACGGGGCGGCCTCGACCCCGGATGAGTCCGGTCGGCAGATGCGGGCGCTACGCTCCCGCCCGGCATGGACCCCGACGACCCGACCCGCCGCGCGATCCTGGCCCACGTCCTGCGTGGGTTCGCGATGGGATCGGCCGACGTCGTGCCGGGCGTCTCCGGCGGGACGATCGCGCTCGTCCTCGGCATCTACACGCGGCTCGTCGCGGCGGTGGGCGATCTCTCCGGCGCCGCGGGCCTCATCCTGCGAGGACAGGTCCGGGCCGGTCTCGAGCGGATCCGGGCGGCGGACTGGCTCCTTCTCATTCCGTTGGTCGTCGGGTCATTGGCAGCGGTCGCGACACTTGCGCGCCTGCTCGAGCACCTTCTCGAGGATGAGCCGATCGCCATGGCGGGGCTCTTCTTCGGCCTCGTGGCCGCCTCGGCAATCGTGGCCTGGTGGTACGTGAGGGAGCCCGCCGGTCGCCATGTCCTGATCGCTGCCATTGTTGCCGTCGTCGCGTTCCTCGTCCTGGGGATCCGCACCTCCGAGGTGACCGACCCGCCCCTGTGGGTCATCCCTCTCGCCGGCGGTATCACGATCTGCGCGATGATCCTCCCGGGTATCTCCGGCTCGTTCCTGCTGCTGATGATGGGCCTCTACGAGTTCATCCTGGAGTCGGTCAACGAGAGACGGCTGGCCGTGATCGGCCTGTTCGCGCTCGGGGCGCTCATCGGGATCGGTCTGTTCTCCACGTTCCTCAACCGACTACTGGCCCGTCACCACGACGTCGTGATGGCCGCGCTGGTCGGGCTCATGATCGGATCGCTGCGCGTCCTGTGGCCGTGGCCCGATGGGACCGAGACGGCCGAGCTGGCCGCCCCGGAAGGGGGCGTCCTCGTCCCCACCGCCCTCGCGATCGCGGGAGCGGTGGCCGTGCTCGCGTTCGGGATCTACGACCGGCGCCGCCGAGACCGGATCAGCTGAGCTCCTCGAGAATCCAGCGATGGAGCGGGGCGACC
>JAHEIS010000105.1 GCA_024639225.1 Actinomycetes bacterium | reverse complement strand
CGGTGGTCGCGCTGCCGCTGGCGGATCCCGTGGTCCGCATCGCCTTCGGCTCCGACTTCCTGCCGGCGGCTCCGCTGGTCCCGCTGCTCGTCGTGGCGGGCACGCTCCTCGGTCTCGCGCTTGTCGTGGTGACCTACCGTGCCGCCCGCGCGGAGTACGGCTTTCTCTGGAGCGCCGGGGCCGTGTCTCTGCTCTTTCCTGCCATCCTTGCGCTCGTCGCCTCGACACCACGGGAGATCGCTGTCGTCACGATCGCCTTCGGCGTCGTCGTGCTCGCGATGCACGAGGCGTTCTACCGTAGCCGGCCCGACAGCCTCGTCCGGGCGACGGTCGCGGCGTTCCGATCGGCGACCTGAGCCTGGTTCACGCTCCCCGGCCGGGGTGCCGTCTTGCATCGATCGTCACGAGTTCTTGAGCCGATCGTCACGATGATGATTACCGGGAAGGCCGGCGCTAATGTCACTGGCGAATGGGGATTCCGACTGACCTGAGGGCGAGCGTCTCCACGGTGTGCCCGTGGAGCTGAACGACTACCTCCCGGTACTCATCTTCCTCATCGCCGGCGGCGTGATCGCGGGGGCGATGACCCTGCTCGGTCTGTTCGGGCCCCGCAGCCCGAGCGCGGTCAAGGAGACTCCCTACGAGAGCGGCATCCTGTCGGCGACCCCGGTCCGGCAGCGCTTCTCAATCGACTTCTACCTGACGGCGATGCTCTTCATCATCTTCGACATCGAATTGGCCTTTCTCTACCCGCTGGCCGTCGTGCTGCGCGACGATGGCCTGCTGGCCCTCATCGTCCTGCTGGTCTTCGTGTTCACGGTGATCGAAGCACTGGCCTATATCTGGAAGCGGGGTGCCCTCGAATGGCGTTGATACCTCCACCCGGCGCTCCGTCCGAGCGCGCTCCGCGCACAGACCCCGGCATCGACCGTGATTTGCGCGAGGAGGAGATCGCCGTCTTCGAGGAGGGGCTCCTCACGACAACCGTCGACAAGGCCATCTCGTGGGCGCAGTCCAGCTCCATCTGGCCGGCGACGTTCGGTCTCGCCTGCTGCGCGATCGAGATGATGCACACGGCGACGCCGCGCTACGACATCGCCCGCTTCGGCGCCGAGGTCTTCCGGGCCTCGCCGCGCCAAGCCGATCTGCTTGTCGTCTCGGGCCGCGTCTCGCAGAAGATGGCCCCCGTCCTGCGTCGCGTCTACGACCAGATGATGGAGCCCAAGTGGGTCATCTCGATGGGCGCCTGCGCGTCGAGCGGCGGCGTCTTCAACAACTACGCGCTCGTCCAGGGCGTGGACAAGGTCATCCCGGTCGACGTCTACGTGCCCGGCTGCCCGCCGCGGCCCGAGGGCCTGATCGAGGGCATCAACATCCTCCAGAAGAAGATCGGCGCGCTGGGCCAGGATCCCTCGAGCGCGCTGATGCGCCACGCGGCCGAGGACGGCGCGTGAGCACCGAGGCCCTCGGCGAACACGCCCAGCTCCTGGCCGCCGCGGTTCCCGCGGCTCTGGTCGCCGAGCACATCGGTGTCGGCGAGGAGATCACGCTGGAGATCGACCCGCAGCGGCTCGTCGAGGCGGCGCGCTTTCTCAAGACCGGCCCGGCCGGCCTGACGCTCTGCTCCGACATCACCTGTGCCGACTTCCCCGACGAGCCCGGCCGCTTCCGGCTGGCGTACCACTTGTTCGCCCCCGAGACCGGGGAGCGGATCCGCCTGCGGGTGTGGGCGGGGGCGGGCGACCCCGAGGTTCCGAGTGTGACCGGGGTCTGGAAGACGGCCGACTGGCACGAGCGCGAGGTCTGGGACATGTTCGGCGTCCGCTTCACCGGGCATCCGGATCTCAGCCGCATCCTGATGCCGTACGACTGGGAGGGGCACCCGCTGCGCCGCGACTACCCCCTGGGCGGCGAAGAGGTCTGGTTCAGCGACAATGTCTGACGACGCCCTGTTCATCGCCGAGGCCGAAGAGGCCCGCGCCGCCGCCGAGCGCGAAGGCCGCCCCCTGGCCGAGACCGAGCGGGTCGTCGCCGAGGTCGAGGCCTTCACCCCGCTCGAGGCCCGCGAGAAGGTGCGCGAGGCCGAGGACGAAGTCGACGAGCGCCCCGGCCACCGCGAGCCGATGATCATCAACATCGGTCCCCAGCACCCCTCGACCCACGGCGTCCTGCGGCTGGTGACCGAGCTTGACGGTGAGGTGGTCCGCGACCTCCATCCGGTGATCGGCTACCTGCACACCGGCATCGAAAAGCAGTGCGAGAACAAGACCTACTGGCAGGGCGTGACGCTGGTCACGCGCATGGACTACCTCGCGCCGTTCTTCAACATCCACGCCTACACGAGCTCGGTCGAGAAGCTCCTCGGCATCGAGATCCCGGAGCGGGCGAAGTACCTCCGGGTCATCATGTCGGAGCTCAACAGGATCTCCTCTCACCTCGTCTGGCTCGGGACCTCCGGCCTCGAGCTCGGCGCGATCACGATCTTCTTCTACTCGTTCCGGGAGCGGGAGCGGGCGCTCGATCTGTTCGAGATGATCGCCGGCGAACGGATGAACACCCGCTACTTCCAGGTCGGCGGATGCGCCGACGACATGCCGCCGGGTTTCGAGGAACGGCTGCGGTCTTTCGTCGCCGACATGCCCGAGCGCATCGACGAGTACGAGGACCTGCTCTCCAAGAACCCGATCTGGATGGAGCGGACCAAGGGCGTGGGCGTGCTGCCCGCCGATGAGCTGATCGACCTCGGTATCACCGGCCCGGCGCTTCGGGCCGCGGGGGTGGACCTCGACCTGCGCAAGAAGACGCCCTACTCCGGCTACGAGCGCTTTGATTTCGAGGTTCCGGTCGGCACCAACGGCGACGCCTACGACCGCTACCTGATCCGGATGCGGGAGATGCGCGAGTCGGTGCGCATCATCGAGCAGGCGCTCGACGGGATGCCGGAAGGCAGCCACATCATCGACGACCGCAAGATCGTTCTCCCGCCGCGGGGTGAGCTGGCCACCTCCATGGAGGCTCTCATCCACCACTTCAAGCTCGTGACCGAGGGGTTCGGTGTGCCGGCCGGCGAGGCCTATTCCGCCGTCGAGAGCCCCCGTGGCGAGCTGGGCTGCTACGTCGTCTCCGACGACGGGCCCAAACCGCAGCGCGTCCACATGCGCGACCCGAGCTTTGTCAACCTCCAGGCCCTCCGGCCGATGGCCAGGAACGCCTACCTCGCCGACATGATCGTGATGATCGGAAGCCTCGACAACGTGATGGGCGGGGTCGACCGATGACCGTCGATCAGATCCGAGAGCACCTGGAGCCGATCCGGCACGAGTTCGCCCAGGAGCGCTCGCTCATCCTGCCCGCGCTCAAGTTCGCGCAGGGCGAGAAGGGCTGGCTCAATCGGGACGACCTGGCGGCCGTCGCCGAGGCGACGAACCTCACTCCCGCCTACGTCGAGAGCGTCGCGAGCTTCTACGACCGGATCTATACCGATCCGACCGGCAAGCGGGTCGTGTCGATCTGCGTGACCCTGTCCTGCATGCTCCGCGGCAGCGACGAACTGATGGACGCCCTGTGTGCTCGCGAGGGGATCGCCGGGGGTGGTCACGGCGGCACTTCGGCCGACGGCGAGATCATGATCCAGGAGGCCCAGTGCCTCGGGGCCTGCGATCGGGCGCCCTGCGTCCAGGTCGACTCCGAAGCACCGGTTGGGCCGATCACCGTCGAGGAGGCCGCGACCCTCCTGGACGACCTGCGTGCCCAACCCGCTCCGAGCCCGATCCGCCGCTGATGCCGATCCTCAACAGTGTCTACCGCCACCGCGAGCACGGCGGCGATCTCAGCGATCTGGCCGCCTATCACGCCTCCGGAGGGTATTCCTCGCTGCGCCAAGCCGTGGCGATGAAGCCCGATGAGGTGCTCTACGCCTTTCATCGTTCGGGTCTGCGGGGCCGCGGCGGCGCCGGATTCCCGATGGGTCGCAAGGCGAGCTTCCTCCCGAGTGATGCGGCGCTGGCCAAGTACCTCGTCTGCAACGCCGACGAGAGCGAGCCGGGCACGTTCAAGGACCGCGAGATCATGGAGTTCAACCCCCACCAGCTGGTCGAGGGGATGGCCATCGCGGGCTTCGCCATCGGGGCGGAGCGCGGATACATCTACATCCGCGGTGAGTACGAGGAACAGGCCCGGGCGCTCGACGAGGCGGTCGCCGCCGCACGCGAGGCCGGCTTTCTGGGATCCGGCATCGCCGGGTCGGGGGTGACCTTCGACCTGACGGTCTACCGTGGTGCCGGCGCCTACATCTGCGGCGAGGAGACCGGCCTTCTCGAGAGCCTCGAGGGCAAGCGGGGTCAACCCCGGCTCAAGCCGCCGTTCCCGGCGGTGAAGGGTCTCTATGCCTCGCCGACACTGCTCAACAATGTCGAGACCCTGGCGGCGATCCCCCCGATCATCGAGCACGGTCCCGACTGGTACGCCGATATGGGCACCGAGAAGAGCCCCGGCACGAAGATCTTCTCTGTCTCGGGGCATGTCCAGCAGCCCGGCAACTACGAGGTCATCCTCCACGAGACGACCCTGCGCGAGCTGATCTTCGATCTGGCCGGCGGACTGCGGGCCGACCGTGAGTTCAAGGCGTGCTGGGTGGGGGGATCGAGCGTTCCCGTGCTCGACGCATCAGCCCTCGACACGCCGCTGGACTACGAGTCGTTGCAGGCGGCCGGCACCTTTCTGGGATCCGGTGGCTGCATCGTGATGGACGACTCGGCGTGCATCGTCCGCGCCAGCCTGCGCCTCGCCTCCTTCTACCGTCACGAGAGCTGCGGCAAGTGCTCGCCCTGTCGTGAGGGCACGACCTGGATGGAAAAGATGCTCCAGCGCTGGGTGGACGGTGACGGTCGCATCGAGGATCTCGAGATGATGGAGGCCCTCTTCGGGCGCATCAGCGGCAAGGTGCTCTGCGCCCTCGCCGACGGAGCGGTCGCGCCGATCGCCAGCGCCGTCTCCCTCTTCCGCGACGACTTCGTACGCGTTATCGAGGACGGCAGCCCGCCCCCGGCTCCCATGACCCCGGAACTGGCCCGTGCCTGACTACAAGCCTCTCGATCTCAACGGCGGCGAGCAGGTTCAGTTCACGCTCAACGGCGCCACGGTCCGCGCGCCGGCCGGCGCGATGATCGTTGACGCGGCCAACGCCCATGGCGTCGAAGTGCCGATCTTCTGTTATGAGCCCCGTCTCGGCGACCCGCTCGGCGCCTGCCGGATGTGCCTCGTCGAGGTCGAGGGCATGCCCGGCTTCCAGACCGCCTGCTCGACACCGATCGCGGCGGACATGGTCATCGACACGGTCTCCGAGGAGGTCGCCGACGCCCAGGACGGGATCCTCGAGCTGATCCTCGCCAACCATCCACTTGACTGCCCGGTCTGCGACAAGGGCGGCGAGTGCCCACTGCAGGACCGCACCTTCGCCTTCGGCCCCGGCACCAGCCGCTTCACCGAGATGAAGCGACACTTCCCCAAGCCGCTCGAGTTGTCGTCCCAGATCGCGCTCGACCGCGAGCGTTGCATCAGCTGCTTCCGCTGCGTCCGCTTCAGTCAGGACGTCTCCGAGGACGGCGCTCTGATCTTTCAGGAGCGCGGAGCCCAGAGTCAGATCGCGACCTTCACCGGCGATGCCTATGACGGCCGCTTCACGGGGAATGTCATCGACCTCTGCCCGGTCGGCGCGCTCACGAGCATCCCGTACCGCTTTGTCGCCCGTCCCTGGGATATCACCAACGCCCCGAGCGTCTGCACCGCCTGCCCGGTCGGATGCAACACCGAGCTGACCGTGCGCGAGGACGCGATCCAGCGCGTGACCGGGCGACCGGACCCCAATTGGGAAGTCGAGGAGGGCTGGCTCTGCGACAAGGGGCGCTGGTCGTTCCCGATCAACGGCGGGGCCGAACGGATGACGGTCGCCCGCGGGCGTGACTCGGGCGCCGTCCGTGATCTCTCACTCGACAACGCGGTCACGGCTGCCGCGGCGCTGCTGGGACGCCCGGGTGCCGTCGGGATCCTGATCGGCGAGAGCGCCACGGTGGAGGAGGCTCAGGCCTGCCTCGACCTCGCTGCCGGTCCGCTCAGCGGCGCGACGGTCGCCCGCCTGGGCATCCCCGGGGACCCGCTGGTGCCCCTACGCCGACTGCCCGGTGCGCAGCTCGGCGATCTCGACGGTGCCGACCTGATCGCGATCGTGGGCGGTGACCCCGCCAATCAGCAGCCGGTGGTCGAGCTACGCGTGCGCAAGGCTGTCCGGCGAGGCGGGCGTGTGCTCACGCTCGGGCCGCGCCGGCATGCCCTGGAGGCTGTCGCCGATTCGCGGCCGACGGAACCCGGGGCGCTGATGGCCGGCCTCTCCCATATCGCGTCCGCGGTCGCCGAGGCGTCAGCGCCCATCATTCTCTGGGACGAGGCCGATCTCGCCGCCGAGGCCGACGCCCCCGAGGCGCTGGCCCGGCTGCTCGCGGCGAACCCCGCCGCGCGTCAGTTGGAACTCGGCCACTCGGTCAACGGCGCAGGGTTGCGCGCTCTCGGCATCCCCGCGACCGGCGTGCTCGAGCGCATCGAGTCGGGCGAGCTGCGTTCGTTGCTGACCGTCCACGCCGACCCCGGGGCCGCCGCGGCGGGCCCCCGCTGGCTCTCCGCGCTGGCGCGCGTCGACAGCCACATCGCGATCGCGACCCACGACGGGCCGTCCCTCCGGGGCAGCGACGTGATCATTCCGGCGCTCACGGGCTTCGAACAGGACGGCATCGTCGTCAGCATGAACGGTCGCGCCCAGCGGGTCAGGCCGGGCGCCCGGGGTCCGGAGGGGGCGGCGCCGGCGTGGGAGATCGTCTCTGCCATTTCCCACCGCCTCGGCAGCGCGCCCGCCTACCGGAGCGCCCGCGAGGTCTTCGACGCCGCCGCCGCGCGTCACCCGGCGTTCGCCGGTCTCTCATACGGGGCGGTCGGCACCACGGGCGTGCCGATCCGGACCGAGGGCGTCGTCGGCCGCGATCCCCTGATCGAGTCGGAGGAAGGCGTCGGCATTCCGCTGGTGATGACGCGGGCGATCTACGGCGATCGGGTCACAGAACTCTCCGACGCCCTGGCGTCGGTTCGCACCGCGCCGTCCCTGACCCTCAGCCCCTCCACGGCCGCGGCCCACGAGCTCACCGACGGCGGTCTCGTCCGCATCGTCTCTCCTCACGGCAACGCCGAGCTGCGGCTGAGCATCGACCCCGAGGTCGCGGCCGACGTCGCCTTCGTATCGAGCGGGGTCCCGTCAGCCGGCGCCGGTGCGCTGCTGCCCGAAGGGGGCGCCGGGGCGGTGCGCGTCCGGATGTCGGCGGCCCGCGCATGAAGCCGTTGGCGGTGACGCTCGTCGACGAGCCGGTGTGGCTCATCGCGGTCAAGACGGCGTTCGTCGTGTTCGTCGTCGTGACGGCGTTCGCCTACGTGCTCCTGGCCGAGCGCAAGCTCATCGGCCGCTTTCAGGCGCGCTACGGCCCCAACCGTGCCGGGCCGGGCGGCTTCCTCCAGCCGCTCGCCGACGTCGTCAAGCTGGCCCTCAAGGAAGACTTCATCCCGCGCGGCGCCAACCGTGTCGTCTTCCTCTTGGCACCCGCCCTGTCACTGGTCGCCGCAGTCGGCGCGGTCGCGGTGATCCCCTACGGCACCACCGGCGAGCTCTTCGGTCGCGAGTTCAATCTCGTCGGGGCCGATCTCAACGTGGGGATCCTGCTGCTGTTCGCCCTCTCCGGGCTCGGCTTCTACGGCCTGATCCTCGGCGGCTGGGCCAGCGGGAACAAGTACAGCCTGCTCGGCTCCGCCCGTACGGCGGCCCAGCTCGTCTCCTACGAGGTGGCCATGGGCCTGAGCATCATCGGCGTGCTCATGCTCAGCCAGAGCTTGTCGCTCGTGGAGACCGTCGAAGCCCAGCAGGAGACCGTCTGGTACATCGTCCTGCAGCCGGTGGGCTTTGCGATCTTCCTCGTCGCGGCCGTCGCCGAGACCAACCGTGCCCCGTTCGACCTCCCCGAGGCCGAGAGTGAGCTTGTGGGCGGGTACCACACCGAGTACGCGGGCTTGAAGTTCGCCATGTTCTTCATGGCCGAGTACATCAACATGATCGTCATCTCGGCGCTGGGCGCGACGCTGTTCCTCGGTGGGTACGATGGGCCGTTCCTGCCCGGGTTCGTCTGGCTCGCACTCAAAGTCGGCGTGCTCCTCTTCGGCTTCATCT
>JAHEIS010000016.1 GCA_024639225.1 Actinomycetes bacterium | reverse complement strand
CCGGGTCGACCCCCGGCGCTCCGAGATCCGCCGCGGTCGCCGTCAGCTCGGTGCGCAGGGCGGCTGGGTCAGTCGGCTCGCCGGCGGCGGCCCGGCGCGCGCGCAGCAGGACGGCGGCCCCGGCGAGGTGGGCGGCGGCTGCGGAGGTGCCCGCCGTGCCGGGCCACGCGCGGTTGGCGGTCACATAGGTGGGAGCCGCGAGGTCGGGCTTGGAACGGCCATCGAGCGTCGGGCCCAGCGAGGAGTACGGCGCGATGGCGTCCCCGGTCCACGGGACCGCCGCAGCGGAGAGGGAGCCGGCGGCATCTCCCGGAGTGGGAATGCTGCCGCTCGGGACCCCGGCCGGACCGAAACCCGCCGTGCGTGAGAAGAGACGTGCTGTGACCGGTCCGCCCTCCGCGCTCAAGCGCACCCTCCATCGATCCGATCCCGCGGGCCGGATCGCCGAGAGGACCCCGGCATCGCCCACATCGATCGTCTCGATGCCCTGCCAGGAGCCGTCGGCGGCACGTCGCTCGAGCGTGAAGCTCAGCGCGCCCGAGCCGCCGGTCCGGGCGACCGCGAAGGCGAGGGGGTCCGCGGCCCCCGAGTCGACGTCGAGGAGAACGGGGTCGGCCCCGATCTCACCCGACCAGTGGCGCTGGGCGAAGTTGCCGGCCGAGTTCACCCAGAGCACGCCCGCGCCGGCAGCGGCGTCGACGGACCGGGCGTTCGGGCCGGTGCCGTCGAAGGGCGGCGTCAGAAAGGAGTTCGAGTGGCTCACGACCCCGGCGCCCTGGGCGACGGTCCACGCCACCGCCCCACGGAACTGCGCCTGAGTGTTGTAGTTGACGAGCAGCAGACGGGCATCGGGCGCGACGTCGTGGACGATCTCGGCCATCCGCACGCCGTGGCCCGTCGCCTCGCCGACAGGGTTGCGGCCATCGATGCCGTTGGCCGGGTCGAAGCTGCGGATCCTGAGCGCCGAGCGGGGCGGGAGTTCATCCGCAGCGATGGCGTCGTCGAGACCCGCGAATCCGACATCGAGGATGGCCACCGTCTGGCCGTCGCCGGTGATTCCCGCGCCCCAGAGGGCGTCTGCACCCATGCGAAAGGCGCCGTTGGACACCGCGGGTGGCAGGCCGGGCGGCACAGGTATCGGCTGGGGCGCGGCGCTCAGGCCGGTCGGCACGGCAGCGAGAGTGATCAGCGCCGCCGGGATCGGGAATCGCATGGGATCTCAGCCAAACAGATAGTTCACGGACCGCGGACAGACCGGGCCCCAAAAGCCGCATTTTACGGGTTTTCAGACGGAATCCTGCGGTGCCGGTCGTCCGGTTGCCGAGTGCTCGCGCCCACCATCTGTCGCGTTGAATCGCCCGGCGCGCGCGTTCGATGCCGGAATCTCCGCCTTTCTCGGACGAGATTCCGGCTCCGGCTGCCGGTGGCACGCGCCGGTACCGAGTAGGGCGCCCGATCGAGATAACGCCCCCGGAACGCCGACGGGGCTGCGCCGGTTCGACCGGTGCAGCCCCGTCGGGCGGACGCTGTGTCGGAGAGATCTAGTTGAGGCTGACCTGTCCGCCGGCCTCTTCGATCTGGGCCTTGAGCGCCTCGGCTTCGTCCTTGGGCGCACCCTCCTTGATCGGGTTCGGAGCGCCGTCGACGAGTTCCTTGGCCTCCTTGAGGCCGAGCCCGGTCGCGGACCGGACGACCTTGATGACCTGGATCTTCTTGTCACCGGCCGCCTCGAGGGTCACCGTGAAGGAGTCCTTCTCCTCCTCGGCGTCGGCGCCTCCGTCACCCGCGGCCGGCGCGGCGGCGACCGCCACGGGAGCGGCTGCGGCGGCGGAGATGCCGAACTCCTCCTCGAGCGCCTTGATGCGCTCGGAGAGCTCGAGCACCGTGGTGCCCTTGAGGTCCTCAATCCACTCTTCGGTGGTCATGGCCATTGTGCTGTTCCTTCTTTCGGGTTCTTGACAGTCGTGCGGATCGGGACGGTTCTAGGAACCGGCTGATGCCTTCTGGGCCTCGAGGGCCGTCAGTGTCCGGCCGAGGCCGGCGAGTAGCTCGTTCATGCCGTTGCCGAGCTTCTGCAGCGGCTGGTTGAGATTGCCGAGGGCGTTCATCGGAGAGGCGATGCCACCGACCAGCCTGGCGAGAAGCTCCTCGCGCGGCGGCAGCTTCGAGAGCGCGACGAACTGCTCCTGGCTGAGGGGCTGACCCTTGAGCAGGCCGCCCTTGACCGTGACGGTCGCGTCGAACTCCTTGTTGAACTCCGTCAGCGCCTTGGCGGCGGCGGCGGGATCGCCCTGGATCCAGACCACGGCCGTCGGGCCGACGAGGTGGGGAAGCATGTCGACACGACCGGCTTCCTCGGCCGCGCGGCGCGCAAGCGTGTTCTTGACGACGGTCATCTTCGCGTTTCCGCGCATACGACCGCGCAACTCGGCGATCTCCTTGACGCTCAGCCCCCGGTAATCGGCGGCAAGCATCGAGCCGTTCTCGGCGAACTGCTCGGTGAGAGCAGTGAGTGCTTCGGCTTTCTGTTCGCGATTCAGGGTGTCACCTCCTCATGTCATGAAAAAGCCCGCGTCAGAGGCGGGCCGTTCCCGACGACACGACGGCCGTGAGGTGACGATCCTGCCTCACACGGGTGCCGGCTGGCAATTAAGGCGGCGGAGGCCGCGCCCGTGGGTCTTCAGCGGGGTGCTGTGGTGGACCGGTGCGGGTCTAGGCCGCAGCCTCCTGCTCAGCGCCGGTTACTGCGGGGTCAATGCTGATGCCGGGGCCCATCGTCTGGGCCATGCTGATCGAGCGGACGTACTGCCCTTTGGTCGACGCGGGCTTGACGCGAAGGATCTCGTCGAAGATGGCGAGGTAGTTGTCGAGCAGCTGCTGGTGCTCGAACGAGCGCTTGCCGATCGACACATGCACGATGCCGGCACGGTCCGTGCGGTACTCGATCTTGCCCGACTTGACCTCTCCGACGGCCTTGGCGACGTCGGGGGTCACGGTGCCGCTCTTGGGGTTCGGCATCTTGCCGGACGGACCGAGAACACGGCCGAGCTTTCCCACGACGGCCATCATGTCGGGCGTGGCGATGGCCACGTCGAAATCGCTGAGGCCCTCGTCGGTGATCTTCGCCGCCAGGTCTTCCGCACCGACGTAGTCGGCACCGGCTTCTTCCGCTGCGCGGGCGGCGTCGCCCTGGGCGAAGACGGCGACCTTGACGTCGCTGCCGGTTCCGTGGGGAAGGCTGATGGTGCCGCGGAGCTGTTCCTCGGCGTGGCGGACGTTGACCCCCAGCCGGATGTGGACCTCGATCGTCGGATCGAAGCGGGTGATCTCCTGCTCCTTGATCATCCGGACCGCGTCGGAGGGGTCGTAGACGGTCTCCGGATTGATCGCGGCGCGTGCGGCCTCGTAGCGCTTTCCGTGTCGGGCCATCTGCGTCCTCAGCTCGCCGGTACTTCGTCGGTCGTGACGCCCATGCTGCGGGCGGTGCCCGCGACGACCTTCATGGCGGCGTTGATGTCGTTCGCGTTGAGGTCGGGCATCTTGGTCTCGGCGATCTCGCGCATCTGGTCGAGCGAGAGGTGCGCGACCTTGTCCCTGTGCGGCTCGGCCGATCCGCTGGCGAGGTTGAGCGCCTTCTTGATCAGGACGGCGGCCGGGGGGGTCTTGGTGATGAAGCTGAATGACCGGTCTTCGTAGACCGTGATCTCGACCGGGGTGATGATGCCGTTGTTCTGCTGGGTCTCGGCGTTGAAGGCCTTGCAGAAGTCCATGATGTTGATGCTCGCGGCACCGAGCGCAGGACCGACCGGCGGGGCGGGCGACGCGCCCCCCGCAGGGATCTGCAGCTTGATCATGTCAATTGCTTTTTTGGCCATGGAGATCGTCCCGCGTCAGCCTGGGCCGACCGGGGACTATAGCGACCTCGTCGCAGTTTGTGGCCGGGCCCGCGTCACACCCTCGCGGAGAACGGTCCGGATGCCCATGGCGAGGGTGGCGGCGATGAGATCGGTGAGCCGCAGAAAGCGATCGTCCGACCCGGCCGCTCCCCCCTCGACGATGATCCGCGCGCACCGGCGATCACGACGATGGCTCCGAGGACGATCGCCGGAACGGCGCTGCCCCAACGACTCCGATCGACCGAAGTGCGATGCTGGCCCCCGTGGATCCTGACGTCGACGCGTACATCGCTCGCTCGGAGAAATGGCCGCGAGAGATCGCGGCGCTGCGGCCGGTCCTGCTGAGCTGCGGACTCAGCGAGGAGATCAAATGGGGAAAGCCGTGCTACAGCCACACGGACACGAACATCGTGATCCTTCAGGAGATGAAGGACTTCTTGGCGCTGATGTTCTTCACCGGGGCCCTGCTCAGCGATCCTGCCGGTGTGCTCGAGGAGCAGGGCCCCAATTCGCGGGCCGCACGTCGGATCCGGTTCACGTCGGTTGAAGAAGCGACGCGGCTCGCGGAAACAGTCCGGTCGTACGTCATCGAAGCCGTCGCACTCCGGGACTCCGGGGCGGAACTCCCGCCGCCGCCGGAGCTCGTGCTGGTTGACGAGCTGCGGAGGCGGCTGGACGAGGATCCAGCGCTGGAGGCGGCCTTCGCCGCGCTGACCCCCGGCCGGCAGCGCGAGTACAACCTCTACTTCTCCGATGCGAAGAAGCCGGAGACACGGGCGGCACGGATCGAGAAGTCAATCGAGAGAATCCTGCAGGGACGCGGTCGCCGCGATCGGTGATCATCGCCGAGCCGCCGACCGTGCATCATGACCCACCGACGCCCCGTAGCCGATCGCGAAAGCCAGGTCGGCGCCGGGCCCACCCGACGATCCTCGGCGGCGGAACCGTGCCGCCTGAGCGGAGCGGTCGGCGCGCTCGCCGGGGGTAGCCCCGGATGCCGGGGGATCGGATCACGCCCCGCCACACGGCGGAGCGGTGCGATCAGGTGACCTTCTTGACCTGGTCGAAACCGAGTTCCGCGGGGGTCTCGCGGCCGAAGATGCTCACCAGCACCTTGAGCCGGCCCTGCTCCGCATTGATCTCCGCGATCTCGCCCGTGAAGTCCGACAGGGGGCCGGAGACGACCTTGACCGACTCGCCCACGCTGAACTCGATCCGCATCTTGGGGCGCGCGCCCTCGGTGCGCTTGCGCAGGAGGCGGTCGACCTCCATCTGGGTCAGCGGCACCGGCTCGGAGTCACGATTGGCGTTGCCGACGAAGCCCGTGACGCCCGGGGTGTTCTTCACCAGGTACTGGACGTCGGGGTTGATGTCCATGTTGACCAGGACGTAGCCGGGGAGCGTCCGCTTCTCGGTCTGAACGGTGTTGCCGTCCTTGTCCTTCTCGTAGGTCTGCTCCGTGGGGATGATGACCTCGCGCACGGCGCGGGCCTGCCCCATCGACTCCAGCCGGTGCTCGAGATTGGCCTTCACCTTCTTCTCGTGGCCGGAGTAGGTGTTGATGACGTACCAGCGGAACACAGTTCTCAGTTGACTCCTGGGTCAGATTGGGAAGGGCCCATCGCCGGGCCCTCCGGAAGACGCCCCTAGAAGAGGGCGTCGATCATGCGGCCGAAGATCTCATCGAGGGCGGCGAGATAGGCCGTAACGATGGCCACGACGACGAGGACGACCGCCGTGCCCTGGGCAAGCTGAGCCCGGTTCGGCCAGGTGACCTTGCGCAGCTCCGCGATGACCTCGCTGAGAAAGCGGGACCACTTGCCGCGCTGGACGTCCTTGGTGACGCTTCCCTGCTTGGGCGCCTTTTCCGGAGTCTTGCGAGGACGTTGTTGCGGGTTGTTCGAACCCGAACGCCGACCACGTCGGCGGCGACCACCGCCGGACGCAGGAAGCTTGCCCTCGTCTCCGTCGCTACGTGCCATTCCTCAACTCAGCGCCATTCACAGGGCCGGAGGGACTTGAACCCCCAACCCCCGGTTTTGGAGACCGGTGCTCTACCAATTGAGCTACGACCCTCCGTACTACCTACGGCTGTCCGGGCGACCGAAGATCACCGTGGCAGACGGGCGGCAACGCTATCACAGGGCCCCTGGCGGACCGGCAGAACCCGGTTGCCGCCGGGGCTTAGAACTGCTGGATGTCGATGATCTCGAGCGAGCGGCGATGCATGGCGACGCGAAGCGTGCGCCCCCGCGTGCCGTCCTCGAACTCCTCGCGCAGCTCGAACACCTCGCGGCCGATCTCGGTGTAGTGGGCGTCCAGGCGCAGGGGCGCATCGGTCATCGCCTCGGTCGCGACGAGGGCGGCGCCCAGGCGGCGACCGGACAGGGGCCGGTGGCGGATCTCCGACCGTTCGTTCACTGGCACCCTCCTTCGAGCTCGTCCCATCCCCCGTCGGCATCAGCGGTCGCATCTTGAGCGCGTCCACTAGTCTCGCGGCATGACCGAGTGGAGCGACTGGTACCGCCATGAGGATCCGACGACCTGGGTCCTCCCCACAATTCTCCGGGCACGAGCTGCCGAGCATCCCGATCGCGACTATCTCCGCTACGGCGAGGGACCCTGGCTGAGCTACGGCGAGGTCGACGCGGCGGTCGACCGGGTCGCCAACGCCCTTCGCGCCCGGGGTATCGGACCGGGCGCGACCGTGTCGACGTTCATGCCGAACTCGATCGAGAACGTGATCACCTGGTTCGGCATCCTGCGCTCCGGGGCCCGCCAGTGCCCGATCAACGTCGCCTACCGCGGTGATTTCCTGTCCTGGGCCATCAACCTGCCCGAGGCGCGGACGCTCGTCATCGCCGAGAGCCTGCTTGGTCGCCTGGAAGAGGTAGCCGGTGAGCTCCCGTTGCTTGAACGGGTCATCTCCTTCGCCGACGGGGCGGCGACTGGGGCGGTCCCGGCGGATTTCGCGGCCGAAGACCTGGCGGCGCTGACTGACGGCCCCGACGGCGACCCGGGGGTCGAGATCGCCTGGACCGACGATGCCCGGGTCATGTTCACATCGGGCACGACCGGCCGGAGCAAGGGGGTCATCAAGCAGCACGCGTCTGACTACTTCTCCGCCCGGACCTACAACGAGGTCTGCGGCGTCACGGCCGACGACACCTTCTTCACCTGCCTGCCCCTCTTCCACTCCAATGCCCAGGTGCTCGCCGTTTACCCGGCGATGGTCGCGGGCGCCCGGATCGCGCTGGTGGACCGCTACTCGGCGAGGCGCTTCTGGGATCAAGTTCGGGAGTGCGGAGCAACACTGCTCAACACGGTGAGCGCGATGAACTACTTCATCTGGAACACGCCGCCCTCCGACGCCGATCGGGCCCACTCTGTGCGGCGGATCATGGCGATGCCCGCCCCCAAGGACATCTACTTTGAGTTCGAGAAGCGCTTCGGAATCCGCTTCCACGAGGGGTACGGCCTCACAGAGACGGGCATGGTCAGCTACGTGCCGCCCGCTGCCGGCCCGCGGCCCGGCAGCTGCGGCACGGCGGCACCTGGATTCGAGGTCTTCGTCGTGGACGCGGCGACCGACCAGCCGCTTCCGCCGAACACACCCGGCGAGATCGTCGTGGACATGAAGCTTCCGAACACGGTGATGCGTGCATACGCCGGCATGCCCGAGAAGACGGCAGAGGACTTCCGCAACCTGAAGCTCCACACCGGAGACCTGGGCCGGATCGATGAAGAGGGTTACCTCTACTTCATGGACCGCGTGAAGGACTACATCCGCCGGCGAGGGGAGAACGTCAGCTCGATGGAGGTCGAGCGGATCGTCGAGGGCTTCCCCGGGGTACTCGAGGCCGCGGCAATCGGGGTGAAGGCGGATGAAGGCGCAAGCTCGGAGGATGAGATCCTGGTCTGCGTCGTGGCTGATGACAGCGGCGCTCCGGATCCCCACGCACTGCTGGAACACTGTGCGCGTCGCATGCCCTACTTCGCCGTACCCCGCTACATCCGAATGGTCGGCCACCTACCCAAGACGCCGACCGAGCGCGTGCGCAAGGTCGTGCTGAGGGACGAGGGCCTCGGCACCGACTACTACGACCGCGAGGTCAGCGGACCGGCCCTCGACAAGTGAGCGGTGAGCTCGACCGCGGCGAAGCCGTCGCCTTCATCATGGGATCCCAGCCCCGCCTCGACGAGGACGATGTCTGGACGGTCGTCAACGAGATCGGCGCCCCGCCCCACGATGGCGGAGAGCCGCTCGCGCTGGAGCTGATGCGCCAGACGCATCCCGGCCTGTCCCCGCGCACCGTCGAGGCCATCCTCCAGGAGTGGCGCGCCTACGCCGACCTCGCCGGCCAGCGCGACTGGAACGACGACGAGAGCGACTACATCAACCGCTTCGAGGACTAGGCCCCGTGCGCCGGCCACGACCGGCGCACGGGTCGGGCTTCAGAGCCCCAGGGCGCCCTTCATCTGACCGAGGAGATCGTCGGCGGCGGAATCGTCGACCTGCCCGGTCGGCGTCGCCTCGTTGACCATCTCGGGTAGCGCCTCGGCGAGCTGCTCGGTGGCCTCCTGCTCGGAGACCCCGGCCTCGGAAGCGATACGCGCGATCTCCTCGTCGCCGAGGGCCTGGCGCACCTCGTCGGCGTCAAGGCTGTCGTTGTCGCCTCCGCCGACCCAGGAGTCGGCCTTGGCGCCCAAGCCGGCGCCGGCGAACTTGCTCACGAGCTGCGAGACGCCTCCGCCGCTGAGCATGCCCAGGGCCATCCCCATGAGCTGATTGTTGCGTCCGCCGCCGAGGGCGGAGCCGATGAGTTTGTCGAGCACGGTGTCTCCCGATGTCGCGTGTTCTGTGCGCCGGGTCGAGCCCGGCCGTCACATGGTCACGACAGCCGGAGCCGTCTGTTGTTACTTGGGTGTGAGCTCCCTCACCGACCCGCGAGCACTAGCGTCGTGGCCGCCCCCCGTTTGACAGGAGGAGATCGCGCGCCGTGTTGAGCGCGGTCGTCAGCTGCTCGGCATGCCCCACCAGGCCCGGGTGCAGGCCCGACACCCGATCAGGGTGCGATCCGCGGACGGCGTCGCGCCACGCGGTCTCCACGGCAGCCGGCGCGGGTCGCCCCGACAACCCCAGGAGCCGGAGTGCCGCCTCCCGACTCGTGGGCGGCGCCAGCGAGACCTCGGCGGTGCCCTCCGCCGCGGCGAGGCGGCTGACCCGCGCCCGCTCGGCGATGAGCCGGGCGCGCTCGTCCTCGATCCCGTCCCGCTCCTCGCGCAGGCGCTGGCGCTCCTCGCGGACCTCTTCGGCGAGCGCGAGCAGCTGCGCCGTGCGGACGCTCGGGTCCTCTCGCAGGTGACCGAGGAGATCGTCGGCGGCGAGGTCGGGCGGCGGGGAGTCCGGGGCGACCTCGTCATCGACGCCACGCGGGCCGCGCCGGGCGGCCTCGAGCACCTCAGCCGCCGACAGGTGGGCGCCGTTGCCCGACGCCGGTCCCCGGTAGGGCGCGAGACGGATCGGCCTCACGCGCTCCCAGTCGGGGTCGAGGATGATCCCGGCGCCGCTGCGACCGGTCACGGCGATCCGCCGCGG
Source organism: Actinomycetes bacterium (assembly GCA_024639225.1). Classification (GTDB taxonomy): domain Bacteria; phylum Actinomycetota; class Thermoleophilia; order Miltoncostaeales; family Miltoncostaeaceae; genus JAHEIS01. The sequence continues at coordinate 19,972 of JAHEIS010000016.1, read as the reverse complement.
CGGGCCGACCTGGTCGGCGGCGATGGCGAAGCGCGCCCGATCACCGCCCTCGCGGAGATCGGCGCACTCCTCCTCGAGGTCCTCCAGGCGCCGGGAGACCTCACGACTGTCGGGATCGTCACCGAGCGCCGCGCGGGCCGCGCCGATCGCGGCCGGAAGGCGCTCCCAGTCATCTTGACCGGCAGCCAGAGCACCGTGCCAGAGCGCCCAGGGCTCGGCGCCCGCCGCCGCAGCGGCGATGCCGGCCCGGGCCGGCTGGTCGACGGCGAGGAGGGCGGCGGAGAGCGCGGTGTGCGCCGGCGCCCCTCCCCCGCTCGCCGCGGCCACGCCGAGCAGCGCCACCTGGCTCCAGCGGGCAGAATCCCCCCGGGCGGGCGCCGTTCCGGCGGCGTCGAGCAGCGAGTCGCTCATCTCCGACACCGTAGCGCTGCCGGCACCCCGGCGACTGTGCCCCCAAGACCACGAGGAGGATGGATACCCGATGAACCGACTGCAGGAGGAGGCCAGCCTCTATCTGCGCCAGCACGCGGACAATCCCGTGGACTGGTGGCCCTGGGGTGAGGATGCCCTGGCGGAGGCCGCCCGGCGCGACGTGCCGATCCTCCTGTCGGTGGGCTACTCCAGCTGCCACTGGTGCCACGTGATGGCGCACGAGTCGTTCGAGGACGCCGCGGTCGCGGAGGTCATGAACGCGAACTTCGTGAATGTGAAGGTGGATCGGGAGGAGCGGCCGGACGTCGACGACCTCTACATGCAGGCCACGGTGGCCATGACGGGCCATGGCGGCTGGCCGATGACCGTCTTCCTGACCCCGACCGGCGAGCCGTTCTACGCCGGTACGTACTTCCCCCCGACATCGCGCCAGGGGCTGCCGGCTTTTCGCGACCTGCTCGAGGGCATCTCCGAGGCCTGGGGTGATCGCCGCGACGAGCTGCTGGAACAGGGCGCGAGCCTCGCCCGCGGGCTGGCATCAGCGGGCGCGGCCACCGGCGGCGCGATCGACGACGACGTGATCGACTCAGCGCTGGTCGGCATGGCCCGCGCCTTCGACCCCGACCAGGGGGGATTCGGCCGGGCGCCCAAGTTCCCGCCGTCGGCCGCCTTGGAGTACCTGCTGCGTCGCAGCTGGGCTGAGCCGGGCAACGGGCACGCGCACGCGATGGCCGAACTGACGCTCGTGCGCATGGCCGAGGGTGGAATCCACGACCAGGTCGGCGGGGGCTTCCACCGCTACAGCGTCGACGGCGTCTGGCTCGTTCCCCATTTCGAGAAGATGCTCTACGACAACGCCCAGCTCGCCACGGCCTATGCGATGGCCGCGGACGTGCTCGACAACCCGGGCCTCGGCGCCACCGCCCAGCGGACGCTCGACTATTTGCTGCGCGAGATGCGCACGCCCGAGGGCGGCTTCGCCGCGGCTCAGGACGCCGACTCGCCCGGGGGCGAGGGCGCCTTCTTCACGTGGACGCCGGACCAGCTGTCCGAGGTCCTCGAACCCGACGAGGTGACGGCCGTGCGTGCGCGCTTCGGCGTGACCGAGGAGGGGAACTTCGAGGGCGCGACGATCCTCAGCGTCCGCGCGCCGATGAGCGACGTGGCGCTCGCTCTCGACGGCGATCCGCTCGAGGCGCTGGGGTCTGCGCTCACCAAGCTCTACAGCGCCCGTGCCACGCGCCCCGCACCGGACCGCGACGACAAGATGATCGCGTCCTGGAACGGTCTGGCGATCGCGGCGCTGGCCGAGGGTGGCCGCCGGCTGTCGCGCCCGGACTACCTCGTCGCCGCGGCCGAGGCCGCCGACGCGGTTCTGGACGGGATGGTCGTCGACGGCCGCCTCATGCGGACCTTCTCCGGCGGCCGGGCCCGCCACCTGGGTCAGCTGGACGACCACGCCGACCTCTGCCACGGCCTGCTTACGCTCTACGAGGCGACCTTCGAGCCGCGTTGGGTCAGCGCGGCGGCCGGGATCGCGGAGCAAATGATCACGCTGTTCGCCGACGAGGCGGGCGCCGGCTTCTGGTCGGCCGGCTCCGACGGACCCCAGTTGGTCGCCCGCATGCGCAGCCTCGACGACCAGCCCGCGCCGGGCGGCAACTCCCAGGCGGCCCGGGTGCTGGCGCGCCTTTCGGCGCTGACCGGCGACGACGGCATGCGGCGGCGGGCCGAGGACGCCCTGGGGCTCGCGGCCGAACACATCGAGCGGGCACCCCATGCGTTCGGCGTTGCGCTCACGGCGCTCAGCATCCTGCGGGCCGAGCCGCGTGAGATTGCGATCATCGGTGACCCGGCGGACCCGCGCACCGCCGAGATGATCGCGACGGCTCGACGCGAGGCTGGTCCCTGGGCGACGATCGCCGCCTGCGCCCCCGGCGACGGCGCGGCACAGGCCATCCCGCTCCTGGCCGACCGGACGCCGGTCGGCGACTCGCCCACCGCCTGGGTGTGCCGGCGCTTCACGTGCCGGGCGCCGGTGACCTCACCGGCCGAGCTGGCGACCGCGCTGGCCGACGACGCCGGCTGAGCCGGCCCCGCGCAGGGCGTGCGGGCGGGCGTCAGCCCTCGTCGTGCGGTGCGAGCACGACGGGTCCGCGCTCGCCCGTCCTGACGCGGATCGCATCCTCGATGTCCGAGATGAAGATCTTGCCGTCGCCGGGTTCGCCGGTCTGGGCGTGGCTCAGGATCGCGCCGACGGCGCGGTCCACATCGGCGTCATCGACGGCGATCTCCAGTTTGAGCTTGGGGCGCAGGAAGACCGTGGTCGTCGCGCCCCGGTAGGTCTCGGTGAAGCCGGCCTGGTGTCCGGAGCCCTTGACCTCGGAGACACTCATCGACGGCAACCCGAGACCAGCGAGCTCGTCGCGGATCGCCTCGAAGGCCTCATGGCGGATGAATGCGTCGATCTTCTTCACGAGAGGCCTCCTGCCGGTCGGCGGGGGTCAGGGATTGGCGATGGTGTCGTGGGGGGCGAGAACCTCCGCGCCGGTCTCGGCCGTGCGGACCCGGACCGCGCCTTCGAGGTTCATCACGAAGATCTTCCCGTCGCCGGGACTACCGGTGTGCGCGTGCTCGAGGATCACATCGATGACGCGCTCGACATCGGCGTCGTCGAGGGCGATCTCGAGGCGGATCTTCGGACGGAGAAAGATCGCCGCCTGGGCACCGCGGTAGTGCTCGGTCGCGCCGCGCTGACGACCCGAGCCTTTCACCTCGGAAACGCTCATGGACGGCAGCCCGATCTCCGCGAGGCGATCACGGATCGCCTCGAGGGCCTCATGGCGGATGAACGCTTCGATCTTCTTCATGGCGTGGCGCGAGCCCCCCGGCGGAGTCAGGGTCAGAATTGCAGCAACGGCGACGGCGAGCGACTTGCCGTCCGGCCAAGACGCCCTGGAGGTATTTGGCCACAGGGCCATCTCATCTGCAAGCGGGACGGACATGGCGGCCGGGAAGACCATTCCGGCGAGCGGATTCCCTCCGCTCGCTATCCTGAACGGTGATGGCCGATCTCGCCGAACTCACGACCATGATCGAGTCCGCTCTGCCCGGAGCCACGGTCGAGATCGTCGATCAGGGTGGCGGCGATCACCTCGCCGCGCGGATCGTCGCGCCACAGTTCGCGGGCCTGTCCCGCATCGAGCAGCACCGCCTCGTCTACGGAGCCGTCCAGGAACGACTCGACGACGGAACGATCCACGCCCTCGCACTCAACACACGCGCACCGGAGGAAGCATGAGCGAGACCCTTGAGATGACCGAGGAGCAGATCCTCGCCCAGATCACGTCAGAGGTCAGCGAGAACCGGGTCTTCCTGTACATGAAGGGCACCAAAGAGCAGCCCATGTGCGGCTTCTCAAATCAGGTGGTGCAGATCCTCAACCACCTCGGCGCCGACTACGAGGCCCGGGACATCCTGACGGATCCGCGCATCCGCCAGGTCCTGTCAGGCTGGTCCGACTGGCCGACGATTCCCCAGCTGTTCGTCGACGGCAAGCTCGTCGGCGGCTGCGACATCGTCACGGAGATGTTCCAGGAGGGCGAGCTCCAGAAGACGCTCACGCCCGGCTGATCGCCCCTGGGGTCGCCTCGACGCGGGGCGTCCGATGCCCGCGCGGGACTGATGTGATTCGCGGTGGCCGGTCGATCGCCATCACCACGACGTCATCGTTGAGGTAGTGCGCGTCGTGGCGCCGCGCGGCGTCGATGAGGTTCTGCACCCGGGCCTCGAGGGCGGCCGTGCGATCGCGCTCGAGAATCCGGCACGCCCGATCGGCGCCGAACAGGTCGGCCCCGGCGCGCGCCTCGACGAGGCCGTCGGTGTAGAAGACCAGCGTCGAGCCCCGTTCGAGACGGAGCTCGGTCACTGGCCATTCGGCCTCGTCCATCACCCCGAGCAGGGGTCCCCAGCTGCTGGGCTCCTCGACCCGGCAGCCGTCGGGTCCGAGCAAGAGCGGCGGGGGGTGGCCGGCCGGCGCATACTGGATCGAGCCGTCGATCGAGACGAGCGCGTAGACGAGTGACGCGAACAGGCCCTCGGCGCGGTCCTGGCGGTCGGCGAGCTGGGCGTTGAGGGCGGACATGACCGCTCCCGGGTCCGGATCGGAGGCGACGAGCGTGCGCCAGGCGAATCGCAGACCGGTCGCCCGGGCGGCGGCCGGCGCTCCATGGCCGGCCATGTCGCCGACGAGCACCGCCATCCGCTCGTCGTCGATCATGAGTGCATCGTAGAAATCACCCCCGAGGAGAAGGGCTTTCTCCGCGGGCTGGTAGCGCGCCGCGACGCGCATCCCCCAGGGGTGGGGCAGGTGCTCGGGCAGCAGCTCCGACTGGACGGTCTCCCACAGGCGCCGCTCGGTGGCCTGCGCCGACTCGCGCCGCGCGGCAGCGGCAACCGCCTCGCGCTGCTGGAACACCTGGCGCTGCATGTCGTTGAAGCCGTCGACGAGATCGCGCAGCTCGCGAACCGCGTCGTCCTGGCGGGGAACGGGGTCGCCGAGGCTGCCGCGCGTCACCCGGATCAGACCGGCGGAGACGGCCGACAGCGGCACGCCGACGCGGCGGCGGATCTGCCGGTTGGCGAACAGCAGCATCAGGAGCATGGCCAGGCCGGACAGGACGACGCCGGCCGTCGCGATGTTGCGCAGGCGGTCGGCGTTCGCCGTGGCGCGCTGCCGTTCCCTGTTGACCTCGACGAGCAGCTCGGAGTGGGCCTCGCGGAAGGCGAGAAAGAGCTGGTCGGCGCGCCCCGCGCGGGCACGGGCATCGGCGGCGTCCGGCCCCTCGTCGCGGCGGAGATCCACGAGGATGGCAGCCTCTTCGAGCCAGAGATCCGCCGCACCCTCGACGATGTCGACCTTCTCCGCGAGGCTCGGGCTCCCGGCGGTGGCCCGGCGGAGCCGTTCGATGTTCTGCGGGTAGCCCTCGCGCGCGCGGGCGTAGGGGGTCAGGTAGTCGCCGCGGCCGGTGAAGGTGTATCCGCGGCTACCGGTCTCGGCGTTCAGGAGGTCGATGAGGACCTGGTTGGCGGCACCCTGGCGCGCCAGGGCGAGCTGGCCGGAGTCGCGGTACTCGCGGGCCGTGAGCACCGCGGTCGCCACGGCGACCAGCAGCAGCAGCGCGAGAACGATGGCGCTGAGGATGGCCAGGCGGGCCAGGACGCCGCGGAGCGACCCCCCGGAAAACGGACCACGCTGCCACCAACGATCCATCAGGCCGCCCCGCCATGCGAGACCCGCTCAGACCCGCGAAGGGCGATCAGGCCTCCGGCCCCTCGGCGACGATGCGCCGGATGTCCGCGAAGGACTCGGGGCGCCCGATCACTACGAGGACGTCTCCAGCGCGCAGCTGCTCGCCGGGATGCGGGGTGGCCAGCGAGCCACTGTCGCGGAGGATCGCCACGATCGTCGCGCCGGTCGTCGAGCGGATCCGGCAGGTCGCCACCGTGAGGTCGACCAGGGGGCTGTCGTCCGGCAGCTCGATCCACTCCATGATGAGGTCCTTCAAAGCGACCTCGAGATCCTGGACAAGCTGGGGGCGGTAGACCACGCCACCGAGAATGGCACCGAGCTGGCGGGCCTCGGCGTCGTCGAGGACGATGGTCGCGGGCTCCTCGTCCTCGTCGCCCTGCCAGAAGTAGATCTCGCGCAGGCCGTCGACGTGCACGACGGAACTCACTTTGCCCTGATGGTGGGTCTCCATCGTGAACTTGGTGCCCACGCCCGGGAGCCGGGTCTCGTTGATTTCAGCCATCGTGCCCTCTCGCGGTCTGGGGTCGCTTGGGCCGGGTCGACGTCCGTGTGGGAAAGAGGCGCTGGCCCACGCGCCGCGACTCCCTCATGAATAGCACTCCGATCACCGCGGTCGCCACCACGAAGATACTGGCGAAGATGCCGATCTGCTCGCGGAATTCCGGGTCCAGAGCCACGCCGGCAGCGGCCAGCTGGGCGAGGATGATGGAGAACTCACCGCGGGCGATGAGCGCCGCCCCGGCGTTGAGCGACTGCCTCTTGCGAAAACCGGTGACCCGCGCAGCGCCGTAGCCGGCGACCATCTTGCCCACGACGGCCACCGGTACGGCCAGCAGCAGCCAGCCGGCAACGGGGCCCACGGCGGACAGGTCGACGGTGATCCCGAAGACGAAGAAGAAGATGCCCGCGAAGACGTCCCGGATCCCGAGCAGTCGCTCCTCGATCCGGTCCCGGACCTCGGGGCTGCCGGAGAGGAAGATGCCCGCCAGGAGCGCTCCGACGGCCTCGGACACGCCGGCGAGCTCGCCGGCGGCGGCGCCGGCCAGCGCGAGCGCGAGGGCCGCAAGCACGATCTCCTCGCTGTCGAGGCGCTCCGATACCCAGTCGATGGTGCCTTTGGCGTAGCGACCGGCGATCAGGAAGACGGCGACGAAGCCGAGGGCGAGCGCGCCGGAGCCGGCGATATCGGTGATGCCCGCGGCCTCGCCCGCCGCCAGGCCCGCCGCGATGCCGAGAAAGACCGCGATGGCAAGGTCCTCGAAGACGAGAATCCCGAGGACGAGATCGGTCTCGTCGTCTGCCAGGCGGCGAAAGTCGAAGAGCGCCCGGCTGATGATTCCGCTGGAGGAGATGTAGATGATGCCGGCGAGCAGGACCGCCTCGGGTCCGGGCCCGAAGAGGATGGTGCCCACGACCAGGCCGAGCCCACCGTTGACCACAAGGTCGATGACGCCGCCGACGGCGAGCAGGCGGCCCGCCTGGCGCAGGCGCTCGAGCGAGAACTCGAGCCCCAGGAAGAAGAGCAGCATCACGATGCCCAGCTCCCCCAGGAGCTCGATGCTCTCGGATTCCTCGACGAGGCTCGGCAGCCCGAGGGGCGGATGCTCGCCGATGAGGATCCCGGCGATGATGAAGGCCGGGATCGCGGACAGCCCGAAACGGCTGGCGACAACGGTGGCCACCGTCAGGACCAGGAGAACGACGGCCAGATCTGTCAGCTCGAGCAGGGACGCCTCGTCGGCCGCGGGACAACGAGCCTCAGGGTAGCGACCGGATCACCCCGGTCGCAGTATTTGACCGCGATGGGCCCCGGCCGTGCGGCCGGGGCCCATGGCATCAGCTCTCGATCTGCCCCTGATCGCCACCCGGACCGGAGATTCCGAGCTCGGTGCGCAGCTCGTCCAGCTTGGCATCCGCCGACGCGATCGACACCGACTCGCGCAGCTCGGCTTCGATGCCCTCCGGGGTGGCCGCGCGCAGCTCAGCTTTGGCCTGGGCCTCGGCGAGGCGGCCCTGGATCTTCTCCTCGACGCGGGAGATGCTGGGTGCGTCCCGCTCGATAGTCGCCGTCATGGAATCCATGGCGTCGTTGACGGTCTCCTGCATCTTGGCTTGCTCGAGCTGGCCGAGGAGCTCCATCCGGCGGGACGCCAGCTCCTGGACGCGCATCGCGTTCTGCTGGACGGCCTCACGTGCCTCGCCGGCCTGCTCGACGGCGATCGCGTACTGCTCTTTGAGGCTCTCGAGGTTGTTCTCGGCGGCCTGCAGCTTGAGCGCCAGCGACTGGGCGGCGTTTTCCATCCGGACGGCGGTCTCGTCGTCTCCCTCGGTGCGGGCGGTGTCGGCGCGCAGGAGTGCCTGCTTGGCTGTTTCGCGGGCCTCACCGGCCTCGTCGGCCGCCTTGTCGATCCGCGCTTCGAGTTTCGTGCGGTGAGCGATGACCTTGGCGGCCTGGTTTCTCAGGACGCGATCACTGCGCTTGGCTTCATCGATGGCCGACTGGATCTCCACTTCCGGATCCATCGCGGCTTCGATGCGCCTGCGGAAGAACGAGCGGAGATATGCGACGACGCGGTTCAGCATCAGATGCCCCAGTAGCTACGGGTGTGCGTACGAGAGACGAGTCTAGTGCGGGGGCGGGCCGGGCTGCACCCGGAGATCTCACTTCTTCCGACGGGCGCGCCCGATGCTGGGCCGGCGGCTCGACGAGCGCGAGGAGCGCGGACGGGAGACGCGGTTGCGGGTCCCCCGGCGCGTGGTCAGGTCGGTGCCGAAGGTCCCCCCCGGCCTACGCGGGCGGTCGTTGTGGGACGGGCCGCGTGAGCTCCAGTCGAAGGCCATGCCCTGGGCGAGCCCCTGCAGGAGCACCGAGAAGGCGCCCAGTCCGCCCATGCCCTGGCCCCCGTGGGAGCGGGGCGCCATGCCCGCGGGCACCCGGCGATCGCCGACGGTGATGGCGCGCGGCGTGGGGCGCTCGCCGCGGCGCAGCTTCTCCGCATCCGCCCGGCACACCTTGACGGTGCGTGAGCCGGCGGGAGTCTGGATCGTCGCCTCCTCAGCGCCGGCGGGATGCGTCGGGTCGAAGAAGCAGGACGCCGGTTCGTCGGCCACCGGCTCGGGCGGCACCGCGCGTCCTGCGACCAGCGCCTCGGCGGCCTCGATCTGCCAACGAGCACGGTCGACCCGGGTCGAGATCGCCGCGAGATCCTGGAGCGTCTCGGCCTCGTCGAGGCCATCGATAGCCTCGGTGTACGCGACGTTGGCCTCGCGGTAGTGCGCGGTCGCGGCCTCGTTGCCGTCCAGACCGACCATGTCGGAGCGGTCGACGATCGAGCTGGCGAGAGCGTCGAGCTGAGACCGCAGTTCACGCCGCGCCGTCTCGGTGTCCTGCTCGCGGAGGCGATCGTTCTTCTTGCGCCGTCGGAAGGCCCGCCAGATCAGCCCGACTCCGAGAATCGCCCCAAGCGGCAGGAGGAGCCCGTAGATCCCGCGGTTCGAGCGCCCCTCGTCGGACACCGGCGTCGCCGGGCGCCCGGCGACGCCGCCGTCGCCGGCGGGCGGCAGCCCTCCCGCGGACAGCGCCGCGTAAAAGGCCCGGGATCCGTCGGCGAAGTCACGGCGCAGATTGTCGAGGGCGCTGTCGATCGCGTCGCCGATCGGCCCGTCGGTGTAGTCGGCGCTGTCCGCCCCGACCTCGCCCGGTGAGTCGACGAGGATCGTTCCCGGCTCGTCGAGGAACGGGGCGATGCGGCGGGCGAAGAGATCGTTGCCGCCCTCGGGATCGTCGGCGAGCGAGACGAAGTACCAGCGCCCGTCGTCACGGATGTCGGCGACAAGTCGCTCCATGGCGTTCACGTCCCCGCGCGCGCCGGGCTCGATGAAGTAGCCGCGGACGTTCAGCTCCGCAGCGACCTCGTCCACGTCGGCGGCAGTGGCGGGCACGGCGAGGAACAGTGCGGCCACCAGGCCGATGAGCAGGGGGGGCAGGCGAGGCATGGGCGAGAATCCTAGCCCGCGGGGGCGCCGCCAGCGCTCAGGCGCCACCCTCGGCAGCCGTTCCGACCGCTGCGGAGATGCTCGCCAGCCCGGCGCGGTGGACGTACTCGGCCAGGCCGTCGGCGATCCGCCGGGCGGTCCCGGGACCGCCGTAGACGAAGCCGGTGTAGACCTGAACGAGCGAGGCTCCGGCGGCGATCTTGGCCCAGGCATCGTCGGCCGTGAAGACGCCTCCCACGCCGATGAGCACGAGCCCGTCCCCGGCGCGGCGGCGGGCGCGGGCCAGCATCTGCGTGCTCCGCTCCCGCAGCGGACCGCCGCTCAGGCCACCCGCTTCGGCGGCGAGGCTCGCTGGGGAGGCGAGGTCCTCGCGAGCGATGGTCGTGTTGGAAATGATCAACCCCGCGAGGTCGCGCGCCAGGGCCAGATCGACGATCGCGTCGAGTTGGGCCGGCTCGAGGTCGGGCGCGAGCTTGACGAGCAGCGGCAGTGGCGCGCTCCCCGCCGCCTCGGCACGGGCGCGGTTCACCGCCGCAAGCGCATCCAGGATCCCGGCGAGCTCCGACTCCTCCTGCAGATCGCGCAGTCCGGGGGTGTTGGGAGAGCTCACGTTGACCACGACGTAGTCGGCGTACGGCCAGAGATGCTTCAGGCTCTCGGCGTAGTCGGAGGGCGCTTCCTCGGGCGGCGTGCGCTTCGACTTGCCCAGGTTGATCCCGAGCGGCACCCGGCCGAGATGCCCGCGGCGGCGGTGCCGGGCAAGGCGACCGGCCGTCCGTCCGGCGCCGTGGTTGTTGAAGCCCAGCCGGTTGATGAGGGCCCGATCATCGGGCAGCCGGAAGACACGCGGGCGGGGGTTGCCGGGCTGGGGGCGCCACGTGACCGTCCCGATCTCGGCGAATCCGAAGCCGAGTCGTGGCCAGGCGGCCACGGCCCGTGCGTACTTGTCAAAGCCGGCCGCGAGGCCCACCGGGTTCGGAAAGTGGCAGCCCATGAGGTCCTGAGCAAGGAGGGGATCCTCCTTCGGGACCCCCGGCAGCGCCCGCCAGCCGCGGCTGAGACCGGAGACGGCGAGTTCGTGTGCCCGCTCGGCGTCCAGCCGGAACAGGAGTGGCCGCGCGAAGCGCCGGTAGAGCACCGGCTACCCGATGCTGTCGGTGGCCGAGGCCATGACCAGATCCGTGTCGGTGATCCCGCCCACGGAGTGGCTCGTCCAGGTGACCGCGACCGTCGCCCAGCTGATCGCGATGTCGGGGTGGTGGTTCTCGGCCTCGGCGATCTCCGCCAGCCGGTTCACGAACCCGATCGACCCCGCGAAGTCGTCGAAGGTGAACTCGCGGACGATCCCATCGCCCTCGCGCCGCCAGCCCGGCAGCGCGCCCAGCGCCGTCCGCACGTCCTCGTCAGACATCAGACCCATGGGGCCACCTCCGTGGTCATTCGCAGTTCTCATCGCCAAGTCGGCAGCTGCCACCCATCCAGTCGGGCAGATCCCGGGCATCGTCGGGCACCGCGCCGTAGCTCTCCTGGAGGTGGCGGATGATCCGGCGCCGGTCCCAGACCGCGATGTCACCGTCGGTCAGCATCGGGATGTACGGCGGCTCTCCCATCGCCTTCACCAGCAACGCCCGCGCCTCGGGATTCCCCCGCACGGTCACCGCTGTGTAGTCGAGGCCGATCTCGTCGAGCACCTCGCGCACATCGACGCACTTCCAGCAGGAGGGGCTCTCGTAGAGTGTGAGTTCCGGTGTCGCGGTGCTCGCCATCGCTCCCAGGCTACCGGCAGGCCACCGCTCGAGGACGCTCCGCCCCCGAGCGGATCGACCACCCGGCCGACCCCGCCGTCACCGCTTCGGCGATCGGGGTGATGTGGTGGGCGTCGGTACCACAGCACCCGCCGAGGATCGACAGCGGGGCGAACCGAGCGCCGCGCGCGGCCATCTCCGCCCCGAGCTCTGACGGGTCACCAGCATCCAGCTCCTCGGCATCATCCAGCCCCGCGTGGCTCGTGCGTGAGACGTTCGCCCGCAGACCCCGGATCCGGCCGGACTCCGGTCTCGAGGCCGCCGTCGGTGATGAACGGCGTGGTGCCGAGCTGAGGGAGATCACGGCGGTACGGCGGCACCGGGGGCTCCTCGGAGGGGAATTGTGCGGTGCGATCCGTCGTCGCGGAGGCCCGCTCGGCGCAGCGAGCCGGAGCGTCGCCGCTCAGAGGCGCAGGGCGACCAGCCCACACGCCAGGAGCACACTCGCCGCCGCCAACCACGCGAGGGCGCGCTCGTCGACGGCGATCAGGCCGTCGCGTGTGATGGCCTGACGCGAGCCGTCGCGCCAGGCGATCTCGCCTCCGACGCTCTCCGCCCGTCGCCGGAGCCTGCGGACCGATGTGGACAACTCACGTTGCGCCCGGGAGAGCGCGAAGGCGAAGGCGGCCGCGAGAGCCGCTTCGGGCGCGAGGGCGGCCTCCATCGCCCAGTAGCCGCAGAGCACCGGAAAGGCGCCCCAGGCGAGCGCGAACCACGTGTCGGAATGGAAAGCGCCACTGAACCACTCGAGGTTGTAGGCGAGCACGACGAAGGCCCCCGCGGCGATGAACAGGCCGAGCGACGGCCCGACGATGCGGAGCCCGACGATGCCGATCGCCACGGCGCCGGCGAGCGAGACCGCGGCGAGGGCCCAGAGCATCGGCCGCGCGATGCCGGTACCCAACGGCGAGCCCTGGAGCTCGTCGAGCGCGTGCGCAGCGACCCCGACCGCGAGAAAGAAGGCGACCAGCGCCGCGGCGAGCCGACCGCCGGAGAACGCCGGCGCCAGGGCCGCGCCGATGGCCACGAAACTGAGGTGCCAGGCGGTGTAGGGAAGATGCAGGAGCGTCGCGTAGTCGCGCCACCCCCCGCGCGCCAGCGCGTAGAAGGCCGGGCGGGGTGGCTCAGCCACCCCGGCGCACACCCCACATGACGACCGCCCCGCCCAGTGACAGCAGGCGGGCGCGGACGTCGCTGATGCCCGCCTCCTGCCAGCCCGCGGCCAGAGACGAGAGGCTATGGCGGGCGTAGAAATCCTCGATATTCGGGCCGAGGAAGTCGCCCACCTCGTCCCACCCGGACCCGATGGCCCGGCCGGCGAGCGGGAGACCGATGCGGGTGTGGAGGTGCCAGGCCGCCCGGGCGAGAGGATTCGGCGGGACGTGAAACTCGAGCGAGGCGACCACGCCGCCCGGCCGGACGACGCGCGCGAGTTCGAGGATCGTCGCGTCGGGATCGTCGACGTAGCGCCAGAGGTAGGTGACGCTGAGAGCGTCGAACTCGCCGTCGGCGAACGGCAGCTCCTCGGCCCGCCCGCGAGTGAGGGTGACCAGATGGTCGAGACCGGCGCGGGCGACCCGACGGCGACCCTCGGCGAGCATCTCCTCGCTCTGGTCGACACCGAGGACCTCGCATCCGTAGCGGGCCGCGGTCGCCCGAGCGACCGCGGCGGTCCCGCACGCCACGTCGAGCACCCGGGAGTCGGGTCCGACCGAAAGACGGGAGACGAGAAAGCGCCTCCACAGCGGATCCTGGCCGTAGCTGAGTGCTGCAGACCAGCGATCGTAGCCGCCGGCGATCGGGGCGAAGATGCGCTCCTCGGCGCGGTCGTCAGTCGTCATTCGCGCAGTCTCCCGCATCGCGCCGGTCGGGGCCAGGCGGACGCGGGTCGGGGCGCGCGCTCGGGATGGTCGCATTCCTGCGCAGAATCGATGTCGGCGGCCGCCGACATCGATCTCGATGGCATCGAGCGGCTCGTGGGCCCCACGACGATGCGCACCACGGGGACGGTGCGCGGAATCGTCGCCAGGCTGGGCTGAGCCCGCGGCCGCCGAGCAGCCGCGGGCCGGTTGATCAGCCGCGGGCCTTGGCCAGCTCGATCAGCTTCGGCACGACATCGTTCAGATCGCCGACCACGCCGAAATCGGCGAAGTCGAAGATCGGCGCGTTCGCGTCCTTGTTGATCGCGACGATCGTGTTGGAGCTCTGCATGCCGACCTTGTGCTGGATCGCGCCCGAGATGCCGGCGGCGATGTAGAGCTTGGGCGAGACCGTCTTGCCGGTCTGGCCGATCTGGGCGGCGTAGGGGTACCAGCCGGTGTCCACGACCGCGCGGGTCGCGGCGACCGCTCCACCGAGCGCCTCGGCCAGCTCCTCCATCATCGCGAACTTCTCGGGCTCGCCGAGACCGCGACCACCGGTGACGAGGATGTCGGCCTCCTCGATCGACGGGCCTTCGGCCTTCTCACGATCCTGGCCGACGAGCGTCGCCTGGTTCGAGAAGTCCTGGACGGAGACGGCGGCGTTCTCGACGGCGCCCGCTCCGGCGCTCTCGGCCGGATCGAACGAGCCGGACCGGAAGAGGCCGATTCGGGGAGTCTGCTTCCAGCCGACATCCACCATGACGGAGTCGCCGAGCGCGGCGCGCTTGCCGACGAGCTCGGAGCCGTTCATCTCGATGTCGCCAAGGTCCCAGTTGAGACCGGCGTCGAGGCGGGCGGACAGACCACCGGCGATGTCGGAGGCGAGCACCGACGCGCCGAGCAGGACATTGTCGAAGCCCTGGGCTCCGACCAGGTCGGCGATGACGTCAACGCGGGGCTGGGGCAGCGGCGCCTCGAGCGAGGCGTCTTCCGCAACGAAGACCCGGGCGGCACCGTGCTTGGCGGCCTGGTCGGCGAGACCGGCGACGTCGGAGCCGACGAGGACACCGGCGACGTCGGAGTCGACGACGGCCGCGCGGGAGAGGACGCCGAGGGATCCCTTGACGATGTTCCCGTCGCTGTGCTCGAGAAACACGAGGGTGCTCATACCAGCTTCCTTTCCATCAGGAAATCAATGATCTTCTCGGCCGAGGCACCGTCGCCTTCGTCCTCGACGGTGATCGTGTCGCCGCTGCTCGGAGGCGGGCTGAGCGCCTCGACGGTGGTCCGTGATCCCGCCTCACCGGCATCGCCCGCGTCGACGCCGAGGTCGCCGAGCGAGAGGACGTCCTGCGGCTTCTTCTTGGCCGCCATGATGCCCTTGAGGGCGGGAAAGCGCGGCTCGTTGAGCGAGTCGGAGACCGCGAGCACCGCCGGCAGCGGCGACTCGATGCGGTCGTAGCCGAACTCGGTCTGGCGCCGGGCAGCGACCTTGCCGCCGGAGACCTCGAGCTCGGAGATCTGTGAGACGACCGGCATCTGGAGCCGTTCGGCGACCGAGGACCACATCACGGCACCGTCGCCGTCGGTGGCCTGCTGGCCGAACAGAACGAGGTCGGGCTCCTCCTTCTTGACCGCCGCGGCGAGCACCTTGCTCGTGGCGACCAGATCAGAGCCGGAGGCGGCCTCGTCGGCGATCAGCACCGCGCGGTCCGCGCCCATCGCCAGCGCCTTGCGCATGGAGGCGAGCGCGCCCTCGGGCCCCATGGAGACCAGAACGACCTCACCGTCGCCGGCGGCGTCGCGAATGCGGATGGCCTCCTCGACAGCGTTCATGTCGTACTGGTTGAGCGCCTTGTCGCCGGAACGATCCAGCTCCTTGGTGCTCGCGTCGATCGTCGGGTTCGACCCGGCGTCCGGCACTTCTTTGACACAGACCGCGATCTTCATGGGCGTATCACCAACTCCTGTCGAGTTCTGGACCATGCGGTGGCGCCCGCTGGTGTCCGGCGCACCGCCTCTCGGCGCACCCGCGACCGGCAGGTGACCGCCACGATCGAAGGTTAGCCCGTCCTGTGATCCTAACGCCCCCCCGGGGGTCGTTCGACCCTCACTTCCGCGCGCTCAGAACGCGTAGATCTCGACCCGGTACCCGTCGGGGTCGAAGACCTGGACCCGGGTCGGCCCGGACTCCTGCCACTCGGCCTCCTCGACCCGCGCGGCCCGAAAGCGCTCTCGAGCCGTGTGCACCTCGTCCACGCTCTCGGCGCGGAAGCCGAAGTGATTCGTGCGCGGAAGCCCGGCCGGCACCTCCCCTTCGCTGAGCGCGAGCAGATCGCCCCCGCCCGCCGGAGCGATGAGGAGCAGATGGTCGTCCTCGTGGATGCGCTCGGTGAGGCCGAAGTGCTCGGCGTAGAAGTGGGCGGAGCGCGGGCGATCGGTGACGGTCAACGCGACGTGGTTGAGGTGGGGCACAGGGTTGGCTAGGGGTGTTCAACGAGTAGCGCGAGGGTTTCTGGCAGGACGCCGTCGTGGTCCATGGCCGCCGCTGCGCCCTCGGACTCCATCGCGCTCATCAGGGCGTCCACGTCGGCGACGTCCATGAGGACGGCGACGTGGCTCGGATTCTGCGGGTCGACGAATGTCCTGATGTTCGTGACGCCGAGGGGCCCGAAGAACTCCTCGCGGCGCGGTGATGCGAGCCAATGGTCGGTGTCCTCGACATCGTGGTGACCGATGATGGTCGGCATGGGCTCTCCCTGTTCGCTTTCACCGTCCAGATGGCTGCGGCAGCGTACGATGCGCGGCTGACCGCCGGCAACCCGTTGCCGGCCAGTTCAGGTTCGCAGGCGGCAGTACACGGTTTCTCTTGGCTGCGGCGGCCGGTCGTTCAGCGGAGCGGAGTTGGCGATGGAACTGCGTCGCACACCGCCCTCGTGCGCGACTCCGTGACCTTCGCCACGGTGTGTTCACCTTTGGCTTCGTGACTCTCCGTCGCCGTCTTCGTCCTCGGTTTCCTCCGTCGAGATGTCTCCCAACGGGCGTGCCCTCGCGGCGGCGACGGAGATGCGTACCACTCGCAGCCGCTACTCCGGTCCCTTCTTCAAGTACTGCACCCCGATGAGATAGAGCACCACGAGCGCGATGATCACGAACGCCACGACGATGCCCGGGTCAGGCCAGATCAGCAGCAGCAGGATGCCCACCGCCACCCCGATGCCCCGCATCAGGTCGGTCCGCTCGCGGGCGAAGCGCTGCAAGGCGCTCTCGGTACCCGACTCGTCGACCTGCTCGGCGAGCGAATGCCGCAGCGATCTCGCCCAGTCGTAGTCGCCCATCACGGCGCCTACGGTCACCGCCGCCACGCCCGCCAACAGGAGAACCCAGTTCTGGGTCTCCAGGTTGCGGATCAGGGTGTCCCAGATCGCGGCGACCGCCTCGTCGGGCAGATCAGGTTCGGCGATCTGGTTGATCGTCAAGCTGCGCCCGAACCGGAGGACCACGGCGGTCAACAGCGCCACGATGACCAGCCCGAAGCCGATCTGCATCACCGAGCGCCAGCGGCCGCGAGAGAGCCAGATCGCCAGGGCGAACGCGATCAGGGCCACCACCAGCAGCACCCAGGAGAGCGTCTCCAGCAGGTTGGCCGCGTCCTGCGCCTCCTTGAGCGCCCCCTGGTCCTCGAAGAGCTCCACCCTGCCGACATCCTCGGGCACCGAGATCTCCAGGTCGGTCTCGCCCGCGAGCTGCTCGACAACCCTCTCGACGACCGGCTTGAGGTCGAGCTCCACGACGCCCTCGTTCGCAACCAGAAGCTCGTCCTCGTTCTTGATCGCGGCCAATGCCACGCTATGGGCCCCGCGATTCGCCTCCGCCCAGAGCGCCTCGAACTCCTCGCTGGCAATGAGGTCCGCCACAACGCTCTCGGCGCCGGTCGCGACGCTCGAGGCGATGATGCCGGAGAACTTCGCCGCCTCCGGCCCGAGGTTCTCCCTCAGGGCCATCTCGAGCTCGGCCTCGGCATTGGTCTCGCGCACGACCTCATCGACGATGAAGGCGCTGAGGGCTTCGGCCACGGCGGGCTCACTCGGCAGCGGCGCGACCGTGTCGACGTATGCGTCGGTCTCCAGCGCCGTGTACTCGAGCCAGAGGGCGATGCTGCCGAGGGCGATCAGAACACAGCCGACCACGATCAGCACCCCGACCAAGAGGCTGCGCCAACGGGAGGGCTTTGTGGTGGAGCCGTGCCCGGCTGCGCTGTCGTCACTCATGGTCATCTCCGTCCAGCGATTGCCTGCGGCCAGCGTGCCGCCCCGCTCAGGCTAACCCCAACCGCCGGGGCGGGGATAGTAGAAATCTGAGACCCATGTCGCGGAAAACGGCAGGGAGCCGGCAAGCGAAGGGCGGTCCGTGAGGACCACCGGCGCGGCGCGACCTACTCGATGCGGTCGGGGGGAGCGGGCGCCTCGGACGCCCCTTCGGAAGTCTGCTTCTCGTCGGTTACGTGGCCCCGACCGTATCCCACAAGCAACCTCGGTAAGGGCGAGTTCGCTGCTTCGACAACCCGCGTCGTTGGACGTGGGCGAGCACTTCACTGGCGAACACGGCGATTCAGTGTGCAACCCGGGCCGGACTGGACCACGCCCCATCTCCGGGAGGAACCGGACGGTGGCAGCCCGGCGTCCCCACGAGCCGGAAGCCGCAGCATCCATGCCGACGACGGGGTCGCTGCTCTTCGGGCCCGAGGTCCGCACGCCGTGACCGCCACCGTAGTGCGTGCGGGTAGGAGCGCCTGCTCATCGGGCTGTCGCGCCGTGCGCGAGGGCCCAACAACCGGACGTGCAGGGATGGTGTCGGCGCGCGGGCCTTGTCAGGTGAGAAACGGCGATGCCGGGCCCGCTGGGGCGGACCACGAGCGTGATCGCCGTCTGCAGCTCCGTCCGATTGTGGTGGATCAAGCTCACTCTCGCCCCTCGCCCCGCACGTGGGCGGATGCGTCGGCACAGGGGAACAAGCTCGCTCTGTAGACCCGACCGAACGAGAGGGAGCATTTGAGATCGAGCGCCTGGTGGCAAGGCGGGCGGGACGCCGCCGCGCCTCAGGGCGCCTTCCCGCACCGCCCATCGACACAGACCACCCCGGCGCGTCCGGGGCTGAATCGGGCATCTGGCCATCGCGTGTCGCCGTCAGCGAGTGCGCCGGTCAGGCGAGCCGTCCTCAGGCCGACGACACCACGAAGGTCCGCCCCCCTGATATCGGAGCGCCCGAGTCGGGCCCGTTCAAGAGTCGCCCCTCGGAGATCGGCGTTGCGCAGGTTCGCAAAGCCCAGCCGCGCACCGGAGAGCTTGGCGGCACGGAGATTCGACCCGCGAAGATCGCTGCGCCGTAGGTCGACAGCATCCAGCAAGGCGCCGGCGAACTGGCGACGCCGGAGCGACACACCCGACACGTCTCGTCGCCGAAGATCGATCCCCCGGAGATCCTTCTTGAGCCCGAGTTCCAAGATGAGCTGTCGCTTCTCCGCCGCGAGCTCGAAGCCTCGCTCCGCCTGAGAACTCTCCAGCGAACCCTGCGCGGCCACGCGCTCATTCTGGAGCGCCATGAACGACCCCAGGCCGAAGAACAGGGATGCGGCCAGCACAGCGAGACCGATCTTCTCTCGGTGATCGTCCTGCCGAAGGTCCGGTGTCCAGAGAGCAAGACCCGCAGTTGAGATCGCCGCGACAAGCCCGAAGATCGAGATCCAGCGGAGCGTGTCACCGTTCGTGACGGAGGCGACGATCGCCGTGGCCATGAGGGCGGAGGCCACGGCGAGAGCCCCGATGAGGACCGTGAGCCGGGGGGATTGGGCGGCGCTACGAGCAAGGGTGCGGGGTGTCGTGATCATCACCGACAGCGAGCGTTGACACCTCGCGTGAAGGTCGCCGCAGAGGCGCATTAACGTTTGGGAGTTCTTGACGGGTGTCGGCCGTGCAGTGCACAGCTGAGGCGCCCCGGTGAAGGACACTTGCCGAACGCATTGCACGAGATATTCCGCTTGGCCGACCGAGGCCACCACGGCCCTGTGTTCATGGGCCGTGCGGGGCTCGAACCCGCGACCTGGGACGAAAAGGCCCGTGCTTCGGGTACTGGCCCGTTCGTATCAGTATCGAGACCCCGCGTTCCGTCCGGGGCCTGCAGTCCTACCCCGCGAATCGGCCCAGTTCATGCCGTTCGGTGCGGCGCGAGTCGTTTGCGGACTGTTGGCAAAGGCTGAGTTGGGCCGCAAGTCCGCTCCGCCGACGAGGAGCAGCATCGTCGGCCGGTCGCTCGGCAGCGAACCGCCGCGTCTGGCCCCACTAGTCGTTTCCCGCACCGGCCGATTCGAGGGCACCGTCGACGATGCGCACGGTGCGATCGCCGTACTCGAGCACCCGGTCATCGTGGGTGACGACGATGGCCGCGACCCCGCGACCTTTGATCTCACGTCGGAGCAGGTCCATCACCTGCTTTCCCAGTTCCGAGTCCAGTGCTGACGTGGGTTCGTCGACCAGTACCAACGACGGATCGTTCATCAACGCCCTGCC
>JAHEIS010000015.1 GCA_024639225.1 Actinomycetes bacterium | reverse complement strand
CCCAGGCGAGGGCGATGACCCCGACGCCGATCGGCAGGCCGGCCGCCAGGAGGTCCGCCCAGTCGTTGACATCGCGCACCACGAACCAGAGCCACGGCACCAAGCCGAGCGCGACCGGAACGCGCCACGCGTGCCACTCGGGCACCTTGTAGCGGATCTCTGTGCTGTCAGTCACCGGTGGGGGATTTTTGCAGGCCGATCAATACGCACCCAATCCCCCGGTGAGGAGACGACCCGGAGCGTCGGTGTGCGACGCCCGGGCCGGGCTGATCAGAGGACCGCCGTGCGAGCAGTCTTGACGATCTCTTTGCCGTCATAGCGAACGGTCCAGCGGATACCGACGATCGCCTTGGTGGCCGGCATCTTCACGCGCCGGTTCACGATGAACCGGCCGCCGGGCTTGAGCGTCACCCTGCGCGCGGTCCGCTCGCCGCGTGAGAGCGCCGTCACGGTCACTGAGGTGGCCGTGCCACCCTCGTTGATCAGGGTGATGCGGTAGAGCTGGATCGTCGCGACGAGGGCGCGCAGCGGGCTCACCGTTCCGACCTTGAGCTTGGCCGGCGCCGGCGCGGGCGGCGGCACGGCGTCAGGCGTCGGGACGGGAGCGGGGCGCGGAGCCGGGGGTGCCGGCGGCGGGGTGAGCGGCGGGGGCGCCGGAGCAGGGGGCGTCGGGGGCGGGGCGGGCGGGTCGTAGGCCCCCGGCGGGTCGTAGGCGCCGGGCTGACCGGCAGGCGGCGTCGGCGCGGGAGCCGGGGCCGGCTCGGGCTCAGGTTCCTCGCCGAGATGGTTGTCGGCGAGAGCCGGTGCGGCGGCCAGACCGAGCAGCGCCACCAGAAGGATGAAGCGGAAAGCGAACGAGGACACGAGGGCTCCTTGTCATGACGCCGGACGGCGCCGAGATCGATCTCGCGGCCCTCTTCGTCACTCCCCGGGGTTCTCCTCGCGCGACCCGGAGGGTTCACCCGCGGCTTTTACATATCCGCCGAGAGCGCTCAGGGCGTGGGCAGGGGGGCGGGCGGAGCGAGCCCCGAAGGCACCGATTCGGGCAGCGCGGGCTCCCCGCGCCGGCTCGCAGGGTCGGTCAGAGCGCCCAGGAACGCGACGAGGTCCGCCACCTGCCGGTCTGACAGGGCCGTCACACTGCCCCCGAAGGCTTCCGCCTCCGAATCGAGGCGCTCTTGTTCGGCGTCCGGCACCCGCGGCAGGCGCCCGACGCCCGCCTGCACGGGGGGGCGGTACCTGGCCCGGGAGGCCGCCGGGTCGACCATGTGCCGCACCGCGTCCTCCAGCACGTCGTACGCGCCATCGTGCATCCAGGGCCCGCTGATCGCCACATTGCGCAGCGACGGGGTGCGAAAGGCGTATTCGTCCTCCGCGGCGGATCCCTCGACATCGGCCCGTCCCCGGTCGGCGGGCGCGGCGGCGTCCCGGCCCGGCCCCACCTGGGGTACGCCCGTCGCGTGGTAGCGCTGGTCGGTCATGAGCACGCCGGAGTGACACGCGGAACAGCCGCCGTCACCGTAGAAGAGGGACGCGCCCGCCAGGGCGGCGTCGTCCAGGGCCCGGTCGTCCCCCGCCAAGAACGCGTCCCACGGGCTCTGATCGGCGACGAAGGCGGTCGCCTCATAGGTCGCGATCGCGTTGGCCAGATCGACGAAGCTCAGCTCGGTGCGCTGCACGGCCGGGAACGCGGCCGCAAGCAGCTCCTCGTAGCCCGGCTCCGTCACGACCCGCTTTGCGAGGGCGTCCCAGATCGCGGGAAGATCGCGGTCGCCGATCAGCGCGATCTCGTTCGGGCGTCCGTCCGGCGAGACCTCGCCGGGCTTCCCACGCATCTCGACCCGGGACGTGGGCGGGAACATCGCCTGGACGGCGAGAACCGAGTTGAGCCCATCGGGCAGGACGTCGCCGGCGGGCGAACGGATGGCGCCATCCACCACCTCGACCCGTCCGTCCCAGAACATCGTGCGCCACTGCTCGTGGCCGCGGTTGTAGAGCGGCGGGGCGTTGCGGGGCACGAGGGTCCGGTCCGCGCCGACGCGGCGCTCCGGTCCGTCGCCGGCGCCACCGGTGCCCGCCGACAGGGGGAGGCCGTCGCCGCTGCCGGCGCCCGGGTGATGACACGAGCCGCAGGAGATGTCCCGGTTTCCGCTGAGGATCGGATCGAAGAACAGCGCCTCGCCCAGGGAGACCAGCGCGGGATCTGCCTCGGGCCGGGGCCCGAGCGGACCGGCGCCCGATGCCTCGGCGACAGCGCGTACGTCGGCCGTGCGGCTGTCGCCGGCCGGACTCGGCGCATCGACGCTCGCTCCCGCGGTCCAGAGAACCGCGACCAGTCCGGCGATGGCGAAGGCGCCGATGGACAGCCCGATCAGAATCCGCATGCGCCTCATATCGGCAGCCGGCGGACAATCGTGAGGGTCGTGGTGGGGCCTCGGCCCGGAGGGCCGATAGCCTGCCCCGGCATGGCCGTCTCCACCCTTGCCCTCGTCCACGATGACACCCTGGGGATGAAGTGGGGAAGCGATCACCCCACCGACGGTCGTCGCCACCGACTGGCCGTCGCGCTCGCGGAGCAGGCCGGCCTTCTCGATGCGCCCGGCCTCATGCGACCCGACGTGCCGGGACCCCTGTCCGACGATGAGCTGGCCCGGGTCTTCGCGCCGGCTTTCATCGCCGCGATCCGTCGCTACAGCGCCACGCCGATACTGGCGGCCGAGCCCGAGGCTCAGCAGTGGGGCATCGGCGGCGACAACAACGCCTACTCCGGGATGCACGAGGACTCCGCCCGCGCCTGCGCCGCGGTGACGAGGGGTGCGGACCTCGTCGGCACCGGGACCGCCCGGCGGGCAATGATTCCGGCCGGCGGCGCGCACCACGGTCTGAGCAACCGGGCGTGGGGCTTCGCGATCTACAACGAGTGCGCCCTGGGCGCGGCCCGCCTGCGCGACCACGGAGCGGAGCGCGTCGCCTATGTCGACCTCGATGTCCACCACGGCAACGGCGTGCAGTGGATCTTCTGGGACGACCCCACCGTCCTCACGCTCTCCGTGCATGAGTCGGGGCGCCACCTGTTCCCGGGCTCAGGCTTCGCGGAGGAGGTCGGCGGCCCCGGCGCGGAGGGTTCGAGCGTGAATCTCGCACTGCCGCCGGGCGCCGGGGACGCCAGCTACCGCCGGGCGATGGACGAGGTGGTCGTTCCTGTCCTCGAGGCCTGGAAGCCTGACGTCCTGATCACCCAGTGCGGCGTCGATCACCATCACGGAGACCCTCTCTCCCACCTTCAGACGACCATGCCGCTGTATCCCGAGCTGTGGCGTGGCCTGCGCGAAGCTGCCGACACGCTCTGCGCTGGACGCTGGGTCGCCCTCGGGGGTGGCGGCTATGACCCGTGCAACGCCCCGCCGCGCGCCTGGGCGGCCCTGATCGCGGAGATGGCCGAGGACACCATCCCCGATGATGTCCCCGAGAGCTGGCGACAGACCATGGTCGGCGCCGAGTGCCCGGAGCCGCCGGTCGGGTGGCTGGACGACGCCGATCCGGGCGCGGAGGGGTCGGCCGCCGCCAACGGCACCGCGCGGGCGATCCGGGAGACGCTCCAGGCGGTCAGCGGCCACCTGGGCATGGGCTCGGACTAAGCGGCGATCTCCTCGAGCACGACGAAGAGGCTCTCGGAGTGGCGCTCGAGAAACGCCGGCCCGACACCCTTGATCGAGGACAACGCCGCCTGGCCGTCGGGCCGGCGGAGCGCGATCTCCGCGAGCGTCTCGTTGCCGCAGACCGTGTATGCCGGCTTGCCGTCCGCCCGCTCGAGGCGCCACTCGCGCAGACGGTCAAAGATCTCGGGGTCGACATCGCCGACCTTCGACACCCGCGGCGCGGAGCGCCGTGGTCGTGGGGGCGATTCCTGCGGATCGGCCCCGCTGACGATCCCGAGGATCGCGTCGGCGTGGTTCTCGGCGAGGAAGGCCCCGACGCCCTGGACGGCGCCGAGGGCGCCGCTGTCGGTCGGGCGGGACCGGGCGATTTCCTTGAGCGTGCGGTTGGAGGCGATGCGGAACGCCGGCCAGCCCAGCTCGGCGGCGAGCGCCGCGCGCCAGGCGCGCAGCTCATCGAGCAGGCGGCGGTCGGAGATCTCGAGCCCCTCGGCCGGTTCGCTCGACGAGGACCGCGGGGCGATCGCCTCGCCTGCCGTCCGCGCCCAGTCGGGCGACGGGGCCTGACAGAAGTCACAGCAGCGCTCCTCGGGCGCGCCCTCGCGCTCGTCGCCGAAGTAGCTGAGGATCGCCGACCGGCGGCAGCGCTCCTTCTCGGCGTAGTTGACGAGGGCGTCGAGGGCGTCCCACCGGCGGCGCAGCTCGCGCCCGACCTGGTTGGCCAGCTCCTCCGACGCCGCCGCATCGAGCCGGTCGGCGTGCAGGCGCCCCGCCGTCGCGCCGCCGGAGGCCGGTGAGGCGCTGAGGGCGCCGATTCGCTCGGCGAGCGCCAGCTCAAAGCGCCCGCGGTCGTCGAGCGTGCCTCGCGGCACGAGGAAGTCGCCGTCGGGTCCCGCGCCGGCCGCGAGGCGCGACAGCAGGCGGTCGATGTCCGATGTCTCCAGGCGAGCCGTGCCGATGCGGTTCTTGATCCGACCGATGTCGGTGGACGCCGCGAGCAGCAACGCCCGCGACTGCTCGCCGTCGCGACCCGCGCGGCCGGCCTCCTGGTAGTACTGCTCCAGCGAATCCGGTGCGGCCCAGTGCACCACCAGGCGGATGTCGGGCTTGTCCACGCCCATCCCGAAGGCGTTGGTGGCGCACATCACCTGCACCTCGCCCGACATGAAGGCCTCCTGGGTGAGAGCCCGGTCGGAACGGCCCGCGTGGTATGAGGCCGTGCGCCAGCCCTCGCGACCAAGATCTTGAGCGAGCTCGTCGGCGGCGCGGCGCGTGCCCGAATAGATGATGGCCGGCCCGTCCCCCACCTCCTTGAGGGCGACGCGGAGGGCGGCGGCCTTCCGCATGACGGTGCCGCGGCCCGACAGGCTGAGCGCGTCGTAGGTGATGTTCGGCCGGTCGAAGCCGGTGGTGACGGCGACGGGATTGCGCAGTCCGAGGCGTGCGGCGATGTCCTGCTGAACGCGCGGGGTCGCGGTCGCCGTGAGGGCGACCGTCGCCTGCGCCCCGACGCGGTCACGGAACTCGCCCACCCGCCGGTAGTCCGGGCGGAAGTCATGACCCCATTCGGAGACGCAGTGAGCCTCGTCGACGACGAACAGGTTCACGCCGCGGCGGCGCACCGCCTCGACGAACATCGGCGAGTTGAAGCGCTCCGGCGCGACGTAGAGCAGCATCGGCTCGCCTGCATCGACCCGTGCGAGCACCGCCCGCTGCTCGGTCTCATCGAGCTGCGAGCTGAGACGCGCGACCGGCAGCCCGGCGTCGGCCAGCGCCCGATGCTGGTCCTCGATGAGCGCGATCAGCGGGCTGACGACCAGCGACAGACCACCGAGCACCGCCGCGGGGGCCTGGTAGCAGAGGCTCTTGCCGCTTCCCGTGGCCATGACGACGAGGGTGTCGAGGCCCGCGATGGCGGCCGTGATCGCCCGATCCTGCCCCGGGCGCAGCGCCGTGACGCCCAGTCGACCCAGTACGTCATCGAGCCGCAGGCCGTCGGCAACGGATGCGCGGTCGGCCAGGGCGCGGCCGGCGGCGGCGAGTACGGGCTTCTCGGCGGCGCCCGCTGCAGCCCACGCCTCGCGCAGCTCGTCCACGAGAGCGTCGCGCCCCTCAGCGTCGGGCGGGAGCGCCGCCAGGTCGGCGACGCGATCCACGGGCATCTGGCCGAAGTTGATCACGGCTCCAGCCTAGAGCCGGTCCCGGCGCTCAGGCCGGGGGCACCGTGATCCGGCGCGGGGCGGAGAGGCTTGCGGGGAAGTCACGTGCGATCACCTCATAGGTGATCGCGGCGCGCGGGTCGGCGCGATCGTCAAGAAAGGAGGTCTGTTCCCGCGCGTACGCGCCCCCGAGACATCAGACCAGATGGCGTCGATCGCATCGTCGGCCGTGCCCTCGATGCTGATCCCGTCGGCCTCGCTGCCCGGCCCGGGGTCCGGCGGCCGCACCGCCGTGACGTCAACCGGCCCGGCATCCGGGAGAGCCGACGCGACCGAGCGTCGTTTCCACCGCAGCCGGACAGCAGGGCCAGAGACACCGCCAGAACGATACCCGCGGCTGTGACACGCGTGACCATGCCGAACCGCGGGACGGCCCGCTCTCTCATGGCGGGCTTATTCGGCTGATCGAGGCTCACGCCATCGTCCACCTTGGATCAGGAGGTCCGAAGATGTCTTCCACGCGCATCCGATCAGTCACGTTCATGGCGCTGGCCGGAGTCGGCGCAGCGGCCGGGCTCGCCATCGCAGGAACCGGCGGTTCGGCCACACCCGCCATGCCGGAGCCCACGGTCGCCCACGCCGAGGCCGACGGCCCCGTCCGATTCGACGACGCCGACCTGTTCATCGAGATCAACGCCACCGACGGCGACGCCGGCCTGCAGGCGAAGATCGGCGCAGAGCCGTGGCGGCGGGTGATCATTCTCGATCCCCGGGGCCGCAAGCTCGTCGACTTCCGGGGGCGTGGCCGCATGGCCCAGTGGGGCCTCAGCGAGCTCTCCTTCGAGAGTGCCGAGCCGAGCTTCGACGAGGTCCCGTTCGCGGCTTTCAAAGCGCGCTTTCCCGTCGGGAGGTACCGCTTCCGGGGACGGACCATCGACGACGAGCTCGTCATCGGGTCGGCGCGCCTGAGCCATGTCGTTCCGGCCCGACCGAAGGTGCTCAGTCCGACCGAGGGCGCCGTCGTCCCCGTCGGGGACCTGACGGTGAGATGGGAGCCGGTGACCCGGCCGGCGAAGGTCGAGATCATCGACTACGAGGTCATTCTGGGGGACGACCGAGGCGAGACCGTCTCGATCGAGCTGACGCCGGATGCCACGAGCCTCACTCTCCCGGGAGAGCTGCTCGCGCCGGGGACCCAGTACGCGCTCGAGGTCCTGGCTCGCGAGAAGAGCGGCAACCGGACGATCACCGAGATCGGCTTCCGCACGGCGGGCTGAGGCCATCGCCCCCGGCCCGCGAGGCCGGGGGCCGCCGCCCGGGCGTAGGATCGCGGCATGCCTCAACGACGTGAACTCGGCCGCAGCGGACTCCAGGTCTTCCCTCTCTGCCTGGGCGGCAACGTCTTCGGTTGGGGGGCCGACGAGGCCGCATCCCACGACGTGCTCGATGCTTACGCCGACGGCGGTGGCAACTTCATCGACAGCGCCAACGTCTACTCGGCCTGGGTCGAGGGCAACAGCGGCGGCGAGTCGGAGGAGATCATCGGCCGTTGGCTGAGATCGCGCCACGACCGCGACGACATGATCGTGGCGACCAAGGTCGGGATGGCCGGCGCCGGCCTCGAGGAGGGCCTGTCACGCGATCAGATCCGCCGCGGCGCGGAGGAGTCACTCCAGCGCCTCGGAGCAGATCGCATCGATCTCTACTACGCCCACCGGGACGATCGGGCGACGCCGCTGGGCGAGACGCTCGCCGCGTTCGGGGAGTTGGTCGACGAGGGCCTGGTCGGAACTATCGCCGCCTCGAACTACAGCGCCAAGAGGCTGACCGAGGCGCTCGAGATCAGCGCCGGCGAGGGCCTCCCCCGCTACGAGGCGCTGCAGCCGCACTACAACCTGCTCGAGCGCGACGACTACGAGGGCGGACCCGAGCAGGTCTGCCGTGACCAGGGTCTGGGCGTCGCCCCGTACTTCTCGCTGGCGCGTGGCTTTCTGACCGGCAAGTACCGCCCGGGCCAGCCGACGCCGGACAGCCCTCGGGCCCGGGGTGTGATCGCCTCGTTCATGAACGCGCGCGGCGAGGCGGTGCTGTCGGCGCTCGACGCCGTGTCCGAGGCCCACGACGCCACACCGGCGCAGGTGTCGATCGCGTGGCTGATGCAGCGCGAGGGTGTGACCTCGCCCATCGCCAGCGCGACGACCGTCGCGCAGGTCGAGGACCTGCTGGGCGCGGTGGCGATCGAGCTGACTGCGGACGAGTTCCGCACTCTCGACCGCGCCGCGGTGGCCTGAGCCGGACATCGCCCGGGATCTCAAAACGACCGCGCCGGGCGCTTCGGCGCCTTCGCAGGGCAGGAACCTCGATGGGATCCACCAGTACTGACGCTGACGCTTTCATGGACGGGGTCAGATAGCGCAGCCCCGGTGAGGCGGAGCTCCATCAGGCCGTCCGGGAGGTCGCGACAGCGTGATCCCGCTCATCGCCGACGGCGACGACCATGAAGCCCGCCTGCTCGGGCGCCTCACCGAGACGGACCGGTCCATCGCGTTCCGGGTGACCTGGCAGGACGATGCGGGAGACGACCCGATCGAGGTCGGCGGGTCAGGTCTCCTGGCCGGGATGGCGCATCAGGATCTCGTTGATCCCGACGCCGGCCGGCTGGGAGACCGCGTACATCACCGCCCGCGCGACGTCATCGTCGGTCAGGTGGACGTCGGGCGTGTTGTCGAAGAACGGCGTGTCAACGTTGCCCGGCGAGATGGTCGTGGTCCGGATGCCCCTGTGGAGCAACTCCTTTCGCGCCGACTCGCCGATCGATCGCGCGGCGTGCTTGGTCGCCGAGTAGAGCGATCCCGGCAGCGCGACGTGCCCTGCCACCGAGGCGGTGATCACGAGGTGGCCACCGCTCTCGTCCAGCGCGTCGACGCTGGCCCGGATCGTGTAGGCCAAGCCCAGCACGTTGGTGAGGACCATCGACCGCCAGTGCTCGGGCGACTCCTCAGTGAAGCCGCGAACGGCCCCGAAGCCGGCGTTGGCGAAGACGACGTCGATCCGGCCCAGCGTCGCCGAGACCTCGGCGACGGCGTGCTCAACCTCGTCCCACTCGGTCACATCGCAGCGCACGGGTATCGAGCACTCCGCCCCGCCGAGCTCCTCGGCAAGCGCGGCCAGACGGTCCTCCGAGCGCGCGAGCAAAGCAGTGCGGTAGCCGGCCTCGGACGCCTGCCGCGCGGTGGCGGCGCCGATACCGCTCGACGCGCCGGTGATGAGAAAGACGGGATCGCTCATGTCCCCGAGGCTGTCAGATGACCCGCCAATCGGGCCCGAGCAGGCGCGACGCTCAGTTCGGAGCGGCCTCGACCGCGCGAGCGACGGCCGCCGCGTCATCCGGTGCGATGAGCCCGAGTGTCAGCGCATGCTCAGCGAACGCGACCGCCGACCGGCTGCGCACGAGCGGTACACCGATTCCGGCGAGCTCTCGCCCGATCTCATTCACCTCGGCATCGCGCTCGGCACCGGCGACGTCGCGAAGGTAGATCGCCGCGATGCGCTCCGGTTGCTCGCGGGCGACCTCGGCGTAGATCTCCGGATCGCGTTGGCCCGTGTCACCGACGAGCAGAGCCCGGTGTGCCGCGTGCATCGTGAGGATCTCGTCGATCGCCGCGCGCTTGTGCGTGGCGTGGCCCGAGGCGATGAACCTGCTCTTGTCGATCCCGAGGTCGCGGAGAAAGAGCGGCCCATGTGGCAGTCCGCGGAACTCGAGAAAGGTCGCGAGGAAGTCGTAGAGGTTCCACGGACTGCTCGAGACGTAGAACGTCGTGTTCTCCATCTCCCCGTCGGGGCCACGGACGAGCCCGCGGTAGAACTCCGCCATCGCGGGCACCGGCGTCCGCGTGCGGTAGGTGCCGAAGATCGTCGCCCGGGCGACGTCCCACGCGCGCTGCGCACCCGTCTCGAGAACCGTGTCGTCGATGTCGGAGACGACGAGCACGCTGCCCGTGGCGGCGTCCGGTACGACGGCCTCGACCTCAACGGAATGCCCGGCGGAGGATGCCGTCCCGAACCGCCTGACACCTCCGGGGGTCGCCGGCAGGCGGGCCTCGTAGTACCCCTCCTGATCGGTGACGACCGTGACCCGGTCCCCATCGAGAGAGACGGTCAGCTCGACGCCGGGGAGCTCTCTCGATGCGAAGCGGCGGAAGGTGCGCCATGCGCGCCGGACCGCGTGCCCGTCCGGGGCGTCGGGGTCGGGCGGCGGGTCGGCGAGAACCCGGCCGCGGAGGACGACGGACTCCGCGTTGCCGTGACCGATGTAGGGATGGATGTGAAGGTCCGTCGGCCGCGCGGGAAGCCGGCGCCGGGCGGCATCGAGCGCCCGCTCGGCCCTCAGCGCCGCGGCGTGCGCGAGACGCTTCCAGGACGGGTTGCTCATGCTCGGCAGACTAGAGCAGTCAGCCCGACGTCTTCTCGGCGTCGATTCTCGCGAGCAGCTTGCCGGCACGGCGGGCCACCGACTTCCGCGTCTCACCGGTGAGACGCTCAAGGTGGGGCCGCAACCACTCCCGGAGCGGCGGGTCGTCCGCCGACCAGTCGAACAGGACCTGGATGGAGTTGTTGAGGACGATCCAGTCATCGTGCTCGGCGAGGTTGCTCTTCATGATCGCTCTCGCCCGCTCCGCCTGGTCTTCGCTGAGCAGATCACGGGTCAGGTCGAAGAGCAGGGCGAGGGTCCACTGATTCGAGGCCTGGTCGATGGCCGCGATCTCACTCTGGAGGCGGTCCATGAACTCCATGGTCCATTCCGGGTGCGCGGTGGTCACGCGCTTCATCGCGCCCGAGACCCGCAGCCGCACGACCTCGTCCTCCGAGAAGTAGCACCGGTAGAGATCCTCGAGGCGACGTCGATCGGCGAGGACGACGTCGACCACCTCTTCCGTGCGCCCGAGCGAGTTCGGGTGACCGCCGGTGAGCATCTCTTCGAATGACTCGGTCACCGTCGCCTCCCCCGCTCAGGATCGCTCAGCGAAAAGTGCGAATCGTGCAGACGACGCCGAGAGAAGTGGCGGGACTCCGCGTCCGAGGCATACGCCTCGGCATCACGTGGCCGAGTCCAGCTCGGAAAGGGCCGCGGCCGGGGCCACCTGCCCCCGGCGAATAGCGCCGCAGGAGGTTGTGACGCCAGAGAGGCTTCGAGGGCGAGGATCCACCACCGCAGACGAGGGCCCTCTTAGGGCTACGGGGCCGCCCAGTCGGCGGCCGTGATCGATCCCGCGACGAAGTTTCGACCCGTGAGCCCGGCGCCAACGGTGGCCCTCAGATCGTTGGTCCGCTTCACCGCCGCCTGGGCGATTCTCTGGTTGATGCGCAGCTGCCTGAGTGTCGGGCTGAAGACCGCTTTCTTCGTGTCTGGATCGGCGACCTGGGTGGTCGAGGCTCCCGGCACGGTCGCGGCAGCAGTCAACGTTCCCAGGATCAGATCTTGACGCAGACGGTCGGCCGTCAGCTCCCCATCCTTGATGTCGCCGCCTGTGAGCCGGCCTCCGATCCGAGCCTTGAGCGCGTTCGCCCGGCGCAGTGCGGCCGAGTAGACGTTCTGATTGATCTTCAGCTGCCGGGCGGTGAGAGAAAAAGTCGCCGCGGGCTTTGCCTGGGCCACGGGGATCACCAACGGCCGGGGATCGGCCCTACCCGGCACGGCCTGAAGCAGGTCCTGGCTGAACATGACGCCGGAATGGAGCTGATCTCCGATCAGCGACCCACCGCAGATGTCGCCGTTGACGATTCCGGCGTCGAGCCATCTCTGGACGGCGTTGGCTCGACGAACGGCCGCCTGGCCGATGCGCTGATTGATCCGGAGCTGGGTGGTCGTGAGGCTGAGCGTGCCCGATGCGCCCGTGCCGGTGACGGCGTCAACAGGGAGGCAGTTGGCTGCCGATGGCGCTCCGCTGGTCCCCGGAATCCCCCCGCCGGGCGGGGTGCCGGGCGGCAGCAGCAGAGGGACCGGCAGCACCGCCTCGGCTCCCATCACGAGTCGGCGGTCGATGACGTCGCTGTTGATCTGGTCCATGTCCGCGTAGGTCCAGGTCGCCATGTAGCGATTGTCCAGGACGGAATACGCGACGTCGCTCGGACTCGAGGTGTCGTCCGGAGCCTTGGTCGCCAATGAGACGTCGCTCGGGCCGACCAGCGCGCCGTTGCCGTCGCGCCGCTCACCGAACAGCTGAGCCGAATTGCTTCCGTCTGTCCACACGATGAAGAACTCATCCGACCGGCTGCTCGCGGTGACCTCGGGCTGCGAGGCCACCGGCTCGCCGATCCCGTCCCGGGCCGCCTCCGAGACGAGGAAATCGCTTTCCCCGATCTCCGCTCCGCTCCGGCTGAGCCTCTGGGCGTAGATCTGTCGATCGGTCGCGCCGTTGAACGGTTCCCGGGCGCGCCAGACAACCAGGTACTGATTGCTCACCGGGCTGTAGCTGACGTCGGGTCGTTCAGCTCTGAAGTTGATGTCGGCCGGCGGCCCGGCGTCGCTGATTCGGAAATCGTCGTCGCCGATCTCGACGCCGCCGACGGTCAGCCGCTGACCGAAGATCTCGAACTCGTTGTCGACCAACGGGGGAATCGAGGCCATCTGAGTATCGCCTTCCCACACCACCAGGTATTCGCCGTCGTCCGGGTTGAATGTCAGCGCAAGAGAGCGCGGCCCGTACTCCTCGGACTTGGTCGGCCCCATCGTCGAGACGCGAAAGCCGTCGATGCCGATGGGGATGCCCGCCCCGGATACTCGCCGACCGAAGACCTCCTGCTCGTTCGCGCCGAAACCTTGCCGATCGGCGCTGCCGATCCACACAACCAGGTACTCGTCCCTCGTGGTGCTGTAGGCGATCTCGGGGCGGACCCCCGCAAAGGTGCGGTCGTCGTCGGGGCCGGTGGCGGACAGTTGCACCGGCGCGCCGACGCGCGTGCCGTCGGGGGCGAGGCGGCGGCCGAAGATCTCGGTCTTTCGTTCAGCGCCGGCGAGGATGTCCTCCGCCCAGACCACGAAGTACTCGTCGCGGAAGCCGTTGTGGGCAATCGCCGGTGAGTTCGTGCTTCCCCGACCCTGGGACTTGGCGTCCGTGATCGGGAAGACTGGCCCGACGGGGTTCCCTGCCCGATCGATGGCGCGGCCGAAGGTCTGAGTGTTGTTGGCGACGTTGCCGCGATCGAACGCCACCATCGCGCGTCCGTCGGTGCCGCTGATGGCAACCGAGGATCGCCGACCCACGCCGTCGCTGATCGTGTCCTGCTGCCCCTCGGGCACCGTGGCCAGGCCGACCGCGGCCGTGAGGCCAAGCGTGAGCAGTGATGCCACGGCAATCGCCGCGCGGCGCGGATTCAGCACGACCATGGTCGATTAGACCCCGCTTTCGCCCGGCGGTCAACGGCTGAGTGCTCACCGGCCCACTCGACCAGGAGCGCCTTGTCGATCGCCCGGGCAGTCAATGGCTGTGCGACAAGTTTCCCGGCCTCTCAGCACCGCGATGGGCCCGGGCGGAGGGCGCGGACGACAAGCGAGTAGCCATTGCGAGACGCATCGGGACGGCCGGATTCGAACCGGCGACCCCCTGCTCCCAAAGCAGGTGCGCTACCAAGCTGCGCCACGTCCCGTCGGGGGGAAGTCTACTGGCACCCCGCGCTGATCCTGCGCGCGGGGTCACATCTCTCATCCGGCCGCGCCGACCTCGACGAGGATCCGCGCGACGGTGACGGCCATCTGTCGCGGGCTTCATGACCTAGGCTCGGAGAGCAGTCAGCGATCACTGAAGGGAGAGACTGTGGCATACGCCGTGATCACAACGGTGCCCGTGCAGGCGGGATCAATCGACGACCTCGCGCACCTGTTCGACGAGACCAACCGGGCGCTCGTCGCCGGTCAGGACGACTGGATCGGCGCGTGGCTCACAGCGGACCGTGACACGTCCACGATCACCGTGGTCGCACACTGGCGTGACCCGGATTCCTACCGGAGTTTCGCGGCGAGTCCATCCTTCCAGGCGACGATGGCACGGTTCTCTGACGCGTTCACCGGACCGCCGACGATCACCGTCAACGAGATCCTTGTCGAGATGGCGGCTGAGGACGCCGACGGGTCCTGACACGGCGGTGAATGGGATGAGGGTCGCGTACGGCCATCCGTGGCCGGCGACCCTCTCCGTTCTAAGCGGCCTCGCTGCCGCCCTCGTTGACGGGCGCGTAGCCCGGGTCTGCCCGCAGCCGTTGCTGTTTGCGCAGCGCGCGCACCAGGACGGCTGCCACTCCGGCGCGGTCCGACCATGTCCGCCGCCCGGACTCGCTGGAGGTGCTGAGGACGAACGGCACGGGCAGTCGGAGAGCTGCGGCGCGGCGCTCCAGCGGCTCGGTCACGAGCGCCTTGAGGCGCCCGGATGGGACGCCCAGACAGAGCGCGAGTGCGGCCGAGTCGACAACCGTTTGGCGCTCCAGTTCATCGAACAACACCAGCGACCGTGCCAGGAGCGCGTCGCTGGCGCCCGCAGCGAACGCAGCGCAGGCCTCGGGCGTGTAGCCGATCGGGCCCGAAGCGGCCGATCGCCGTCCGCCGACGATCCGGCGCAGGCCCCGGAACAGGCTCGAGCGGGGGGCCGCGGCGACGGGGGTCGGAATCGCGACAGGCGTCGGCTCGGGCCCGACGTCTTCGGGGATGAGAGCGACTGGCGCGATGTCCTGGTAGATGATCGGGCGCGACCTGAGCCACTCGTCCGCGGCGGGCGGCGCCGCGGCATAGGCGGGCCCGAGGTCATCCGCACCGGGCTCGGATTCATCAGCGGAAGAGGGCGCGGTGAGGGGGGCCCACCGCGCGTTGTCTGGTTCGGTGGAACCCGCCGCGGGATACGGAGATTCGTGTGGGACTGCACACATCGAAGTTCGCTCCTACAGGGGGTGAACGCTCCGTGGTTGGGGGACCACGGCACGTCCAGTGTGCCCCCGGGAGCCGAGATGTCAGCGGTCCATAGAGAGATTCACTATCCGGCTCCGGCCGATCCAGCCGAGGGGCTCGGTCAGAGAATGCGGGGGATCTCGTCCGAGGCGGTGAAGCTCGCGTTGGCGGGCACCCAGTCGTTGCCGTCGGGGCGCATGCGCAGGGTGCCACGCCCGCTGTCGAGCGGGCCCTTCAGGCGACACTCCACCGAATACTCATCCGATCTGCCGCGCTCCTCGATGAGGTCGGTGCGCACGACCGCGCCGCGTGCCGGCGATCCGAGGACCCGCGTCACATGCTCGTGCGCAAGCAGGAACTCGAGACCGGTCCGGGCGATGGCGCGGCGCTCACGGGTGTACCAGCCGTAGATGAGGATGACCGCCGCCACGACCAGGAATACCCAGGCAAACGACCCCGCGATGACATCGGTGACGCCCGGGTCGACGTTCAGGCGGCGGAGAATGAACGCGATGATCGCGAACACACCGAACATGAGACCGCCGGCGAGCAGGAGTGCTCGGGAGGGCGGGAGACCCTTCAGGCGTCGGACCACAGCTCCGCCAGCTTCCCCATCGCCGATCGGTAGCGGTTGAGCGACTCCTCCTTACCCAGCGCGGCGAGGCTTTCGTAGATGCCGGTCGAGATCGTCTGGCCGGTGATGACGATCCGCTGGGGCTCGAGGAAGTCGCGCGCGGCCTCGCCGAGGATGTGGAGTTCGTCCGACAGCGCCTCGCGGATCGGGTCGACCTCGAAGGGCTCGACCGACTGGAGTCGTCCCAGGCCGGCGCCGATCACCTGGATCGAGTGTTTGGTGTCCGCGGTGATCTGCTCCCAGGCCTCGGGCTGCATCTCGAGGTCGCGATGGAGCCAGCCCGCCAGGTCGTCGTACTCGTTCAGGCGGCTGATCTTGCGCTTGACCAGCGGCGCGGCAACCCGCACGGTCTCGGCCGGATCGGGACCGTGCTCGGCCAGGTATCCAGACCGCTCGAGGTGCTCCAGGAGGACCTCGGTGAACTCGTCGTCGGGCATGAGCCGCAGGTAGCGGCCGTTCATCTTGTCCAGCTTGGCGAGGTCGAACACGGCCGGACTCTTGGAGACCCGGGCGATCGAGAAGTGCTCGATCAGCTCCTCGACGCTGAGCATGGTCGTCTTGTCGTCATAGCTCCAGCCGAGCAGGGCGAGCGAGTTGATCACTGTCTTGGGCAAGTACCCCGCGTCCCGCAGCTCCTCGACCGACGCCGCGCCGTGGCGCTTGGACAGGCGCTTCTTGTCGGGGCCGGCGATCAACGGGATGTGGGCATAGCGCGGCTCGGATCCACCGAGCGCCCGCATCACCAGGATCTGCTTGGGCGTATTCGACAGATGATCCTCACCGCGGACGACGTGGGAGATCTCCATCTCCGTGTCGTCGACGGCCGCGGCCAGGTTGTACGTGGGCGTCCCGTCGGAGCGGGCGATGACGAAGTCCTCGATCTGGTCGTGGGCGAAACGCACGGTCCCGCGGACGTAGTCGGTGAACTCCACGGCCGCGTCGTCGGCCTGGGACACGGCGAAGCGCGTCACCGGTTCCCGCCCCTCGCTCCGGAAGGCGGCGATCTCGTCGTCGGTGTGATTGCGGCGCCCCCGGACGACCGGCGCCCGTTTGTCCGCGCGGGCCGCTGCGCGCATCTGCTCGAGCTCCTCCTCGTTCTCCCAGGCCTCGTAGGCCGCCCCGGATTCGAGCAGTTTGTCGACGGCCGCGCGATGGCGGTCGCCGCGCTCGCTCTGGCGGACGAGCTCCTCGTCGTGGTCGAGGCCGAGCCATTCCATGGCCCGCAGGATCTGGGCCTCACTCTCGGGCGTCGAGCGCTCGCGGTCGGTGTCCTCGATCCGCAGGACGAACTGCCCACCCGTGTTCCGGGCGATGAGCCAATTGAAAAGCGCCGTGCGGGCGCCGCCGACGTGCAGATTTCCGGTCGGACTGGGGGCGAAACGCACGCGCGCCGGTCCGGTGATTTCCTCGCGAGTCTTGGCCATCGCGACACCATACCTACGCACCCGCGCGGGCCCGACCGCCACACCCGACGCCCGCGTCCACTCAGACGGGGCCCCGCCGGGGTCGAGATGTCGGCAATCGGCAGGTACCGGGGCCCGGGGGCGCCCGCCGCGTACTCTCCGAACGGGGTAATAGGCCGACGCCGCCACCGGCGCTAGGGTCCTCGGAAATGACCGGCACCAGAAGCTGCGCCGCCATGCTGATGTCGCTCGCCGCGATCGTCCTGATCGGGGCCGCGTGTTCATCGGACGACCTGAGCGCGGATGAGTACCGCGCCGAGGCGGACCAGATCTGCCGCTCCGCGGAGCAGGCAATCGGCGCACCGGCGCTCGCCAGCGACCCCGCCGGCGCCGCGGAGGAGCTCCGCAAGGCTCTGCCGGCGCTCGAGCGCCAGGTCAGCGGACTCGAGAACCTCGACCCGCCGGGCGAGCTCGCCGGAGACCACGACGAGTCGATGGAACTCCTCAACGAGCAACTCGACCTCGTCTCCGAGCTGGTCCAGCGGATCGACGCGGGCGAGGAAGCGCCCATCATCATCGCCCAGGAGATCGTGCCGCGCCTGCAGGGCCTGGCCGCCCGCTCCGATGCCAAGGCACGTGATCTCGGCCTGGTCGAGTGTGGTCAGCCGATGCCCAACGGCACGGCGGAGTCACCCCAGGAGGCCGCCGAGGACGCCCGCGAAGGCGAGAGTCCGCCACGCGGACTCTTCCGCACCAACTTCGTGACGGCGTGCTCGCAGCTCTACCCCTCCCCGGCCTGCAACTGCATCGTCGACCAGATCAGCGAGGCCCACCCCGACGATGAGTCCTTCATCGACTTCGCCGCGCGCGCAGATAGCGAGGATGAGGACGCGGTGAGGCTGATCGCCGAGTTCGCCGTGCAGTGCAGCACCACCCCGTAGTCGGCGTTCCATAGACTCGGCCGCATGGGCCGGGAGAGTCGGTGAGGTTCGGGGCGCATGTCTCCTCCTCGGGGGGGATCAGCAACGCCATCGCCCGCGGCCGGGAGATCGGCTGCGAGAGCCTGCAGGTGTTCACCCACAACCCGCGGACCTGGCGGCCGATCAATCACAAGCCCGAGGAGATCGCAGGGTTTCGCGAGGGCGCCGCCGAGTACGACATGGGCCCACTTGTCAGCCACGGCCTGTACCTCATGAACCTCGGCGCGCCGGACAAAGAGGTGCCCACCGGGCCACCGGCCAAGGGCCAGACCCGCAACATCCACCGCGCCTCGATCGAGAGCCTCACCCAGCACCTGGAGATCGGCGATGAGCTCGGCCTCGAGGGCGTCGTGCTCCACGTCGGATCGAGCAAGAACGACACCTACGAGAACGCCGTCGTCCGCATCGGCGCCGGCATCGCCGAGTCCCTGGAGGCCTCCGGCGGCGACTGCGCGGTCTACCTCGAGAACACGGCCGGTGCGGGCGACACCATCGGCCGCACCTTCCACCAGCTGCGCGAGGTGTTTGACGCCACCGGCGTCTCCGACCGCCTCGGCTTCTGCCTCGACACCCAGCACCTGTTCGCATCCGGGTTTCCCATCCACGAGGACGACGGACTCGAGGAGGTGCTCAGCGAGTTCGACGAGGTCGTCGGCGTGGACCGGCTGCGCTGCCTGCACCTCAACGACTCCAAGACGGACTTCGCCAGCAACCGTGACCGCCACGAGAACCTCGGCGACGGGAAGATCGGGGCGGACGCCTTCCGGCGCATCCTCAGCCATCCCGCGCTCCAGGAGCTGCCGGTCATCCTCGAGGTGCCTGGCCTGAAGGGCGACGGCCCCGACCGGGAGAACATGGATCGCGCGCGGCGCTTCCAGCAGGAGGGGCTCGCCGCCCGCTGAGCCGTCCGCCGGGAGCATCCGGCGGAGAGGTGTGTGTCGGCCGGCCGCCAGGGTGGCACGATGCCCCTGTGAGCCTCCCGTCGCCGCTCCCGCCGAGTCCATGACGCTCCGCGCGTTCGCGACCGCCTCGCTGTCGGGTCCGCTCGCGGTCCAGGGACGGGATGCCGCGGCGGGACTGCGGGCCTGGTCTGCGGCGTCGGGCATCGCGCTGGTCCTCATCGACGACGCAGGCGACGTCGAGCGGATCCGGCGCGCCTACGCCGACGCGGTCGGTGAACACGAGATCATCTTCGGTCCCTACGGAAGCGGACCCACGCGAGCGGCGGTCGAGGTGCTCGCCGGCGCCGATGTCGTCATCTGGAACCACGGCGGGGCGGCCATCGCCCGGCCCGCGCCGGTCCGGGTCGTCGACGTTCTGGCTCCCGCCGAGCGCTACTGGGCGAGGCTGGCCCCGGCGCTCCAACTCGTGGAGCACGACCCGGCGGCGGTTCTGATCGCCCACGGGGCCACCCCCTTCGGCCGCGCCATCGCCGATGGTGCCGTCCGCTCCCTGGGGAATGCCGATGCCCACCCTCGCGGCGTGCGCGAGCTGACCGTCGCCGGCGCGGCAGCGGTTGCCGCTCGGGCGATTGAGCTCGGAGCCACGACGATTGCGGGCGGCGCAACGCTGGCAGCGGACCTGGCTCTGGCGGCCGCCTGCCATGAGCGTGGACTGACCGCAGCCCTCGTCGGGCTCGGGATCAGCGAGGCAGCCGATCAGCTCGGATCGGGCGTCGTCGGCGGGATCGGCCCGGTCCAGTGGATCCCCGATGCGGCCGGTGCCCCGGACGGGGTCAGCGACTACCCGGGCGCCCAGGCCTTCGCGACGGGGCGGCTGGCGGAGGCGGCAATCGCGGCCGCCGGCACGACCGAACCCCGGCACGTGTGGGAGGCCGCACGCCGGCTCCGGACCACATCGGCGCTGGGAAGATTCGCCATCGATTCCGAGGGTCGCCAGATCGGGCACGCTCCGCTCCTGGTCCGGTGGGCGCCAGGCGACGACGGGCCGATCCGCCTCCCTCTCTGGGATCCCAGAGGGGGCGGGGACCCGTAGGGAGCGGTGGTATCTTGCGGTCCGCGCGGGTGTAGCTCAGTTGGTAGAGCGTCAGCCTTCCAAGCTGAATGTCGCCGGTTCGAGCCCGGTCGCCCGCTCTCTTCGTCGCCCCGTCAGGCCAGGTCGGCGGCGGCCATGCGCACG
This sequence comes from Actinomycetes bacterium, assembly GCA_024639225.1. GTDB lineage: Bacteria > Actinomycetota > Thermoleophilia > Miltoncostaeales > Miltoncostaeaceae > JAHEIS01. The sequence goes on along the minus strand of JAHEIS010000015.1, from coordinate 9,776 downwards.
CTGAAGGCGTCGCACCACAGCAGGACCGTGTCGTAGCGCGACAGGTCGGTTCCGTCGGGGATCTCGTACTGCTGATTGCCCCGGTTCCCCTTCAACGAGCCGAGGTTGATGATGTCGCCCGACGTCGTGCCGTCATCGGTGGTCAGGTAGACGAAGACCGCGGGGCCCGGGTCGACGAAGAAGTCGGTGAGAGTGACGACGTTGCCGCCGTCGGCCAAGTCGATCGCCGTGGCCGTGCCGCCCGAGTCGTGGCCGTCCAGCCCGCGGAAGGTGCCGCTGCCGATCCGCGCGTTCATCGGGGGCGTAGCTGCCGGCGCGGGAGCCGGCTCCGGCGCGGGAGCCGGCTCAGGGGCGGGTGCGGGTCCCGGCTCCGCCGCGGGCTCGACGGCGGCCGGCAGCTCGGAGACGATGGCGACGTCTTCGTTGACGACGGTGTCGCGGACAGACGTCCAGTAGAACCCACCTGCCGCGAGCAGGGCCGCCGACCACACGCCGACCCTCAGCGGGAGGCGCAGGGGCCGATTGCGCTTGCCGAGCTGGGAGAGCAGCAGGCCGGCGCCGACGAACCAGGCGGCGCCGATAGCGATCTGCGCCTCGCGGTGGGGCGGTGCGAGGAAGTTGATGACCGCCCAGGCCCCCACGAGCAGCGCGGCAAAGGCCGCGACCGCGAGGCCGGCGCGGACCACCAGTGGGATCGAGGTGTGCTCGTTTCGGCTCACGGTGAATGTCCTCCGGGGTGTGGCGGTGCGCTCAATCCACCGTACGAGGCGGTGATTACGTGACTCTTACGCCGCCGCGGAGTCTTCGTGAAGCAATGCCCGCACTCCGAATGCGCAGGTAATCCCAACCTTTCCCGATCGCTGCCGTTGTACACATGGAGCCCTCGCACCGGGCTTCACGCGGGGCGTCCTTTCATTGGGGGACGGACGCCCCGCACCCCTTCGGCTCAGCCCCCCCGGGACGAACGCGCCTGGGCAGATCATCCATCCGAACGGTCGCGACCGGATCGGCCGTCGATACCAGTGGCAATGGGCGGAGTTTCCGCCCAGGGGGCCACCCGCAAACTTGGGGGACAACGTGTGCGGGCGCCGCTCCGACAACGAGCGCAGGGCCGACCGGGATTGCTCAGGACCCGGCCGGCTCTCCGCCGTTGGAGATCCCCACCGGACAGCTCACGCCGGTGCCGCCCAGGCCGCAGTAGCCGTTGGGGTTCTTCGCGAGGTACTGCTGGTGGTAGTCCTCGGCGTAGTAGAAGGGACCCGCTTCCAGAATCTCGGTCGTGATCGTCCCGTGCCCCGACGCGGTCAGGGCCTGCTGATACTCGGCGAGTGAGGCGAGCGCCTCCTCACGGTGGGCCGGCGTGGAGTGGTAGATCCCGCTCCGGTACTGGGTGCCGACATCGTTGCCCTGGCGCATTCCCTGGGTCGGGTTGTGCCCCTCCCAGAACAGCTTGAGCAACTCACCGAAGCTCGTCACCGAGGGGTCCCACACCACGAGTACGACCTCGTTGTGACCGGTCCGACCGGAGCACACCTCTTCGTAGGTCGGGTTGGGGGTCTGACCGGCCGCGTAGCCGACGGCAGTCGTGTGGACGCCGGGCGCCTGCCAGAAGACGCGCTCCGCCCCCCAGAAGCACCCCAGGCCGAAGACCGCTTGCTCGAAACCCTCCGGAAAAGGTGGCGTGAGCGGGGTCCCGAGGACCGCGTGGGCGTCGGCGACGGGCATCGTCGCATCGCGCCCCGGCAGGGCGTCGCCGGGTGCGGGCATCTCGGCCTTCTTGCGGGAAAACAGCGGCATCGCTTTCATCCTTCGCGCGGTTGCTGACCGCAGAATAGGACGCTCCGACCGGGCGTGCGTTACATCCCGAGGGCTACCCGGCGGCGGGCCCGCATGCCCACCAGCGCGGCCAGGAGCACTCCGATCACGAGCACCGCGGCCAGCGGCTCGGCCAGGAATCCGGGCCGGAGGTCGCCACTCAGGACGGCGATGTTCCACGCGATGTGGATGAGCACCGGCCCGACGAGGGATCCGGTGCGCAGGCGCACGACCGCGAGGACGAGGCCGAAGCCGAACGCGCCGATGGCCTGGGAACCCGCGGCGGCCGGCGCGACCCCGCCGACCACGGCGATCATGTGCGCGAGGCCGAAGATCGTCGCCGAGCCGAGAACTGCGATGAGCTCGCCCCGCGGCGCGAGCACGCTGAACACGGCGCCGCGAAAGGTGATCTCCTCGGCTGCCGCGGCCATGACGATCCCCGCCAGGATGAGAAGCAGGTGCGGTGAGGCGTCCGGAACCGCATCGGCGCCGACGAGCAGCAGTGCGCCTGCGGCAGCCAGTGGGGGGAGCGTCCAGATGAGCGCCCCGGACCGAGGGGCGACGAGACCTGCCCCGGCACGATGAGGAGTCAGGACAAGCGCCTGGGCCGCGACGATGGCGAGCAGCAGCGGCAGGCTGACCCCCGCCAGGAAGAACAACTCGCCACCGTCCTCCCCGGCCCACCAGAGAAGCAATGCCAGGGGCACCAGATGAATGGCCACGACGGCAACGGCGATTGTCGGCGCGAGCGCGCCGTGCGTGCGATGAGCGACCACATCGGAGGCTCCCACGGAGGCCCCGGATCCGTCCCTGGACCATCGGGCGGGTTAGGTCCGGCTCACGTCCTCACCGCGCGGGCGGCCGCCACGATCGCCTCGCGGCGCGCGCTGTGGGCTTCGAGCGGCGCGATGACCTCCGGCTCAACGACTCCCCGGACCGCCTCGTGGACCTTCTTGCGGGCGCGGCGACGCTGGCGGCTCCGCCCGGCACGCGACAACCCGGTGCCCAACCAGCCGAGCAGCGGGCCGAGAATGAGCGCGCCGACGAGCAGGAGGCTCGGCAACGGCACGTCCTCAAAGCGTCCCCGCGGCAGGCCGAGGAACTCGAACAGGCCCCCGAGGGTCGGGACCGGGGGCTCGGGGAAGCGCAGGAACAGCACCAGGAAACTTGCCGCGAGCCAGAGAAAACCGACCACGGCCAACACGCCGAGGAGGGTCTGAATGAGCGTGAACAGCCACCACCAGCGCGGGCGGCGGTAGGAGAACTCAAGCCGTCGCAGATCCGCGTCGAGTAGGGCCGGAAGAGCCTCCGCGCGGGCCTCGGCCTCGCTCCGGGCCCGCGCGGCCCAAGGGCCGGGCAGGCGGTCCTCGAGGTCGGTCACCGGCGCGAGGGCGAGCGAGGTCACCTGCGTCGCGGCGGCGCCGCGGACGGGAGGTACCACGACGTCGATCGCGTGCCGGGGGTCGGCCGTGGCCCGGCCCCCGAACGGCAGGCGCGTACGGATCGCGGTCCCAGCGGCCCGCGCCCAGGTTGTGAGGAAGAAGCCCAGGTGCCCGCGGGCGTCGTCGGCGTAGTTGGCGGCGGCGAGCTCCTGGACCTCGCCGGCACCGACGGCGATGGTCATCTTGTCGACCATCTCCCCCGGAACGACGGTCGTCGGCAGCTCCGCGCCGGCGGCCTCGACCAGTCCGCGGGCGGCGGCGTCAAGATCCGCGCCGATCTTGGCGCGGGCCGCTGATCCGTCGTTGACCCGACGGACGACCTCGGCGCGCAGCTCATCGACGCCCTCACCGGTAGCCGCGGACGTCGCCATCACCGTCGCCCGCGTGAGCCCGGCGTCCGAGAGCAGGCGCTCCAGGTCGGACTGGATCTCGCGCCGGGCGTCCTCGGCGATGAGGTCGATCTGGTTCAGAACGACGATGAACGTGGCCGCGTGATCCGCGAGCGGGCGGAGGTAGCCGTCATGCAGCTCGGCGTCGGCGTATTTCTCGGGATCGACCACCCAGATCAGGACATCGACCTTGTCGATGAGGCGGTCGACCTCGAGGCGATGCTCGATCGCCGCCGAGTCGTGGTCGGGCATGTCGAGCAGGACGAGGTGCTCGGGGATGCCCTCGATGATCTCGGTGTGGTGCTCCGGAACGCCGATGAACGCGAGCAGCTCATTTGCCGCCCCGGCCTCGCCGCTCACAAAGCCGAGGGTGCGCGAGGTGGTCGGCCGGGCGACCCCGGTCTCCGACAGCTCGCGATCGACCAGTCGATTGAACAACGACGACTTCCCCGAGCCGGTCCCTCCGGCCAGGGCCACGACGACGTGCTGGTCGTAGATGGCTTCGCGGTCGGACACGCCGGTGAGGGTCCGTTCCGCAGCCTCGACGCTTGCGGCGTCGAGCCAACCACGTGCCTGCTCGAGCGCGGCGGCGAGGGATTCGGTCTGGTGGCTGCTCACACCTGTCCTGCCTCGGCGAGCTGCCGACGCGCGGTGGCGATCTCCTCGGCGGTGCCCGCCGGCGAGACCCTCTCGGCCAGAGCGTCCTCGTACCGCTCCCTCTCCGCTGCGAGCAGCGCGTCGACACGGACATCGAGCTTCGCCCGCGCCTGGGACGCCATCTGGGCGACCGTCTGCTTGCCGAGTAGGTAGACCAGCAGGCGGTGCATCGCGGCGGCGGCGCCGCCGGCCACGGCGATCTCGGTCCCGAGCAGTGCGCCACCCGTACCGGCGAAGACGACGAGCATCAGAGCGGCGGCCAGCAGGTTGATCCCCCCGGACAGGTACTTCATCGTCCGCAGGCGCGGAGCGCCGAGATCGCGCACGAGTTCCACCAGATCGCTCCTCCACTCGACCATCTCCGCGTCTGCGCGCTCGCGCAGGTCGTCGGTCGTGCGTGACAGGCGAGAGACGGGCTGAGGAAGCATCGGCTCGGCCGCCGGGTCGCCCCGCCAGGCCGCGCCCGCCTCGCCCGCCGCGCGGGTCGCCTGAGCCACGATCACCTCGGTCAACGACTGGGCCGCGGCCGTGCCCATGCGCCGGACGGCCTTCTCGGTACGCGCATCCCGCGAACCGGTCACCTCGCCCTCGCCGTCATCGGCATCATCATCCGCACCGGGGTCGGCGAGTAACCGCTCGCGGAACCCGCGCAGCCGCTGCTTCGTCCCATCGGAGACGGAGTCGAGCGCGCGGCGACGGACCTCCTCGACGGTCTTCTCGATCTGGCGCATGTAGCGGCCGGTGCCGAAGGCCTCGGGCATCTGACGGGCGACCTCCCCCCTCAGCAGTGAACCGTCCTCGAGCGCGTCGCGCACGCGGCTCCGCGCCGTCCCGTAGGCCTCATCGACGTGATCGATCAGGCGCTCGGATGCGACCCTTTCGGCGTCGATTCCCTCCGACACCCGCTCCAGGGCGGCGTTGACACCGGCGAGGCTCGCGTCCAGTGAGCGGGCGATCGTCGCCCGGCGCACCTCGGGGTCGCCGGCGCGGGCGATCCAGTCGCGGATCGGCGTCATGACGTCATCGGGCAGGCGGGCGTCCTCGGTGAGTCCCCGATCGGCCGTGAAGACCGGGACGTCCTCGAGGCCGGCGTCGGCGAGCCGTTCCCTGAGCAGCCCGACGACCTTGTTGCGGACCGTGGCCTCGAGCTTGTTGACCAGCACCGCGACCGGTCGTCCGTAGGTGCCCGCCCGCTCGAGGTACTCCAGCGGACGGCGGTCCCCGTAGCGGGTGGGCGTCGTCGCCCAGAACCAGACGTCCGCCGCGCGCAGCAGCTCATCGGCGAGCGCGTGGTTCGCCTCGGCCACCGAGTCGATGTCCGGCGCGTCGATCACCGCGAGGCCCGGGGGCAACGCGGTGCTCATCGCCACGCTCAGCGATGCGGGGGCATCTCCGTCCGCCTGGGCTCCGCGAGCCATTCCCGGGAGGATGCGACGCTCGGAGAACCAGGCCAGATCGTCGGGATGACACACGATGACCGGGGTCGTCGTCGTGGGTCGCTTCGCACCGACGGCCGTGATCGGCAGCCCGGCGATGGAGTTGACGAGGGTCGACTTCCCCGAGCCGGTCGAGCCACCGACGACGACGACCATCGGCGCGTCGGCATCGGCGAGGCGCGGCAGAAGATGACCCTCGATGCGGCTGATGACCTCCTCACGCCCGGCGCGGGCGTCGACGACCGACGGCTCGCCCAGGGCGAGCACGCTGTGGTCGACTGCGTCGCGCACACCGGGGAGTGCCGCCGCGACGCGCTCAAGGCGCGCGGAGTCCTGTCCGCCGCCGCTCTCGTTCGTCTGATCCTCGTCGGACATGCCCCTCCCGACGGCCATGCCGCCGCTGGAGTTTTCGCGGCATCGTCCCGGACGCCTGCCAAATCCTATGGGTTGCGGCGGTCCGTGCCCGCGACGGTCAGACGAGATCCGCGGGTGGGACGGCGCGCCCGTCGCCCAGAACAGCGGGCACGGCACGCGCGGCCAGCGTCCGGGTCGCCGCCCGGCGCCACTCGCGGTCCACGATGGCGCGCTCCGACAGGCCACGGGCGTCGTGATCCGGAAAGTAGTCCCGCGCGGCCGCCGCCACGGCCTCCGGCTGGGCGAGACGCGCCCGGCCCGCGTCGGCGACCGTCACCGCGGACAGGCCCCGGACCTCTCCTCCGAGCGGAATGGCCCCGTGGTCTGAGACGTAGGCGAACACCGACGTGAGGCCGGGGACCTCCTCGAGCCGGTAGTTGCCGCCCTCGGAGCGATGCATGATCGATCGCTCCTCGTCGGTGAGCCACGTGATCGCGAGGTGCGCGCGTGCGCCGGGGGTCCAGTGAATGGTGGCCGGCAGCGAGCCGTAGGAGGTCAGGTGGGCGGAGAACACGACGTCCACATCGGGCACGACGACCGCGGTGACGGGGATCGCACGCCGCTCCGCGTCGGGGAACTTGCGCAGCAGCTGCGACGGTGCGGCGTTCGATCCGTACGCGAGCAGGCCTGTCCGTGCCTCGGCTTCCCAGCCGGCGGGATCGAGTCCGGCGCGGGCCAGAGCGGATACGAGGGAAGCGGCCGCCTCTCCCCGCCCGAGCCGGGCGTCCAGAGGCGACTCCCGGGACCACGAATCAACGGGTCGTGCGATGCCGCCGAGCAGCACGTATGAGCAGCGCGGGCGCACCCAGGGGTACCCCCAGGCCCGGGCGATCTCTGGGCTCTCGGCACCGGGGGACACCCGGCCATCCTAAGTGGCGAGCGGGGCGCGAGCCCTGGTCACTGACGCGGCTGCAGCACCTGCAGATCGCGCCAGGGGAACTCGCGCGCCACCTGCCAGATCTCGGCACTGCCGAAGATGTCGGCGTAGGGGTCACGATCCTGAGTCACGGGGTCCTCGGCATAGAAGGTCACCGCGCCGGCCTTGTCGCGGAGGATGATCCCGTGGTCGCGTGCCGCGACCGCGAGCATCCGTACGACGGGGTGGGCGCCGGCGAGGCGCGACAGGTCGAAGTCGGCGGGGAGTCGGAAATGGGCGCCCTCCGGGATCTGGTCGGCCAGGGGCACGGACGGCACGCCTTCGCCGTCCGTGCGGAGCGCCGGCCAGACGAACTCGTCGGCTTTCGACTTCGGGATGGCCAGGGCCAGGGCGTGGCCGATCGATCCGGAGACGAACTCGTCGATCAGGACGGTCCCGGCGATCGCGGGCAGCGAGGTCGCGGTGGCGCCCCAGTACTCACCGGCGACGGGCGCGATGACCCCAGGTGAGCGAGAGACGTCGTCGACGCGTGCGCCCCAGCGGGCCTGCCAGACACCGCCGATACGTTCGGCGCGCCAGAACTCCCACAGGGTGTCCGTCGAGGGCTGCCAGATCGTCAGGTGGCTGTCGGTCCCGGATGCCGCGACCGTGTCCGGCGGGATCGGCACGTTCTGCCAGGCGGCCTGGAGGTTGGGTCCCCAGGTGGCGGTGAGCCGGACGCGCTGGGTCGGCGTGCTCTCCTCGGCGATCACCAGCGGCGTCGAGTAGGCCGTGGTGTTGATCCACGGTCCGTAGACGTCGACCTGGCGGACCAACTCCGCGACGAGTCGCTCCGAGTTGGGATGCAGGGGGGCGGCCGGATCGAGCCGCGCGTTCCAGATCGAGTCCGCGGAGAACAGGCCGCGCTCGGCCGGGTCCGGCGCGGGACCGGCCGGGTCCGGCGCCGAGGGAGCCGGTCGTGGTTTCGGCGCGGGCGTGGGCGCGGGGGCCGGCGTCGGCGCAGGAGGCCCCATCGGCGGCGTCGGAGCGGCGGGTCGGGCGGGACGCCGATTGATCGAGTCGAGATAGAGCGGCCCGTTGCGCGCAGGGCGCGCACCGAATGAGACACGCCTCTCGGCACCCAGCCGGGGCACCCGCAACCACCGGGCCGTGCGCGACCCGTTGCGGAACACCCGGACGCGGTCGCGCCGGGCATCGAACTGAATCGTCACGCGATTCCAGTTGCCCGCGCGCCGCACGCGGCCCGCCGAGATCACCCGGCGACCGTGGCGGATGACCAGGCGACCGCGTCCGTTGTCGGCGAGGCGGAGCCGGTTGCGGCCGAGCCGCATGAGCTCGATCCAGCCGGCGCGCTGGCGCCGGTAGCTGAACGTCAGAGACGCCCGGCGAGCCGGGCGGCGGTAGTTGTGCGTGATCAGGTGCCCGGACCGCGTCGGCGGCAGCTTGAGGGAGTAGCGGCCGTGGTGAGAGGTGGCCGTGGTGAGCTGTGGGGCTCCGGACACCCGGTCCCAGGCACGCAGGTTCCCGGACTCGAAGTCATCGCCGAAGGGCTGGGCGCCCGCGACCGGGGAAACCGCGAGCAGGAGCGCCGTGACTCCGGCCGCGATCACGCCTCGCTGTACTGATCCCACTGCGCCCCCCGGGGCTGACGCCCCGGCCGGGGTCACATCATCGACACTGGGGGTATCGGCTCCGGCCCCCGTCGGACTTGAGGTGGACGGCCTCCGTGGAGGCTTCTCTAGTGCGGGGGTCCGGCGCGCGTCACCCGAACACCCGGCGCGGCTTCGGGGATGGCGCCCGGGGCCACCTCGACGACGCTCACGGCGCCGGCATCGCGGAGCAGGCCGAATGGGCGTAGGGCTTCGCGACGACGGACTCGCCCGTCCCGGTCGAGGAACAGGCAGTCGATTGCGCACGGCATCCCGATGCCGTGGACCGACCGGCACCCGGGAATCAGCAACGCCTCGTCCGCGGCCGGCGCGCCGACGCCGAGCAGCCCGATCGCCCGTGCGAGACGTCCCTCCGCCGACCAGCATCGGAGCGCGGACGACGGTTCGCCGTCGAGCAGCAGCAGCACCGGTGGTTCACAGAGGCGGGCGATGTGGGGGAGCAACACGCTGCGAGGCTGCCACCGGCTGGCCTCGTTCGGGCCGATGGCACGGCCGGCGTTGCGGTAGAGGCGACGCCGCGACACACGTCGGTGGCGTCCGGTGCGCGGGCTAGCGTCCGAGCTGCTGAAGCGTGCCCGCACACCTACCGGAGGCCGACGATGACCGGACACCACGACCCCGATGACGTCCTCGCCGCGGTGCGGCAGATGGAAGATGACCTCCAGGAGATCCGTCGCCGTGCCCGCGGTGGCCCGGCGGACGTCAGCGAGCAGATCGCGGAGCTGCGCGAGGAGTCGGCCGCCGAACGCGCGGCCCTGGTCGAGGACATGCGCATCGTCGTCGAGGTCGTCGCCACCGGCTGGAGGCGCACCGCCCGCGAGATGGAGGTACTGCGCGCCGAGCTCGGTGAACTCCGCGGGCTGGCCCGAGGCCTCACGGGGGCCCGACTCGAACTACGCCTGGCTGAGGCGGCGCCCGCCATGGAGCGCGCGACCGCAGCGGCGCGCCCGACGAAAGACGACGGTGAGTCGCGCACCACGACATCGGACGCCGTGCGTACGGCGAAGGGCCCGAGCAGCACGGTGCTGCCGTACCCCCGGCGCTCCCGCACCGCAGCGCGAACAGAGGGCGGCCGT
>JAHEIS010000104.1 GCA_024639225.1 Actinomycetes bacterium | reverse complement strand
CTCGACACCCGAGGCATGGTCATCGCCGTCGCCGAGTCCCAAGCGGTCCGCGGCGTCCTCCGGAATTCGCTCAGAGGTCGCCGGCAGGGCTCGGAGACCGGGTGGTGCCCCGCGCGGCCTCTGACCTAAGCTGGCGGCGTGGATCTGCCGGTGCAGCCCCCGATCAAGCCCATGCTGGCCAAGGCCGTCGACGGCTTGCCGGAGCGCGACGACCTGATCTTCGAGCCCAAGTGGGACGGCTTTCGTTGCATCATCTTCCGTGACGGCGATGAGGTGCTTCTGGGCTCGCGCAACGAGCGCCCGCTCACCCGCTACTTCCCGGAGATGCTCGAGCCGATCCGGGACTCGCTTCCGGAGCGCTGCGTGATCGACGGTGAGCTGATCGTTGCGACCGACGACCACCTCGACTTCGATGCGCTCCAGCAGCGCATCCACCCCGCCGAGTCGCGGGTGAGCATGCTCGCCGAGCAGACGCCGGCCGCGTTCGTCGCCTTCGACGCGCTGGCCGTGGGCGATGACGATCTCCGAGAGCGCCCGTTCACCGAACGACGCCGCCATCTGGAGCAGGCGCTGGTCGGCGCGGAGCCGCCGATCCACCTGACGCGAACGACCTCCGACCACGAGACAGCCGCCGAGTGGTTCCGGGTCTTCGAGGGGGCCGGACTCGACGGGTTGATCGCCAAGCCGACCGGCGATCCCTACGTCGAGAACAAGCGAACCCAGCTCAAGATCAAGCACGTCCGCACCGCCGACGCCGTTGTCGCCGGCTACCGCTGGCACAAGGACGGTGAAGGCGTCGGCTCACTCCTTCTGGGCCTGTTCACCGAGGACGGGCGGCTCCAGCACGTCGGCGTCGCGGCGAGCTTCACCAAGAAGCGCCGCGCGGAGCTGGTCGAGGAGTTGGCACCGCTCGTCGAGGGCGCTCTGAGCGAGCACCCCTGGCGCGAGTGGGCGGAGGCCGCCGCGCACGAGGACGGCCGGATGCCCGGGGCCCCTCACCGTTGGAGCGGCAAGAAGGACCACACCTGGGTGCCGCTGCGGATCGAGCGCGTCGCCGAGGTCAAGTACGGCAGCACGCTGAACGGCCGGTTTCGCGAGGTGACACGCATGCTCCGCTGGCGTCCCGACAAGGGCCCCGGAGAGTGCACCTTCGACCAACTCGACGAGCCCGAGGCCGTCGGCCTGGGAACGGTGCTGGGCCGATGAGTGAGCCGGTCACGCGCACGATCGCCCGCCGGCAGGTGACCGTCTCCAACCCTGACAAGGTCTTCTTCAGCCGGCGGGGCGAGACCAAGAGCGACCTCATCGACTACTACGAAGCGGTCGCCGAGCCCCTCATGGCCGCAATGGGCGGACGGCCGACGTTGATGCAGCGTTTTCCCGACGGTGCCTCCGGGAAGTCCTTCTTCCAGAAGCGCGTCCCCAAGGGAGCGCCCGCGTGGCTGGAGACGACGACGGTCAGCACCCCCAACGGGACGACGTCGAACGCGCTGGTCGCCGCGGACCTCGCCCACATCGCCTGGGCCGTCAACCTCGGGTGCCTGGGCTTTCATCTGTGGCCGTATCTGGCGGCGGATCCCGAGCACGCCGACCAGCTGCGGATCGACCTCGACCCGTCACCGGGAGTCGACTTCGACGACGTCCGCAACGGCGCGCTGCGGGTGAAGGACCTGCTCGACGAGTTCGGCTTGAGCTCCTACCCGAAGACAACCGGCAGCCGCGGCCTGCACGTCTTCGTCCCCCTGGAGCCGCGGTGGGACAGCTACGCGGTCCGGGCGGGTGCGGTGGCGCTGGCGCGGGAGCTGGAGCGACGCCATCCCGATGAGATGACGGCTGCCTGGTGGAAGGAGGAGCGCGGTGCCCGGGTCTTCGTCGACTTCAACCAGAACGCCCCGCACAAGACGGTCTTCGGCGCCTGGAGCGTTCGCGCGCGCGTCGGTGCTCAGGTCAGCACGCCGCTGCGGTGGGAGGACGTCGCCGGCGTCGATCCCGATCTGCTCACGATGGACGTGGTTCCGCGCCTGCTCGCCTCCGACGGCGATCCCTGGGCGGATATGGCCGAGGCGCCGAACTCGCTCCAGCCGCTTCTCGACGTGCACGAGCGCGACATGGCCGCCGGGCTGATGGACGCGCCTTGGCCACCGGTCTATCCCAAGCAGCCCAACGAGCCCCCGCGGGTCGCTCCGAGTCGCGCGCGCAAAGACGGCTGAGGATCCTGCAACACGGCGCTGTGGACTTCTCGAGGTCCGGGCTATTGTCCCGGCGGTGCGACGAGTGCCTGCACCGAGAGCTCTTTCGGCCATTCTCCGGCGGTTCGCCTCCAGCCTGAGCCTCGTCGTCCTCGCGAGCCTGGCGCTCGCCGCTGCCGCCGCCGCCAACGATGAGGTCAACCTCGCCGGTGAGCCGACCGGGATCGTCCGCGAGACGGTCGGGGGCGAGGGCGGCGATGTTCTGCGAGGCACCCCGGAGTCCGAGGCGCTGCGTGGCGCCGGCGGAGCGGACCTCGTCATCGGCTACGGCGGCGAGGATTGGTTGTACGGCGGTCCTGGTCCGGATCGCCTGCGTGGGGGCAACGGGACCGACCGCCTCTTTGGAGGCGCGGGTCGTGACCGGCTGGACGGTGGCCCCGGTGACGATGCCCTGGCGGGAGAGGACGACCGCGATGTCCTCACCGGCGGTGCGGGGTCGGATGTCCTGCTGGGGGGCGCCGGGGCCGACCGCCTGTCCGGCGGCACGGGCGCCGATCGACTTCTCGGCGGACTCGGCAACGATCTGCTGAGGGGCGACGTCGGTGCCGACCGCCTGAACGGTGGGCTGGGCAACGACCGGCTCGTCGGCGGGCGTGGCCCCGATGTGCTGGTCGGTGGGCCCGGGCGCAATCGCTACTCCGCCGGACCCGGAGCCGATCGGATCGACTCGCGCAACGGCGTGCGGGAGACGGTCAACTGCGGGGCCGGCCGTGACCGGGTCGAAGCCGACCCCGGCGACCGTCTGCGCAACTGCGAGATCCGGCTCCGGCCGGGCGCCCAGGGACGCGCTCGCGTCGAGGGCGTCAAGGTGCGCGGCAGAACGCACTGGTTCGCATCCGGCCTGTCGATTCCCCAGGCCGGCGAGGTCTGCGACTTCGGCTGCGCCGGCGAGGGGCTCGCCGGGCGGGAGCGCTGGCTCGACGACACGCTCTACAAGATGCGCCGCAACGGCTTCAAGGTCGTGCGCTGGCACGTCTTCTCACACGACGCCCCGGCTCTGCGCGATGCCGGCGGCAATCTCGTCGACCGGCTGCCGGCCCAGGCCCTGGCCGATCTCGACGCCCTCATGAGGATCGCCCGGCGGCACGACATCTACGTCCAGCCCGTGCTCTTCCCCCACCCGGAGCAACTGCCGATCGCCTGGATCAGCGACCCGGACGTGAGCGCCCGCCTGCGCGGGGTGATTCGGCCGTTCGTCGCGCGCCACGCGCGCAACCGACACCTCTTCGCGGTCGAGGTGGTCTCGGCGCCGGAGAACCTGCTGGAGACCGGCCGCGCGACGCCGGAGCAGGCGCGGGCCTGGGTCGCGGCCCTCGCGAAGGAGGCACGCGCCCGCGGCGTGGCCCGGACCGCGATCTCGCCGACCTCGATCGATGACATCGACCGCTGGCGCGATCTCGGCATCTCTCTCTACGCCCCGTTCTGGTGGTCGGAGTGGAGTTCCGGCCCGCGCTGCGCCACCTGCATCAGCGCCGCCGAGCTGCGGGTGCGCGAAGGCATCAGCCAGCCCGTCATGATCGCCGCGCTCGATCTGGGAAGCGCGAACACCGGCTTTGCCCGGCTCCGGCGCCTGCGCGGACTCGGCTACGCGGGCGCCCTCGGCTGGAGCATCGAGCCGGCGAAGATCAATCACCTCGAGGCGGGCGAGGGGCCGGCCCCCGTGCCCAGCGCCCCTCAGGAACGACGATCCCACCACGCCGGCACGGACCACCACTACCGCGTTCCCTGGGGCGCGGGTCCGAAACTGATGTACGCCACCTCCGATGTGGGGCCGCGGCGGTCGGTGCGAAATCCGTGCTGGGACCCCGGCGAGAACCGGCTGCGGTGCCCCGACCTGATCATGAAGCCGCCCTACGGGTTGACGGTGGAGAAGGTCAAGGGGCGGGTGCGGCTGCGGGCCGGCAACTCGATCGACAGCATCGGCGCGGGGCCCGCGGAGCTGCGGGGTCGGCGGACCGGCGCTCGTCAGATGGCGGCTCAGCAGCGGATCCACACCCGCGGCGGCGGCCGGCGGTCGGTCCGCACCGGCGCCCAGCTGACGTTCAAGTTCGTGCCCAAGCAGGGCCGCTACTGGAAATTCCAGGACGCCGCCGCCTTCGAGCTCTGGCAGCTCGACGGCGCCGGCAACCGTACCCGCCGCGTCCGTACGGGCCCCAAGGTCGCCTACTGTCTCCGCGATCTCGAACGGACGCGCCCGTTCGCACGGTCGCCGAAGGAGCGTGTGTATCCGGCCTGCAGTCAGAACACCGACCAGCGCGCGGTGACGCTCGGCACGTCGGTCGGATGGTCGGACATCTACCCCCCCGGCTACCACGAGCAGTGGATCGATGTGACCGGACTGCGAGGGTGCTTCGCCTACGTGCACATCGCCGATCCCGAGAACGGGATCAAGGAGAGCGATGAGCAGAACAACACCAGCATCGTGACGGTCCAGCTCCCGTGGCGCGGCAAGCGCTCCCTGGGGTGTGCGGGCGGGCCGACAACGCCCGGCCCCGGCCCGAGCGGCGGCTACGCGCGCTGAGCCGCCAGTTCTCCCTCCAGGACTGGTCCGCGAGCTTTCTGCAACGGAGCTGCTGAGTACCCCGTTCGCGCTTAATGCGTAGTTGGGGGTTGCGCCCACACCGAGGTCTGGGGTCATAGTGACTCTGGCCCGCCCCCCGGTTATGCCTGAGGTGCCTCGATGAGTGAGCCCAAGGACCAGAGCGGTGCCGCGCTCAATGCGGCGCCCCTCTCGTGGGACGCTTTCTGTCACCATCGCCAGGCCTTCCTCGATCGGCGGCAGATCGCCGAGATGGAAGGGCAGCTTGAGCTGGCAGCGTCCGAGGACGATCTCGATGACGTCGGCCTCTCGCCCGACGATGACCAGCGGGGCGGCTGGACCCTGCTCGGCTACTGAGCCGGCCGCCACCCTTCGCAACCAATCTTCTCAGTAGCTTGAAACCCGTGTCGGGTTTCATGGCCTCGCGGCCTCCCCCGACGTAGTCGATGCGTGAGCCGATCCTGGTCGGCTGCGCGGAGTTCCGTGGCCCGCGCGCCGCGGGTAGCCTCGACGTGACGTCCCCCGTGGGCCGTTTTCCCCCTTGCCCACGTCACCCCGCGAGCCGACCGAGGCAGGCGACATGACCGACTACTCCGCTGAAGAGATCCAACCGCTCATCATCAATGGCGGCACCGAGCAGCGGGATGACGCGATCGAGATCCGCAATCCGTACCGGGGCGGGACCATCACGCGCGTCGCCCAGGCCGCCGGGGACGATGTCGACACTGCGGTGCGCGCTGCCCGCGACCGTGTCGGGGCGCACCCGCCGGTCGCACGTGCCGAGATCCTCGAGCGGGCCGCAGGAATCGTCCGTGATGAGCACGAGCGGTTCGCGCGCACCATTGCCCTCGAAGCCGGGAAACCGATCGTCCAGGCCCGGGGCGAGGCCGATCGCTGTATCGACACGCTCACCTTCTCCGCCGTCGAGGCGCGCACCCTGGCAGGCGAGGTCGTCCCCATGGACGGTTCGCACTCCGGCCGGGGGAAGCTGGCGGTCGTCAGCCGGGCACCGGCCGGCGTGGTCGGGGCGATCTCTCCCTTCAACTTTCCGCTCAACCTGGTCGCTCACAAGCTCGCCCCGGCGATCGCGGCGGGCTGTCCGGTCGTGCTGAAACCGGCCGCACAGACGCCGCTCAGCGCGCTCCTGCTAGCCCGGGCTCTCATGGATGCCGGGCTCGAGATGGGGGATCTTTCCGTGCTGCCGGGTCCGGGCGGGACGGTGGGTGCCGCGCTCGTGGAGCACCCCGACGTGCCGGTCATCACATTCACCGGTAGCTCGGGCGTCGGCTGGGCGATCCGGGCCGAGCAACCCCGCAAGCACGTCGCCCTGGAGCTCGGCAACTCGACTCCGGTGATCGTCCACAGCGACGCCGACATCGAGCTTGCAGCTGACCGCATCGCCGCGTCGGGATTCACGCACGCGGGACAGTCGTGCATCTCCGTCCAGCGCATCTATGTGCACGAGAGCCGACGGGAAGAGTTCACCGGGACCTTCCTCGAGCACGTCTCGGGGCTGACGGTCGGTGACCCGCTCGATGAGGCGACCGATCTCGGGCCCGTGATCGACGCTGACGCCCGCGAGCGCATCGACGAGTGGATCGGAGAGGGGGAGAGCGCGGGCGGACGCGTTCTCGCGACCGGGACGGAGGGCGAGTTGCTCTGCCCGACGGTCCTCGCGGACCTTCCGCCGGATGCGAAGCTCATCAACGACGAGGCCTTCGGACCGGTGGTGAGCATCCAGAGCTACTCGGAGATCGACGAGGCGCTCTCGATGGCCAACGGCACGCCCTTCGGACTGCAGGCGGGCATCTTCAGTGCCCGGGTCGACCGGGCGCTCGGCTGGGCGGGCGCGCTCGAGTTCGCCGGGGTCACGATCAACGAGACGCCGACGTTCCGGGCGGACCAGCAGCCCTACGGCGGGTTGAAAGACAGCGGAAACACCCGCGAGGGGCCGAGGTACGCGCTGGAGACGATGACCGAACGGCGGCTGGTGATCGTGGACGGGGTCAGGGGCGACTGAGCCCCGCACCATCACCTATACGAGGGTCGAATCGCTCTGGAATTGGGGCCTTTGCTGGCGTGCTGATAGCTTTGTCACGCCTTGACCTCTGATTTGCCCTGTGAGGCCCTCATGACCCGTCGATTCCGGCGTCTCGCCACCTCGCGGCGCATTCTGGCCGGCGCGTTCACCCTCGCCCTGACGCTCGCGCTCCTGGTCCAACCCGCAGCCGCAGTGGAGCCCACGTTCTTCGGTGCCGACAGCGTCTGGAACCGCACGCTCGCCCCGGACCAGAAGATCGACAAGACGTCCGACGCCCGCGTCGCCGAACTCAACCGACAAGTGAGCCAGTTCGGGACCTGGATCAACCACAAGCAGTGGTCGACACCGCTCTACATCGTCCCCGGCAACACGCCCAAGGTGAAGGTGACGATCGACAACCCGAGCCCGACCTGCTGTCCGGTGATCAAGAAGAAGTCGCGCAAGGTGCCGATCCCCGCCGGTGCCCAGCCCGCGAACGGAGGTGATCGCCACATCACCATATTCCAGCCGTCGACGAACAAGCTCTGGGAGTACTGGCAGTACCGCAACACCCCGACCGGCCCCGTGGCTGAGCACGGTGGCTTTCTGAGCCGTGTCTCCACCAGCAAGGGCATCATCCGCCGCGGAGAGGGTGCGACGGCCTCCGGCCTGCCGGTGATCGCCGGCACCATTCTCCTGTCCGAGGCGCAGGCGGGCGAGATCCCGCACGCGCTGGCCATGGCTGTCCCCCAGCAGCTCGACGGCTGGGTATGGCCGGCACAGCGCACCGACGGCGCGGTGGTGTCGCCCCCGGCCGGCGTGCCGACGAACGCCCGCATCCCCATGGGCTCGCGCTTCCGGTTGCCGGCGAGCCTCAACATCGACGCTCAGCCGTGGCACCCGTTCACGAAGATGCTGGCTCGCGCGGCCCAGAAGCACGGGATCGTGGTCCGCGACCAGGCCGGCGCGGTGACGCTCTACGCAGAACAGCCCCTCGCCGGCACCAACGCTGACGTCTGGACTCCGATCTTCGGCACTCCGTATCCGAGCGTCCGCCTCGCCGAGTTCCCCTGGGATCAGCTCCAGCTGATCAAGCTGGGTCGGATCAAGGGAACCTGAGCGCTGAGGGCCGTGGGAACGCCCCGGGTCCTCAGGCCCGGCCGTCGCGGCGGCGCCTCTCGGCGATGAGCGCGCGAAGCTCCCGGTCGAGGTCTCCGCGCGCGAACATCCGGTCGACCGCGGCGTTGTGCCGCACTGCGAGGCGGGGATCCATGCTGCCGGAGTTCGACCCGGAGTCCACGTGACCGGTGCTGAGCGATCTCGTCGAGAGATCGCGCCATGGGTCACTCTTCGGCCTGCCCGGCCCACGCGTCAACCCGCGGGAACGGCGATGGCTCTGGGGTCGGAGTGTGTCGTCCTCATCCGGCGCCGACCCCGGCGCGGGAGAGGGAATGCGGGGCGGCGGATGCCGCCCCGCTCCCGTCAGCTAAACGACGCGAACGTTGCGCGCCTCGTCGCCCTTCCTGCCGGGGCCGATCTCAAACTCGACGCTCTGGCCGACCTCCAGGTCCCGACGGCCTTCGCCCTCGATGTTGGAGAAGTGGACGAAGATGTCCTCCGCGTCCGCGCGTGAGATGAAGCCGAAGCCCTTCTCGGAATTGAAAAACTTGACTGTTCCAGTCGGCATAGTGCCGGTCCTTTCCTGTGCCACCCGCTGACGGGCGGCAGACAACTCTGTTGTGGGCGACGACGCTCTGGGCGCCGCTCCCGGCCATTATATGACCCCTGGCGAGACCCCCCCACGCCGGCGTCCCGCCTGACCGCCGCGGACCGCCGAATTCCGACCACGATTGGCTCCCGCTATCGTCGCTTGATGGCCGAGA
>JAHEIS010000103.1 GCA_024639225.1 Actinomycetes bacterium | reverse complement strand
CCGAAGGTCGTAGGGCCACGTCCTACCCCCGCCACGATTTACCTTGGTCAGAGGCTCGCACGTCGGTGTGAGCCTCCTTCTTGTCTTCTGGATCTCACAGAGATCTCGCACGCTGCCGACTCGAGGCCCGGTTCCGGTGGAGTTTGTCGGCGACCTTCGGGTTGGGTGCCCGACGAACCTCAACCTTGGATCCTCTCCTCGCCTCCAGGGCGGAATGCTGATCCTTGCGCAACCCGGTCGCCGCCGCCGCCGGTCGCCACGAGCTGGGCCGGCCAGGGGTTCGGGTTCACGCGCACGTGGTCTGGAGCGCCCCGATTCAGGCGGCGTGACCTCAGTTGTGTCGTTGGCCCCTACCCGTTGGCGACCTGGTGGGCTCCACTGGATGTCGAAGGGCCCGCCTTGGCTCACCTTCGGTGTTTCGCTGTCAAGGAAGGCGAGAACGTGGTTGTCACTAGACGGGCAGCATTGATCGTCGTCGGCGGGTTGCTTCTGATGTCGCGTGGCGGAGACGACTCGTGTGACGACGACGCGGCGACTTCTGAGATCACCGAACCTGCCGCTGTTGACGCCGAGGGCTTTCCCCAGGGTCTGTACGGGGTCGGGTTGGAATCCGGAATGGTCGCCTTTGGTGCTGACACGGAGTTCTACGCGGACGGGACCTGAAGCGCCTCGGTGGCCGGCTTTCTGGTCGCGGACGATCTCGCACATGGCGCTTGGGACTGGCTGCATCACGCCCGGGTGGTGCCGCCGCGCGTCGCGGCCCGGTTCTCGCCAGGCTGCTCGACGTTCGATCTCGCGACGGCAGTGGTGAGCCTGACCTTCGTCTGACGCGAATGGCGTTCGTCGTCGCGCTGCTACCGTCGCCGGGCGTGGGGTCGGTACACGCACGCTCATTGGCATGGTTCGCTGGACTGATGGCCACGCTGGCCGTGATCCCCGCCACGGCCGCCGCCCACGACGCCGGGCTCACCGCCGCCGCCGACAGCCGCGACCGGGTCGACCGACTGGCCACCGCCGCTCGGGGCGGTAGCCCCGCGGCCGTCCAGGCGCTCTACGACGGCGCCCGCGATGTCGAGGAGGCCGTTCGACGGGCGGCCCCGGTCACGCGCGAGTGCCGCCCGCTTCTGTCCGCCATACTCGCGTACGCCCGTGCACGGGTGAAGGAGGCGGAGGGCGTGGATCGCCCGAGCGCGTCCGTCGTCCAGCGGGGTCGGCGGGCTGCGAGCGCGGCGGAGCGACGGGTCCGCCGCACTCGCGCCGCCTGCCGCGGTCGCGGCCGTCGCGCCGCCCCCCCCGCAGCGGTTGTCAGTCCCGGCTCCGAGCAGGCGTTCTACGGGTCGATCGTGGCCCGGGCCCCGGCACGCGCGGACCGGGCGCACCTGATGGTCGCGGGTCGCGCTCCCGTGACCCGGCGGGTGCGCCGAGGCCGGGTGCGGTTCACGCTCGCCGGGCCATCCCGCCGCTACAGCTTCCGGATCGAGTTCCGACGCGGTCGCACGCGCGTGGGCTCCGTCCAGGTGCGCGGCGCGTGGTTGCTCCCGCGAACGGCCCGCATGATCGTCCCCGCGCGCCGGATCGACCCCGCCGCCTCGCGGAGGGCCGGCGCCGCCCTGTCGCCCGGGCCGCGGTTCGGGGCCGCCTGGGTCCAGGACCTGGCGACCGGGGTCGCCGGCGCGGCGAACGCCGGCGCACGTTTCCCTGCCGCCTCGACGGTCAAGCTCGGCATGCTCGCCGGCGGCCTGCCGCGACTCGGCAGCCGGCCGGCCCGCTCACCGCACTACTACGACATGCGGGCGATGACCCGCTGGTCCTCGAACCTCGCCACGAACCGGCTGCTGTCCCGGCTCGCTGGGCCGTCAGTCGTGGCCAACGGGCTCCGGCGCCTCGGCGCCCGCGACAGCACGTTTCCCGGCGGCTACGTCGTCGGCACGGCCCGACAGCCGCGCCTGCCGCTCGACGGTATCGATGTCGAGCCGCCACAGGTGTCGCGCAGGGTCACCACTGCCCAGGACCTCGCCCACATGCTCTTCGCGATCATCGCCTCGGCGGCCGGTGCGGCCGACGCACGGCGCGAGTCGGGGCTCACGGCATCCCAGGCCCGGCTCGCGCTGGGCTGGCTGCTCAGCTCCGAGCAGGTCCTCGAAAACCGCAGCCTGCTCGCCGGTGGCGTCGCCCGCGGAACCCCCGTCGCGCAGAAGAACGGCTGGCTGCGCGCTGCCCGTCACGGCGCGGGGGTCATCTTCACCCGCTCGGGGCCCAAGATTGCGGTCGTCCTGACCTACGACGCCGGTGGAGTCTCCGAGGCCGCGGGTCGCCGGACCGGGGCCCGCGTCGCGGCGGTGGCCGCAGGCCTCTGAAGGCGCCCCGCTAGTTGCGCGCGCCGAGCGCGTGCTGGCGGACCCAGGCGTGCATCGCGATGCCCGACGCCACGCCGGCATTGATCGAGCGGGTCGAGCCGAACTGGGTGATGGAGAGCACCATCGCTGCCGCGTCGCGAGCGGCGGCGGACAGGCCCGGTCCCTCCTGGCCGAACAGGAGCACGCAGGCCCGGGGAAGACCGGCCTGCTCGATCGGTCGGGAACCCGGCAGGTTGTCGATTCCGACCAGCGCGAGATTCCGGCCTGCCGTCCATTCCAGCAGCGCATCGGTGTCGGCGTGATGGATGATGTGCTGGTACCGCTCGGTCACCATCGCGCCGCGTCTGTTCCACCGCCGGTTGCCCACGATATGGACGGCGCGCGCGAGGAAGGCGTTTGCGTTGCGCACGACGGTACCGATGTTCATGTCGTGCTCCCAATTCTCGATCGCCACGTGGAAGTCGTGGCGCCGCGCGTCAAGGTCGGCGACGATCGTCTCGGTCCTCCAGTAGCGGTACCGGTCGACGACGTTGCGCCGGTCGCCCTCGGCGAGAAGCTTGGGATCGAGTCGGTCGTCATCCGGCCATGGCTCGGAGTGGGGACCGACGCCCACCCCTTCGGCGCTCACCAGGCGTCCATCCCGCCGTCGAGTGCCAGGGATGTGCCGGTCACGTACGCCGCCGCCGGGCTCGCGAGAAAGAGAGCCGGCCCGACCAACTCCTCCGGTTGCCCCGCCCGCCCCATCGGGATCTTGGCGATCATCGCCTCGAGCCGGCCGGGCCCGCTCACCATGGTCGCGTTCATGGCCGTCGGGAAGTAGCCGGGCGCCAGGGCGTTCACCCGGATGCCGTGCGGCGCCCACTGTCGCGCGAGCTCGCGCGTGAGCATCTCGACCGCGCCCTTGCTCGCCACGTAGGCGGCGACGCCCGCGCCCGTTCCGGCCCGCTTCCCGAGGATCGAGCTCATCAGCAGCATCCAGCCGCCCGAACCGGCGTCGATCATCGCCCGCGCGGCGACTGACGCCAGGCGCATCTGGGCGTTGAGGTTGACGTCGACGACCCGGACGAAGGCATCCATGTCCTCGTCCTCGGCGGGCATTGCCGTCGCGATGCCGGCATTGAGGACCACGCCGTCGAGCCGACCGAACTCGGTTCGGCATCGGGCCACGAGCGCCTCGGCAGAGGCGGGATCCGAGACGTCGTGGGCCTCGACTGCGACGTGCCCGCCCGCTCCGGCAATCTCGTCGGCGACCGCCGCGAGCTCGTCCTCCCGGCGCGCGCTGATCACCACGCCACATCCCGCCCCGGCGAAACCGCCGGCCATGATCCGCCCGAGTCCCGACGATGCACCCGTGACGATGACCGCCTGTCCTCCCACATCAAAGCGCCCGCCACGCATCTCAGGCCCTCGGCGTCAGTAGCTCGGCGAGCTCACCGAGCACAGTGTGCGCCGGCTCGCGCACGACCAGTTCCGCGTAGCGGTCGTACTGGGTTGGCTCGCGGCCGACGATGTACAACGGCACCTGACGGGTCAACGGCACCGATGGGAGCAGCGAGATGGGCGCGGTGCGCAGGTCGCTGTCGAGGGCGAAGAACGCGTCTGCGGCGGTGGCGAGCTCCCACGCACGCTCGACCTGATCCTGCGGCAGCGGCTCGCCCCAGAGCGTGCCTCCGGGCCGGAGGGGGTACTCGCAGCTGGCGCACCGGGGCACGCCGTCGCCCGATGCCTCGATCAGCGGTCCGACCTCCGGCAGGCCGTAGACCTCGGAGCAGCGGGCACACCGGACTGTGCGCATGTTCGAGTAGACCTCGACTACGTCCGCTGCTCCAGCCCGTGCATGGAGGTGGTCGACCGCCTGGGTGATCACGCTCGTGACGATACCAGCCTTCTGCAGCCGGGCGACGGCGACGTGGGCGGGGTGGACATCTCGCTCGTAGATCCGCTTCGCGACCGGGAAGTAGAACTCCCAGAAGGCCGCCGGCTCGGTGAGGAAGGCGTCGAGGGTGGCCTTCACCCGCCACTCCTTGCGCAGCCACTCCTCCTCCTCGCCGGGCTCCCACCCCATGCGGAGGCCGGTCAGGATCACGACGTTGTCCGCCGCCAGCATGGCGCTCGCGAGGGTGCCGGTCGTCGATGTCTCCTCGCCTTCCGTCACGGGACGGAGTCTACTCAGCGTCCGGTAGGACCCAGCCGGTCGAGCGAGCGCAGACCGACGGCCCACGTCCACACTGCACCCAGTGCGGCCGCGACCGACAGGAACAGCAGGGCGAGCGTCAGCCCGACCAGGTCGCTCAGCACTCCGATCACCAGCAGTGGCACCGAGAAGCCGCCGAGGTAACAAGCGACGTAGTACGCCGAGAACAACTTGCCCCGGTCCTGAGGCGGGGCGATGAGCGTGACCAGATCCGCTCCGCCTTTGAAGACCATGCCTGCAGCGGCGCCCGTGACCGCGACGCTGACCAGAGTCAGCGCCACGGAGCCTGCCGGCGCGCTGAGCACGACACCGAGCGACGCGACGGCGGCCACCGTCAGGCCCCCGGCGATCGCCGGTTGGGGTGGCACCCGGTTCAGGACCGCCTGGGCGACGGCGCCGGAGAAGAGGACCAGGAACCCGGACGCACCGACGAGGGCGTAGTTCTCAACGCCGACGTTGCGAACCAGGAAGACGGGGACGAGCGACAGGGCGACGCCGTCGAAGAGGCTGAAGAGCATCCCGGAGGGCACGAGGATCTTCCAGAAGACATCCCTCTCTGCGTCGGGTATCTCCAGGCGCAGTGAGAGCGGCCGCCGCGAGCGCTCGATGATCGTCTCCGGCACCGAGAGCACGAGTACCGTGGCCACCGCGAGGGCGACGAGGTGGACCTGGAACGGCAGACGCAGAGGTTCGGGGGCGTACTCAGCGAGCACGCCGGCCAGGCCCGGGCCGAGCGCGAGGCCACCGCGGATCGAGATCGCGCTGAGGTTCGCGACAAACGCCCGGGAACCCGCCGGAGCCGAGTCGACGAGGAAGGCGGTGCAACTGCCCGCGAACGTGCCCATCGCCAGCCCCTGGACCACCCGCGCCGCGAGCAGTCCCGCGAGGGGTGGCTCGAACGACAGGTAGAGCTGGGCGAGTCCGAGGATCAGGATCCCGCCCAAGAGCACCGGCTTCCGGCCGATGCGATCGGATACCTGCCCCAGGGTGAGCATGGCGGGTACCAGCGCCGCGACGTAGGACAGCAGAAAGAGGGTGACGACGGTGTCGCTGAAGCCCTCCTTCTCCTGATAGAGGGGGATCAGCGGCGCGATCAGGCTGGTGCCGAGCCCGAACAGCACCAGGACCCACCAGACCCGCCACACCCGGTTCATGGACGCTCCATGATCATCGCCCGCCAGCGCCCGCTGACCGCGCGGCCGGCGATCCGGAGGCCGCAGGCCTCATAGCCGGCGGCGATCTCGTCCATCTCGTCGGGGCCGGGGCCCGCGATGAGTGCGACATTCGTGCCGGCGCCGATGCGCGGAAGCAACTCACGATGGGCGGCCGCCGGGATGTTTGCCAGTAGGACCCTCCCGTCGAGGTCGACGTCGCGCAATCCCCTGAGCGGGCCGCGGCTCAGCCGGACGCCCGCGGAGCGTCCAGCGGCCGCGAGCGAGTCGTGGCAGTGTCGGATCGCCGCCTCGTCGAGATCAATGGCGTCGACCGGCCCGCGATCGAGGGCGATCCAGGCCTGGGTGAGGAGTCCCGAGCCACAGCCGGCGTCGAGCGCCGGCCCGGGCGGCAGTTGAGCGAGAAGTGTCAGACAGAGGGCCGTCGTCGGATGGCCGGCAGCGCCGAAGCCCTCGCCGGAGGTCTGAATGAGTTCCGGCACGCCGGGGGGCGCCGGGGCGTGCGCTGCGCTGCGACGGTACCACCCACCCATCCACCCCGACGGCGGTTCCGGCCAGCCCGCCATCGCATCCCGTGCCTCCCAGGAATGGGTCAGTCCTGCGAGCGCCCGCGCAGCGCGTTCGGGATCGTCGGCCGCGCGCGGGGCGCAGAGCAGGCCACCCTTCGTCCAGGTGACGGGCTGCAGCTCGGCCGCGTCGGCGAAGTCGGCGGCGAGAGCGTGGGCCGGTGCGCGGATCAGCAGCCCCGCCGGGAGCGAGGCGCTAGCCTCGCTCATCGATGACGACCGCCGCCGAGCATGATGCCCTCGTCGAACGCGCGGTCCGCGGCGCCGCGGACGTCGCGGCCATGCCACTTGACGAGCGCCTCGCCGCCGCGTCCTCGGCGGCCGCGACGTTGGCGGAGAGGACGGAGCGGGTCGTCGGTTCCGCGGTCGCGGAGGTCGGGCAGCCCGTCCGGTTCGCCCAGCGCGAGGTCGAGTCGGCTCTGCTGCTCGCCGCCGCGCTGCCGGACCTCGCCGACGCGATCCGGCCCCGGCCGGCCCCCGCGGTATGGGGCGAGACGATGCTCGAGTACCGGCCGTACGGCGTCGTGCTCGGTTGGCACGCTGCCAACTCGCCCGTCTGGGTCCCGACGCTGGTCGTGTTGTCGGCGCTGGTCGCGGGCAACGCGGTGATCAGCCGCCCCTCGACCCGCGCCGCCGCCACGACGTCCCTGGTGCTGGATGCGCTCGAGGCTCCCTGGCCGGCCGACGCGATCGTGCGCTGCGAGCTGCCCGGCCCCGAGGCCGAGCCGCTGGTCTGGCATCCCGGAGTCAACGCCGTCGTGACCCACGGCTCGAGTGAAACCTGCAAGCGTCAACTCGCCGGCCTCGGGGACGCCTACCGGCGTGGGGCGACGCTGCGGCCCTTCATCCCCGAGGGCTCGGGCAACGACGCGATGCTGATCCTCGCGGGCGCCGACCTGCCGCGGGCGGCCGATGCCGTGGCCCTGGCGGCCTTCGCCAACGGCGGCCAGCTCTGCATGGCCGCCAAGCGGATCATCGTCGAGACCGGCGTCTGGGAGCAGTTCCGCCCGCTCCTGCTGGCGGCGACCGGCGATCTCGTGACCGGCCCTGCGGCAGACCGCGAAACCGACGTCGCACCATTGCCCGACGGCCCGGCGCGGACCCTCGCCGTAGCCCGGCTCGCCGAGGCCTGCGCCGCGGGCGGCGAGGTGATCGTCGGCGGGCCGTCCTCGGACGCTGCGCTCACGCCGACCCTCGTCCAGTTGCCACGCGGGGCTCTGGGCGTCGAGCTGTGGACCGAGGAGACGTTCGCGCCGGTGCGGGGCCTCACCATCGCCCGGGACGAGGATGATGCCGTCGCCCTCGCCAACGATTCGCGATTCGCCCTCGGGGCGGCGGTGTTCGGTGGCACTCCGGGGATCGAGTCGCAGTTGCGCGCCGCCCGGGTCGTGGTGGGCGAGTCCGCGCTCTACCAGGACCCCCATCTCGTGGTCGGGGGGATCGGCGACAGCGGCTTCGCCGGGGCCCGCCCAAAGCTGGAGCAGCTCACCTGGGCCCGACGCACCCATCGCGGGGTCTGAGATCAGGCGAGCACTCGCAGGTGCTGCCACCGTAGGAAGGCATCCATCCCGGGCCGGCCGAGTTCAGTGCCCAGTCCGGACCCCCGCCAGCCTCCGTAGGGCGCGTACGGCACGACGACGCGCCAGCCGTTGATCACGACCGTGCCGCTGGTCACCTGCTGGGCGACCTCGAGCGCCTGGCGCATGTCCGGACCGACGACATAGCTGACCAGGCCGTAGTCGGGCCGGTTCGCCTCGGCCAACTGGGCCTCGACGCCGCCGATCTCCATGACGGACACGATCGGTGTGAAGGGCTCGTGGTCGATCACATCGACGCCCGGGCCGGCGCCGGTGATCACTGCCGGCTCGACCCGCCGACCCACGCTCGACCCGCCACCGACGACCGTCGCCCCCTTCTCGCGGGCGTCGGCCAGCAGCGCGTCGTGACGCGTCACCCCCCGGTCGGTGGCCATCGGTCCGAGGGCCAGGTCGGCGAGCCCGTCAGCGAGGCGGTCCGCGATCCGGTCGGCCACACCGGGGTCGGCGATCACCCGGTTGACCGAGTAACAGGCCTGCCCGGCGTTCGCGAAGCCCTGGACCGTGGCGATTTCATGGACCCTGTCGAGGTCAGCGCCCGGGAGCACGATGAGCGATCCGTGGCCGCCGAGCTCGAGCGTCAACGCTTTGAGACGGGGCGCCGCCCAGGCGGCGATGTGTTCGGCCACCCGGCGTGAGCCGGTGAACGCGACCTTCGCGACGTCGGGGTGGATCGACAGCGCCTCGCCGATGAGTGGCCCGTCTCCGGTCAGGCAGTTCACCAGCCCCGGCGGCAGCCCGGCCTCGTCAGCGAGCTCACAGAGTCGGTGGATCGCCAGCGGCGCCTCAATGGCAGGCTTCACGACGATCGGGCAGCCGGCCGCAAGGGCCGGCGCGAGCTTCCACAACACCAGGGCGACAGGGAAATTCCAGGGCACGATCGCCGCCACCACGCCGATGGGAGCGGGACGGGTCCAGCTACCCGTCGCCAGGGTCGGCCCTGGAAGCTGGGTGACGACCAGGCGCTCCGCTTCGGCCGCGAAGTA
>JAHEIS010000102.1 GCA_024639225.1 Actinomycetes bacterium | reverse complement strand
CTCGAGCTGCTGGCGATGTTGGGCGAGGGAGTGCTCCCGCACGGGGCGATTGCCCGCCAGGTCGACGCCGCCATCGATCTCGTCGTGCACCTGGAGCGGCTGCCGAGCGGTGTCCGCCGGGTCGCTGAGGTGAGTCGCGTCCGGAAAGCTCCCGGCGGGCCGCGACTCAGTCCCGTCGCCGTCCGCAGAACCGCTGCCGCCGACGCACCGTTGGCGCGGGCAGGCGACACCGCATGACCCCGGCGCTTGCCCTGACCGCCGCCGCCACGGTCGCTCTCGCTCTGATGGCCGGACCCGCTCTCTGGGCGCGCGCGACGGCGGCCGCTGCGCCTGCGGCGGTCCTCATTGCCCCGCACATCGACGGGAGGCGTGCGACAGGTGCCGGTCTGGTGCTCCTGATCACCGGCCTCGCGACGGTCGCTGTCGCGATCGGACCCGCTCCCGCTGTCGCTCTGGGCAGCCTGGTGGCGGTGGGCGTGACCGCGGGCCCCCGGCTGGCCCTCGCCCGTCGCAGCCGGCTGCTGGCCGCGCAGCTCGCTGCCGCCGCGGAGGTCATCGGAGCGGGCTGCGAAGCAGGACTCTCGTTTCAGGCGGCGATCGGGTCGGTGTGTCGTGAGTTGCCGGAGCCCGTCGCCGGCGAGCTGTCCCGCGTCCGGTCCGCTCTTGATCTCGGCCAGCGGGTGGATGACGCGGTGCGTGGCTTCGGCGAGAGCGTGGGCACGGCCGATGCCCGCCTCTTTGCAGCCGTCGTCAGCGTGCAGCGGCGTTCCGGCGGCGACCTCGGACGATCGTTGCGCGCCCTGGGCGACCGCATGATGCGTCGTCAGCGCCTGGCCGACGAGCTTCGCTCCGTGACTGCCCAGGCCCGGTCGACCGCCCTGATCGTGGTCGCCTTGCCCCTGGTCGCGGCGATCGCGGCCGAGTTCGCGGCCCCGGGAGCGATCTCCGGCCTGCTGGAAACCACGGCGGGATCCATGATCGTCGGCGTGTCGGTCGTGGTTCAGGGGGTCGGCCTGCTCCTGGTACGTCTCATCAGCCGGGTTCCCGCGTGAGTCCTGCCGGGGCGATTCCCTTGGGCATCGCTGTCTTGATCGCGGCGGCCCTCGGTGCCTTTCGCGCGGAACCGGCCCAGCGGCGGGACCTCCCCATTCCCGGCCTCCTCCTCGACCGGGCGAAGAGGGCGCTCGCTGCCGCCGGCGCCCCGACGCGGTACACACCGGAGCGATTCTCCCTCCTGGCATGCGCGTGTGGCGCAGCCGGTGGAGCGCTCGGACTCGCCCTCACCTGGGGCAACCCGATCCTGGTGCTGGTCGGGCCGGGCCTGGCCCTGGCGGGCCTGGTCTCCCCGTTCCGGCTGCTGGCGCTTCAGGCCGCCCGCCGTCGCGAGCAGGTGCTGCGGGAATTACCCGATCTCCTGGATCTCCTGGCGATCTGCGTCGGTAGCGGCATGGCCCTCGATCCGGCGCTGCGCCTCGCGGTCTCCCGCTTTCCCGGGCTCGTTTCGCAGGAGTTCCGCCAGTTGTTCGCCGAGATCGATCTCGGCGCCCGGCGCTCCGAGGCATACCGCGATCTCGGGCGCCGACTGGGTGCGAGCGAAGCACGATCGTTCGCCACGGCGCTCATTCAGGCGGACGCCCTCGGGCTGCCGCTGACGGAAACGCTCGCTGACCAGGCGGAATCGCTGCGGGCCTCCCGCGAGCGGATGGTGCGGATCCGGGCGGAAAAGGCTGCGCCGCGGGTGCAGCTGGTGGTGGCCCTGGTGATGGTGCCGGGGGCGATGATCCTGATCCTCGGCGCGCTCGTTCTGGAGCTGATCGAGCGCCTCAGCATGCTCGGCGCCGTCGGGTGAAGGCGCACGCGGGGGAGCATGGCCAGGCGGCGGTCGAGTACCTGGCCATCGTGGGAGTCGTGGCCGTCGTCCTGGGGGGCCTGATCGCAGTCGGCGAGGCGCGAACCTCGCGCCGCCCACCGATCGACCCGTTCAGGGTCCTGGCTGATCCGGTGAGACCGCCTGTTGTGCCGCGCGTCCGCACGTCGGGTCGGCGCCCGTTGCCGCCCAGGCGGCCTGACGGGCGTCCACTCGTGACCGCACCACGGTGGGCACTGCCCTGATCCGTCGAGACGGCTGTGGGCGACGTTCCCATGGCGAGGCAAGCCTGCCTTTCGTCGCCCCAAGCCTGCCTTGGGCCGCCGCCGATCACGTCGTGCGCCACAAGGCAGCCTTATGGCGCGGCTTCTCCGCTGGTCGCGCATACGGGCCTGCCGTGTCGTCGGAGAGGAGGGCGGACGTCTCGGGCGAATGTGGGGGACAGAGCCCGGGCGAACGCCGGCGGGCACGAGCGAGAGGAGGGGCTGTGGACGACGTAGGCAGCGGCCGAGCGGCCCGGTTCGAGCGGGCGGGGCGACCACGCCGGGGTTCGGCGGCGGCGCGGCTTCTGGAGCGGGTACCCGCCTCATCTGAGGTGTCGCTCGCCGACGCCATCGCCCTGACCGGGCGGTCGCGCGAGAGCGTACGCCGGGCGATCAACCGGCTCGAGGCCGTCGGCGTCCTACGGGAGACGACGGGTCGGGAGCGGGGTCGGCGCTGGGTTTGCGACATCCCCATGACGGCGGGCTCGCGCCCCCGTCACCTCGTGCCACGGGTGGGGCCGCGACGGGGAAAGCCCCACCTCCGGCTCCGGGCCCGGATCGCCGCCTGATTCAGCCGCGGACCGATCGAGTCCGCCGATTCGGCGCCACCGGCTGGTCGTCGCGGCCGGCCGCCGGCCGCGACGGGCGTTCAGCGCGCGGGAGCGAGCTTGCGGACCGTCGCGACCAGCCAGTCAACGCGGTCGGCGTAGACGCCGTCGCTCTGCGACATCCGAACTGCACAGCCAGAGTCGGCTCAGGGCGGCGGCGTCCTGCCCGGACGCGACGATCGAAAGCGAGAATCAGCCCTCCTTTCGTCGTAGCCCCTGACCGAGCCTCCCGACGAGCACACCGATGATGGTGACGAGGTAGATCTGTCCGATCAGGGCCTCGACGGTCGCAGCGGTGCGCCCAAGCGCGCCTGCGGGTGCGAAGTCACCGTATCCGAGCGTCGTGAGGGTGACGAAGCTGAAGTAGGTCCGGATCCGGCCGTCCCCATCGGTGCCATCGGTGAAGAACGCCGCGCCGTCGACGACGGCGACCGCGCCGTAGAGCAACGCGAAGAAGATGCCGATCAGGAGGTAGATGCAGAGCGCCCCGTAGAGCGCTTGGACGGTCACCGCTTGGCGCACTCGAAGGTCGCGCCACATCCCCACCATGATCACGGGCGGCGAGAGCAATACCAGGAGCGCGGTGATCAGAAACGTTCCGCCCACCGGCGTGCCGGTTGCGCTGGGGGCGCTTCCGACGTCGGCGATCAGCAGCAGCGCAATGCCGCTCGCGATCGCGAGCAACACCCCGGCGTACGCAACGCGCAGCACGGCCGGGCGAGCGCGCGATGTGCGGAGGATGACGATTAGCGTTGCCGCCTGCAGGAGGAGGGTCGCGACGATTGCCCACGCCGTGCTCGGCAAGGCGGAAAGGCAGACGAAGGTCGCGGCGACGAGCAGGAGCGCCAGGCCGTAGCGCGGATTCCAGTCGTCGTCGATCGCGGTGAATCGCTCCAACCCGTACGAGGCGATGTTCATTGCGGCGCACTCTAGGAGTCGGCGCCGACGGCGTAGGAGTCGACGCCGACGGCGATTCGCTGCGGAGAGCAAGCGCACGCGCCCGACCGAGCAGGAGACACCGAGATCGGTCCCACCTCGGGTTGCATCTGCTGGATCGCCCGTGCCTTGACGATTGGCCGAGCCCAGAAGGCACGCGACGCCGCGGGCCAGAGGTACCGCGCGCTCGCGAGTTCAGTCGTATCTGACCGTGACGAGCTGAGGTACCTGCTGATCGTCGCGGTCGGCGGCCGCCCGCGCCGGGCGTTCAGCGCGCGGCAGCGAGCTTGCGGACCGTCGCGACCAGCCAGTCAACGCGGTCGGCGTAGACGCCGTCGATGCCCAGGTCGAGGACTTCTCGGAGTACGCGCCGATCGTTCGCGTCCCAGGCGAACGCGGCCAGCCCGGCCTCGCGGACGGGCGCGAGAGCATCGCGGGTCCACGCCTTCGCGCGGTAGTTCACGACGCCGGCGCCCGCGTCGGCGGCCGCGCGGACCTGGTTCGCCAGGGCTTCGCCGTCGGGGGGCGGCCGTTCGGCCGAGAGGCACAGATTCACGCGGGGCTCGGCATCGCGCCAACGCCGTAGCTCAGCGACGTCCGAGCTGCACAGCCAGAGACGGCTCAGGGCGTCGGCGTCCTGCCCGGCGGCGATCGTCCCCTCGAAGGCCCGGGGGTCCTTGAGGTCGATCGACAGCGGGACGTCCGGCCCGCTGAGGGCCAGGAGTTCCGCAAGCGTCGGTATCCGCGCCGGGAGCTCCGATCGCCGCAGAGCGGCGATCGGGCGCCGCGTGAGGCCGAAGCGCCGGACCGCCGCGTCGTGATGAAGTACGACCACACCGTCGGCGGTGCGGCGGACGTCGGTCTCGAGACCCGTGGCGCCGAGTTGCAGCGCCCGGCGGAAGGCGCCGATCGTGTTCTCGCGTCGCCTTCGCGCCCCGCCGCGGTGGGCGAACAGGATCGGCTCGGTCATCCGATCAGCAGGCGGACGAGGGGTAGAAGGCCTGGCGCAGGACGATCGGTCCGGGCTCGCGAACGGCGATCAGCATCATGCCGTCGTCGGCGGGGGCGACGCACGCATCGCCGACCGTGACGGACCAGTGTCGGCTGTGCCGCGCGCGCACCCGCAGCGGTCCTCGTCGCGGGGCGAAGAACGAGATGCCGCCGGAGGCGTACTGCACGCGCGTGGCCGGCGCCGCGACCAGGGGCGTCGCCCCCGATACCTCAAGAAGCTGCCAGTCGTGGTTCGACCAAACCGGCGTGAGCCATGCAGGCCGGCGGGCGAGAACCGCCGCTTCCGTGACGGCGCTGTGGTCGAGACCGACACGGGGGACGGCCACCCACCTCACGGCGTTCATATCGATCCACTCCCGGTAGGCGGCGATACTGAGGCTCGGTTCGTAGAAGAGACCATTGAGCTCCCGGTCCCTCTGCCGCTCCCAACCGCGGGCGATGGGCACCTCCGCGGCGACGTAGAAAGCCTCCCAGTGGTTCTTGGTGAAGGGGATCTCCAGACGACCGGGCGGCCCCTGAGCCTGCGTGATCTGCCGGATAAGGGGCTCGTGGAACTCCCGGGATGCGGAGGGGTCGCCGTGTGCGCTCACCACGCTTCCGATGGCCGGTTGCCATGCCCAGAAGAGACCGATGGCGGCCAACGCGATCACGAGATTGCGATCCCACCGGGGGAGGACGGCGAGCGCCACTGGCACGGCGAAGAACATCGCCAGGCGCCACATGTTGCCGCCGAGGGCGTTCGGAACGACGTAGACGGCGATGCTCGCCGCGGCGTACAGCAGAGCGCCGATCGCCAGCGGCGGCCGACGGCTGCGCCAGGCCAGAAGGAACACACCCAGGCTCGCGGCCAGAGTGCACAGGAACCACGACCCCGGATAGGCAAAATAACCGCCGCCCGCATATATCACCATCGTCGCGAGGATAGGAGTCAGCGCCAGGGCCGAGATCGCGCCCAGGGACGCTGCCCCCCGCCGGTCATGAGCGACGAGACGACTCACGGCCCAGCTACCGACCGCGAGGGCGAGGAACACGGCGGCGACCGGGCTCGCCAGGGGCGTCGCCAGCGCCAGAACGGCACCGACGGCCCGTCGGTCTCGTTGGAGTGCGAGCAGGGCCGCAAGACCGACGGCGATGCCGAGGCCGAAGGTTATGCGTCCGATCACGAGGTTCGGCACCAGGCAGAGGCCGAGAAGCACCGCCGCCGGCCAGGCGTGGTATCCCGCCGCCGAGACGATCCGGTGGAAACAGATGGTCGCCACCGCAATGCTGGCTATGCCGACGACCGTGATCCCGAGCCAGGCCCCCAGGGGCGGGAACAGCACGCTGTACCCGACGGTCGGGTGGCCGCCGTACCACTGACCGTTCCAGGCGCCGAGGCCCTCCTGGCGATAGAGCTCGGCGCGGAAGAGCTGGGCGGGCCAGTCGGCACCCTGTGGCAAGAAGAGAGCGGCGAGTAAGGCAACCCCGACCGCCGGCAGCCAGGGAGGAATGGCGGCGACCAGGTTGCGCACAGGGACAGCTGACGTGGTCATGGCTTCGCGTTCCGATGCTAGTCCCGGGTCGCGGCCCGGGCCAGGGGGCTAATCGGGGATGGGCGCCTTCGGTTCAAACGTACGCCGCTCGAGGACCGCTGCGCGGCGCGACCATGGGCGTTCCAGCCGCGGCAGCGCCAGAGCGACGACCCCGGCGCTGACGGCGACCACCATCGCACCCCCGACCGCATCGAGGAAGAAGTGGTTGGCCGTCGCAACCACCGCCCAGAGCATGAGGAGCGGGTAGATCCACACCGCCCAGGCGAAGGGGCGTCCCCTGACGACGAAGTAGATGACCGTCGCGAACAGGATCGGGTAGCCGATGTGCAGCGAGGGCATCGCCGCGTAGATGTTGCGAAAGTCGCTCTGAATGAGCCAGGTCGTGCTGCCGCCGAGTTGAAGCGTCGAGTGAGTGGGATCGTCGAGACCGAGGGTCGGGACCAGGCGTGGCGGCGCGAGGGGGTAGATCCAGAAGATCAGCGCTGACAGAAAATTGGTCACCCAGAACCAGAGCCAGACGAACATGAACAGCCGTGGGAGAAGAAACCACAGCAACACGAAGAAGCCGACGTAGGCGGGCTGGTGGACGGCCGTGTAGAGCCAGGCGGCGACCGGCTCGAGGCCGGCTGACTGGGTCAGCTCCTGGATTTCCGGCTCGACGAAGATGAACAGCGCGCGCTCGACGTCCATGATCCATTCGGCGTTGCGCAGTGGCTCGGCCAGCCCTTCGGGGGCGGCCAGCCAGCGGGCCGCCTTGTAGACGAAGATCAGCCAGAAGAACAGGAACGCGTAGAGCGCGAAGACGGCCAGGGTTCGCGCCGTGACCGGCGTCGTAGGAGACCGCTCATCCAGACCAGAAAGCATCGCGGGAGGTTAACACCCGCGGTTCGGCGTCGTACGGCTCCCCGGGTCGCGCGGCCGCCGGAACCGGGATGGCCGGGCGGCAGCATCGAGCGGGCCTGCTGCGGAGATCCCGCCCCCCTGGCGCCGGTCGCCCGGGAACCGGCAGACGCGTGAGGCTTTGGTAGCGTCGCCGGGTGACAACCCGTGACTCCACGCCACCTCTTCGCCCCCCGCCCGGCATGCTTCGGGCGCCCGCCATACGGGCCGCCACCTCGGGTGACTGGGCCCAACTCGGGCGCTTCTGCCTCGTTGGTGGATCGGGCTGGATCGTCAACCTTGTCGCCTTCACCGGTCTGCTCGCGGCTGGCATCCACTATGCCGCCGCCGCCGTCGGTGCGTTCTGCGTGGCGTGGTGCAGCAACTTCCTTCTGAACCGATTCTTCACTTTCCGCCGCCGCGGATCGGTGGCCGTCCAGGGCGCGCGGCATCTCGCCGTCAGCCTTGCCGCCCTTGCCGCGAACCTTGTGCTCCTGCAGTGCCTGGTGGTGCTCGGGGCGCCCGTCGTCGGGGCCCAGGCGCTGGCGATCGTGCTCATCGCGCCGTGCGCGTTCATCGCCAATCGGCGTTGGGCCTTCCGCTGATCAACTGACGTGCCGGGGCGGCGCCGCCCCGGCTGCCCGTAGGACGGACCGAACGGCCTGCCGGTAGTCCCGCCTTGCTCACCGCGTGACGGATCTACCGGCGGCGGCGGATACAGGGCATGACCACAGCATTCGCTATAGCTACCGATGTGGCGACACCCGCTGATGCGCGTCCCAGCTTCGCCTCGGTCGCGGAGGACCATCTCTCCGGTGTTCTCCGCTACCTGACGCACTTCACCGGCGACCGCCACCTGGCCGAGGACCTCACCTCCGCGGCCTTCGAACGGGCGCTGCGCGACTGGCACCGCTTCGATCCCGACAAGGGCAGCACCCGGGTCTGGCTCATCGAAGTCTCCCGCCGCGTCGCCCTCGATCACTTCCGGGGCGAAAAGCGCCGTCGCCGGCGCGACACGAACTGGGCCGCGCGCGAGCCAGAGACCGCGCCGGCACCCGAGACGGAGGTCACCGACTCCCGCCTCAGAGACGCCCTGTCCCGGCTCAGCCGGGCGGAGCGTGAGCTCATCGCCCTACGCGTGGTGCTGGAGTTCGACACCGCGGAGACCGCCCGCATCGCCGGCACTTCTCCGAGCGGAGTCTCGAGCTCCCTGCACCGCGCACTGGGAAAACTGCGACGTGAAATGGAGGCCGAAGATGCCCCGGCTTGATGACATGAGCCCGGAGCGACTCGACGCCCTCGTGGACGGCGCGTCGCCCGAGAATTCCGATGAGCGTGAGCTCATCACCATGATGAATGAGCTGCGCGGGCTCGAACCGGAGGCCAGCCAGGCCCTCGCCGCCAAGGTGCGCGCCACCGCTGCCGGACCGGCTGCGACCGAGCCGGCCGGGGGGACCGCCCCCGGCCTCTGGGCCCGGATCTCCGAGCCCTTCCGCGCCCGACCCCGACTCGCCTGGGGCCTCGCCCCGGCGGCTCTCGTGATCGCGCTCGCGATCATCACGATTCCGGCGATCACCGATGGCGGGGACCCGTCGTCCGAGGCCATCGTCGACGCCGCGACGACCGAGTCGAGCGACGACTCCGCGGCGCAGTCCGCACCTCCGCCGGGCGACGGCGCGTTCGCCGAGTCCGAGGAGTCGGCAGGAGAGCCGCTCGAGCGCCTGCCTGAAGGCGACGCGGAGCGCGCCGTTGTCCCCGGCCGTGCCGGTGACGCGATCGCCCCTCCGGCGGTTGTCACGCCGCAGTC
>JAHEIS010000101.1 GCA_024639225.1 Actinomycetes bacterium | reverse complement strand
CCGCTTCCTCCCCAGGGGGGGCGGAGTCTCGGCCGGACAGCTGGCATCAACGTAGCTCGGTTATGGTTGCAGGATATGCATGTGGAAGTTGCTGACTTCAGGAGGGCCCAGGCATGAGCGACGAGTGGGACATGGAAGCCATGAACCGTCAGGTCACCGAGGAGTTTCGGGCCAACGGGGGCAAGGTCGGGGGGATGTTCGAGGGGGTTCCACTCGTCATTCTCCATACGACGGGTCGGAAGACCGGCAAGGAGCACGACAATCCGCTGGCGTATCGCGAGGAGGACGGGCGGATGTTCATCTTCGCCTCGATGGCCGGCGCGCCGACCAATCAGGGCTGGTACTACAACGTGAAGGACGACCCCACGGTTGAGATCGAGATCGGGACCGAGCGGAAGAAGGCTCAGGCCAGAATCCTCTCCGAGCCGGAGCGCTCTGAGGTCTACGGTCGCCAGGCGGCGGAGGTGCCGCAGTTCGCCGAGTACGACGTCCAGTCCGGCGATCGGGTCATCCCGGTTGTGGAGCTGATCACCGACTGAGCCGCTGCCTGTGCGCGGTTCTCCCGAGAGGGCTGCGCCCGGCCCGCCCGGCCCGGGTCAGCCGGGCCGGGTGGAGCCCTCGGCGTCGCGGTCCTCGGATTCGTCTCCCGAGCGCTTGACCCGGTACATCTCGCGGTCGGCGTTCTCGATCGCGCCGGAGAGCGACTCGCCCGGGGGCGCGAGTGACCAGCCGATCGACGCCGAGATATCCGCGACGCCGTCCTCCAGGGGGAGCGGGCGATTCAGAACCTCGGCCATGCGCTCGGCGATAAGCTTTGCCCCTTGGGCATCGGTGACCTGGGGCGCGAGCACGACGAACTCGTCGCCTCCGAGGCGCGCGATGGCGTCGCCGGCGCGGGCCACCTCCTTGAGGCGTTCTGCGGTCTCGACCAGAACCTCGTCGCCGGCCGCGTGGCCGAAGGCGTCGTTGATCTCCTTGAAGCCGTCGAGGTCGACGAAGAAGGCGGCGGCGGTGCCGCTCCCGCGACTGGCCGACAGCGCCTCGACCGCCCGCGCCAGACCGGAACGGTCGAGGAGATCGGTGAGATCGTCGTGGGTGGCCAGCTTCAGAAGTTCGGCCGAGCTGCTCGCCACGCGATTGACGCTGCTCTGGAGCGCAGCCCCCAGCGCGCCGGGAAGAGGCTCCCTGAGCACCCTGTCATCGAGGCGGCCGGCGCCGATTGCCTCGGTCTGTGCGACGAGGCGGCGGTAGAGGTTGCTGACGCCGTTCATGGCGGTGCCGAGGACAGCGATCTCGTCGCTCCCCGTCGCGGCGCTACGAGGCCCCTCCATCACTCCGGCGTTGAGGCGCTCGGCCTGCTCCGAAACCCGTCCGAGCCGGGTCACGATGTCACGGGCGATCAGGACCATCGCCCCGAGGGCGAGCAGAAGCACGAACGACATGCTGGTCAGCACCAGGAGGCGATCCCGCTGAGCTCCGGCTATGCGATCGTCGGCGGCGTCGATCACGTCCTGGGCCAGGGACTGCTCGCGCGCTGTGCCGGCCAACAGCACAGTGGCGCCGAGCCGGTAGGAGTCGAGGCGATCGACTGGTGTCGGCCCGGCGGTGTTCTCCTGACCCTCAAGAGCGAGCGCACGACCGATGAGCTCGGTCACGCTGGTGCGCGTATCTTCGACCGTGCGTCGACTCTCGATCCGATCCTCGGGAAGGAGCGTGTCCTGAAGCTGGCTGAGGCTCAGGTACGAGGCGAGTGCGTCCTGGAGGAACTGCGCGTCCGAGGCGGGAAGCCGGCCGCTGACCAGCGCGCGGTAGGTGAGGCGGGCGCCGTCGAG
This sequence comes from Actinomycetes bacterium, assembly GCA_024639225.1. Lineage (GTDB taxonomy): Bacteria > Actinomycetota > Thermoleophilia > Miltoncostaeales > Miltoncostaeaceae > JAHEIS01. The sequence continues at coordinate 7,243 of JAHEIS010000101.1, read as the reverse complement.
CAACGTGGCGTTGCTCGGCGCGGTCACAACCAGCAGGCGCCACGAGCCTTTGGGATCGAACACGTCCTGGCTTCCGAGCCACGCGAGGGCGGCGGCGTTGAGTTCGCGCTGACGGCGGGTCTGGTCGGCGATCTCCTCAGGGCTGAGCGTTCCGGCGTCGGCCTTCGCGCGAGCCTCGAGGGTCGCCGACAGCTCGGCGTCGAGCGCCCGGCGGAACTCCTCGGGCAGTGCATCCTCGGGCAGGGCGCGGTACGCGTCCGCGGACTCGTCAACGATGGACCGGAGTTGTTGGAGCAGGACCACCTCGGCGGGAATCGGCGGCTCGGGTGTCTGCACCCCGATGTCGTAGAAGAGCGTCTCGCTGAGCAGCTGGCGCGGAATGATCGAGGCGACGGACACCGCTTCGGCGACCCGGCGATCCTCGCGGGCGTCGGCCATCTCGGCGGCACTGTCCTGCCAGACGATGCCGACCATCAGGACGACGGCGAACAGGGGCACCAGCATCATCAGGCCGAGCTTCGGTCCGATGCGGAGGTTGGTCAACACAGGCAGGAGTCCTGGCTCAGAAGGCCGTCATCGGCCTCTCCCGCTCTATCGGCCCCTGACGGCCCGGTATTGAGGTTCGGAGCCGGGGGGGGGTCCGGCTCCAGGCGTTCAATCGCCGAGGCGGCGCTCGAGGAAGCCCGCGACGCGGTAGTCCCGCGCGATGGGCAGACGCGATGCCCCGTCGGGGGCGAGCAGATACCAGCCGTCGTCGTGGCGCTCGACGGCGACGTGGTGCACGTCGTCGGATCCGGTCAGCAGTTCAGGCGACTTGCTCCGCAGGCCGAACCGCTTCGGGGCCGGGGCGGGTGCGAGTGCGCTGCATGCGGGGCACACGGGCAGGCCGATTGTCGCCGGGCCGCGGCACGATGCGCAGAGATCGACCTTGCAGATGACGCAGCTGCGGACGAGCTGCTCGCAGTCGTCACACCGTGTCGTCGCGCAGTACTCGCAGCGGCGTGCGTGGGTCGCGAAGTGCCCCTCATCGTCGAGTACCAGCTCCGGGCAGCCAGGGGCCTCGGGTGCGAGGTCCTCGGGGTAGATCACGTAGACGTGCTCGGACTCGGACTCCGGGCCGCGCCAGTGCTCGTGCACCTTGGCGCCAACCTCGAGCATCACGGGCCGCTCGACGCCGCCGCGCATCAGCTCAGTCCGCAGGGCGATCGCCACGGGCATCGGCAGATCAAGCTCGACGTGAGGCTTGCGCACCGCCTGATCCAGGCGGAAGCGGGCGACGGTGGCCGCTGCGGCCGCGGCGCTGGCCCAGTCAGCGCTCGGCCGGGCGACGGGTCGGGCCCGGCGACTCACGAGCTCCGCGTTGATCACGCGGGAGGCTCCGATCTCGGCCGGGTCAACGACTGATGAGACCTGAGCCGTCCGCCCGTCGGGGTTGAGCGCCCCGCCGATGATCTCCTCGGTGCTCGGCTCCGGCACCGCGGCGGCGTGGTACGAGACTTCATCGCCGTTCTGGACCGCGAGCACGGCGGCATCGCCGACCTCGAGCAGCACCGCCGAGGCGGTGACTCCGCGCGCCACGGCCACGACGCGGGGGCGCGGGAACCACTCTGACAGCCGCCCGCCGAGCGGCGGGGCGGACCCGGGCTCCACCGCGGCGAATGGCGCGACCCCACCGTTGGGCTCGACAAGGCCACGTGCGGAGATCTTCACCCCGGAGCGGCGGATGGTGGGGGCGAGGGAGATCGTCGCCGGGGACTCGGTGTCGGCAGCCGGCACCATCTGCTCGAAGTAGCGCCGCAGGCCCGAGGGCACGACCCACGGCACGGCATCCTCATCGCACTCCAGCTGCTCTGCCAGGGTGCGCAGCAGCCCGCTCGGCCCGGGCGGCGTCGCATCCAGCTTCAGCGACTGGGGAGCGCCGAGCCCTCCGTCGGCATCGATGCTCGTGATCTCGGCGACCAGCTGTCCGCTGCCGCCGACCTGGAGCACCTCGTCGCGATCCTCGGCTCCGGCCAGGGGCATCACCCTCAGGAGGGCCGCGTCGCGCAGCCCGAGGTGGTTCTCGAGCGCGCGGTTCACGCGGTAGTGGTTGGGCTCGGCCCGGTCGCTCCGCCACCAGCGCTCGACGGTCCCGTCGTGCATCACAGCGAGCTCGCGGCGCGGGCCGGACTGGATCGTGACCACCCGGATCTCGCCGGGCGGCGATATCCGCACGCCATCGGCGGGCGGCCGCAATGGCGCCAGCATCTCGCGTTCACGGGCGTCCGGCAGTCGCAGGTCCGTGCAGAGAGAGCAGATGTCGCCCTCTCGACAATCGGCGCACGTGTCGCGTCGGCATACCGGGCAGCGCGTCAGCGCATCGTCGGCCGGGGCGGTTCCGCAGAGATCACAGTCACCCGGCGCGACGGGGTCGGGCGCATCCGCGGGATCGGGGGGCGAGGGAATGGCGCTTGGGGGCGGGAGCGTCATCGCGCCGCTGCTCTGGGCGCGCGACGGGGCGTCGCCGTTGGAGCGCGCCGTGGGGTAGGGGCGTGCGCTCCGCTCCCAGATCACGGCCGGCACGCCGACCCGAGTCGCCGTCCTGATCGTCGGCGCGCGGCGCAGCGACGTCCTCGCTCCCGCCGCCGGAGCCTCTCGTTCGTTGGCCTCCTGCGCCTGCGCAGGTGTCTCGCCGACGGGCGCCGACTCAGCTGGGGCCGGGGCTTCGGATGCGGGCGCCGGTGGCTCGGCGGCCGGCTGAACCGGCGTGGCCGCGGTCGCGCTGATGTGATCGGAGAACGGGTCGGCGACGGGAGGGTCGGGGCTCTGCACGGGCTCGGGCTCGGCCGCCACCGGCGCCTCTGCCAAGATTCGGTCCGAGAACGGGTCGGCCGGCGGTCGAGTGTCCGGGGGCTTCTCAGCAGGTGCGTTTTCCGCATCCGCCTCGGCGTTTGCGACCTCGGCCTCGTCCGATGCCTCGGGCGCCGGTTCGGCTTCAAACCCCCGGGCCAGCGGCTCCTCCGGAGCGTCGGGCGCGGGTTCGGCCCCCGCCGCCCGGGGCTCGGGCTCATCGGGGGCATCCGTCGCGCGATCCGCGATCCTGCTGGAGAACGGATCGTCGCCCGGCGCGGCCGGCGGTTCGTCAACGTTCGGGGCGATTGCTCCGGCGAAGGGGTCGGCGGCGTCCAGGGGCAACGGTGCCCTCGGGCGCGCGGGACGAAGCCGGGGCTTGGGCCGGGCGTGATCCGGCCCGGTCGGTGCGTCGGGTGTGGGCGCCGGCGGGACGGTCGCGTCAACCGGCGAGGGCTCGGACGCCTCCGCCGGCCTCCCATGTGCGGTTGCGGCGTCGGGCTCGAGGGCGCGCGCCGCAGGCGGCTGCGGCGCCGGGTCGGTCCGGGGCTCACGGCCGGGAGGTCCGACGATCGGGGCACCGGGTGTGCTCGACGGCGCCGGGGGCGAGGGGGGAACCGGCGTCGACTCCGCGACGGTCTCCGCAGGCTCCGGATCCGGCGTGTGGATCTCGGCTCCGACCTCCGGCGTCTCATCGGCCTCGTCGACGGCATCGATGTCGGGCAGGTCCTCGAGCCACGTCGCATCGGTGAAGCGACGGCGCGAGTTCTCTGACGGGTGTCGTCGTGGGCGAGACACGGGGTCAACAAGATTGAAACAGGACGCCGCTTCTCGGGACCCCCCTTTGTGGGGAGGATTTCGGGGAGGTGCCGGGCCGTACGGTGGGCGGCGCCCTAGGCTCCGGGCTGTGAGTTCTCGCCGACCGCGCCAGCCGCGTACCTGGTCCGCGCAGACCAAAGGCACCTGGTCCGTGGGCCTCGGGATTGCGGGTCTGGTGATCGTGGCGTGCGCCGTCCTGGCGCTCGTGATGGGCTACCTCGCCCGTCGAGACGCCGACGCGGAGGGCACGCCCCGGGCCGCCGGGCGCGGGCTGCTCGGGATGATTCTCGGCGCCGTGGGCCTGTTCACCTCCATCGGCTGGATGGCCATCGTGGGCGGCGCGTTCTAGCTGATCGCGACGAGGAGCCTTTCGGCAGGCGCCTGCCAGATGGCGTACCGCGGGCCGGAGACGAAGCCCATCTCGTTGTTGATCGCGCGCATGGGGTCGTTGCTCAGGGCGTTCATCGTGGTCAGGCCGGTGACGGCGGGAGCGTTCCGCCGTAGCTCTCGCCACATGCGCCCCTTCAGCGCCCGCCCGAGGCCCCGGCGCCGGTGGGCGAGCGCGACGGCGGTGTCGCTCTGCTCGGAGTGCTCCGGCGAGAAGGTGTTCACGATGACCTCGGTCATCCCGGCGACGTCCCCCTCGGATGTCGCCGCGAGGAGCACCCAGGGCTCGCCGCCGGACGCGATGGTCATCGCTTCGACCGAGCGCACGAAATCGGCGGAGTAGCTGAGGTCGGGATACTCGAGATCGTCCAGCGGGGCGTCGTTGATCAGGCGACGGCCGGCGCAGAACAGCGCGATGAGTCCATCAGGACAGCGGCCTCGCCAGGAGTGGATCCGGTAGCCCTCGGGCACGCGGTCCCAGCGTTCCATCAACTCGGGGTCGGCCCGGGTCACGTCGAGGCGGGCGTGGTCGATGGTCTGCGCCCGACGTGCCCCGAGCGCCGACCAGAGTGATCGCTGGAACGGGACGTCCGGGTTCCACGTCATCACGCGCGTTCGACCGCCGGCGAGGGCGGGCACGAGCGCACGCTTCAGGAGCGCGCCAGCAACGCCGGTGCCGGCCTCAGGATCGAGCAGGAGATCGATCTCGACGTCGCGGTGGTGCTCGTCGACATACATCCGCTCCATGCGGGCCAGACCGACGACCTCGCCCGCCCGGTGGGCGAGCCACCAGTCGTGCCGCTGCGAATCCCCGCCGGGATGCAGGACGCGGATCCGGAGCTCATTGGGGCCGACGGCGTGCTCGAAGGTGTGGGCCTGCGCGGCGTAGCGGTTCCAGAAGCGGAGCACGTCGTCCCCGGCTCGGGCGCCCGGCAGCGGGCTGACGACGATCTCCATGGTGGGCAGCATCCCAGCCACCGAAGATGGATGAAACCTGCCGAAAGCCAGGGGCGGCGTTGCTAGAGTCGGCCTCGACCTGCAGGTGGTTTGCGCCTGCGCAACCGCCGTCTTCCCGGAGCACCACTGACTTCTTCTGCGACCACCTCCGACCGCACCACCTGGTCCGGTCCCGCTCCCGCGTCCACGACCGCGCAGAAGGATCTGCTGATGGCGCCGGGGCCGACACCTCTACCGCCCGAGGTGATCGCCGCGGCTGCCCAGCAGATGCAGTTCGCCCGGACGCCGACGTTCGTCGCGGCCCAGGAAGATGCGATCGCCTCCCTCCGACGGGTGGCACAGACCGAGCAGGGCGAGCCGCTCATCTTTGCGGCGACGGGTTCGGGTGCGATGGCGTCCGCCGTGACGAATCTGGTCGCGCCGGGTCAGAAGGTGATCATGGCCAGCTGCGGAAACTTCGGAGAGCGCTGGGTCAAGATCGCGGCCGACCATGGCGTCGAGGTCGTGCATCTCGCCTTCGCCTGGGGCAGCCAGGTCGATCCCGCCGCGGTCGCGACGGCCGTCGCCGACCATCCTGACGCCGAGGTCGTCTTCACGACGCAGTCCGAGACGTCAACCGGCGTCGTCAACGACATCAAGGCGATCCGCGAGGCCGCAGGCGACCGCATCATCGTGGTTGACGCCGTCTCCGGTTTCGGCGTGGTCGACCTGCCGATGGATGCCTGGGACATCGACGTCATCGTGACGGGCTCGCAGAAGGGCCTGATGACCCCGCCCGGCCTCGGTATCGCCATCGCCGGACCGCGCGCGCTCGAGCGCGCCGACGAGCTGGGCTCCGGGGGGTACTACTTCGGTTGGAAGCGCACCCTCGACGGCCAGAACACCGGCCGCACGCCGTTCACCCCCGCCGTCAGCCTCGTGTTCCAGCTCCAGGTCGCGCTGGCGCGGATCGAGGCCGAGGGCCTGGACGCGGTCTTCGAGCGCCACCGGATTCTGGGTCGCGCCTGCCGGGAGGGCGTGCGCGCCCTGGGTCTCGAGGTGCTCGCCGACGAGAACCCCGAGGCCGGCGTCGTCACGGGCGTGCTCGCGCCGTCGGAGACTGACGGCAAGGCGATCATGAGTCAGCTCAAAGCGCAGTCGCAGATCCAGGTGGCCGGTGGCCAGGGCGACTTGTCGGGAAAGATCTTCCGGATCGGTCACTGCGGCTGGTTCAGCTTCTACGACATCCTCACCACGCTCAGCGCCCTCGAGCTGGCGCTGGCGGCCCTGGGCCGGGACGTCGAGGTCGGCGCCGGCGTCAGCGCGGCCCAGCGGGTGATGGCCGCCGCTGCGGCGGGCTGACAGCGGCACTCGCTAGGGTCATCTGCGGCATCGGGCCGCCCCGACAAGCCGCCTGGCACCAGTAGAGGAGACCCATGGATTCCGCCCGCGTGTTGATCTGCGAGCCCCTCGCTGACGGAGGCGTGGCGTTGCTGTCCGAGCGCTTCGACGTCGACCTCGGGATCGGCTGGAGCCGCGAGGAGCTGATCGAGAAGATCGGCCTGTACGACGCGATCGTCGTGCGCAGCGCGACCAAGGTCACCGAGGAGGTCTTTGCCGCCGCCGCCAACCTGCGGGTGGTCGGCCGTGCGGGGACCGGCGTCGACAACATCGACGTGGATGAGGCCACGCGCCGTGGCGTGATCGTCTGCAACGCGCCCGGTTCCAACTCGCTCTCGGCCGCGGAGCACGCCGTGGCACTGCTGCTGTCGCAGGCCCGCAACATCCCCCAGGCACACAGCGCGCTCGTGGACGGCCGCTGGGAGCGCAGCAAGTGGAAGGGGATCGAGGTCACCGGCAAGACCCTCGGGATTCTCGGGTTCGGTCGCATCGGTCAACTTGTCGCTGAGCGCGCCAAGGGTCTGGGGATGCGGGTCATCGCCTACGACCCGTTCACCGGCGAGGCCCGCTACCGGGAGCTGGGCGTCGATGCCGCCGAAAGCCCGGAGGAGCTGTACGGCGCCGCGGACTTCATCTCGCTTCACATGGCATCCACGCCCGACACCCGGCACTTCGTCAATGCGGACTCGTTCGCCGCCATGAAGCCGACGGCCCGGGTCATCAACGCCGCGCGCGGCGATGTCGTCGACCAGGATGCGCTCGCCGCGGCGGTCGAGACCGGAACCATCGCCGGGGCTGCCGTTGACGTCTTCCCGGAGGAGCCGACGATTGAGAGCCCGCTGTTCGGCGTCGAGAACATCGTCGTGACGCC
>JAHEIS010000100.1 GCA_024639225.1 Actinomycetes bacterium | reverse complement strand
CTTCTTCGTCACCAACATGATGGTGATGATGGGGTTGGCGGTCGGCATCGACTACAGCCTGTTCATCCTGTCCCGCTACAAAGAGGAGCGGGACAACAACCACGACAAGCTCATGGCGATCGAGATCGCCGGCGGCACGGCGAGCAAGGCTGTGCTGTTCAGCGGCCTGACCGTCGTATTCGCCCTGGCCGGTCTGCTGATCGTCCCGAACACCATCTTCGGCAGCCTCGGGGTGGGCGCCATCGTCGTGGTGTTCATGACGATCCTCCAGGCGCTGACCCTCCTTCCCGCCGTCATCGGCCTGGCGGGCGACCGGGTCTTCTCGCTGCGCATCCCTCTGCTCAAGCAGCGGACCGCCCAACAGCAGTCGGTCGAAGGTTTCTGGGCCGGGCTGGCCCGGATGGTCATGCGCCGTCCGGCTGTCAGTCTGATCGCCGCCACCGCCGTGCTGGTGCTCGCCGCTCTTCCGCTCACTCAGATCGAGACGGGCTTCAGCGGCGTCAGCACCCTCCCCGACAAGTTCGAGGCCAAGGAGGGCTTTGAAGTTCTCGGCGAGGAGTTCAGCGCCGGCCAGTCCGGACCCGTCCAGATCGTGATCGACGCCCCCGGCGGCATCGACCCCGCGGTTGAGCGGGCCGCGGCGGACCTCGCTGCGCTCATCTCGGCGGATGAGGGCTTCGGACCCGCCGCTCCGCTCCAGCTGGCCGAGGAGCCGAACCTCGCGTTGCTCGCCGCACCGATGGCCGGCGACCCGTCATCCGAGGAGTCATATGACGCGATCCGGCGGCTCAGGGAGGAGCTCGTACCCCAGGCCTTCGCCGGGGTCGACGCCGGGGTCTTCGCGGCCGGCCGCTCCGCGGGTGACGTCGACTTCATCGACCAGCTCAACACCTTCCTCCCGATCGAGTTCGCATTCGTCCTGATCCTCAGCTTCTTCCTGCTGATGCTCGCGTTCCGGTCGATCGTGATCCCGCTCAAGTCGATCGCGCTCAACCTGCTGAGCGTCGCCGCCGCGTACGGATTGCTCGTGCTGGTCATCCAGCTCGGCGTGGGCAACGAGATCTTCGGCTTCGAGCAGGTCGACAAGATCGAGCCCTGGATCCCGCTGTTCCTCTTCGCGGTCCTGTTCGGGCTGTCGATGGACTACCAGGTCTTCCTGGTGAGCCGGATCCAGGAGAGGTACCTGCAGACACAGGACAATCGTGAGGCGGTGGCATGGGGCGTCGGCACGACGGCCCGGCTCATCACCGGCGCGGCCCTGATCATGGTCGCCGTGTTCGGTGGGTTCGCTCTCGGGCAGCTCGTCACGTTCCAGCAGATGGGCTTCGGGCTCGCCGTGGCGATCCTGATCGATGCGACGATCGTCCGGGCCGTCCTGGTTCCGTCGGCGATGACGCTCCTGGACCGGTGGAACTGGTATCTGCCGGCCTGGCTCGACTGGATCCCGCATGTCGGTGTGGAAGGCGACGTCTCCCAGATCGCCGCCGAGGTCGAGGAGGAGCGAGAGCTCGCGCTCTAGGCCCGGCCGGCCGGTTGCCGCTCCCATCGTCGTGTTCCCGACGATGGGGGCGCTACGATCCCGGCCGATGTTCGAGCGTCGGCCGAGTCCGCAGTGTCACGCCCGCTGATCGCCGTCAGCGCCGCCCTCGAGCGGGCGCGGTGGGGTTTCTGGGATCTCTCGGCGGCGCTCGTCGCCGAGAACTACCTCGAGGCCGTCGTCGAGGCCGGGGGTACCCCGCTCATCCTCTACCCCGAGGCATCCCTGGCCTCCGATCCGGGGCCGGTCCTCGACCGCGTCGACGGCGTCCTGCTCCTCGGCGGACCGGATGTCGACCCGGCACGCTACGGCGCCGAGCGGGCGCCCGAGACCGAGACCCCGGTGAGCGTGCGCGACGAGGTCGAGATTGCCCTGGTTCGTGCCGCAACCGCCCGCAATCTCCCGATGCTGGGGATCTGCCGCGGCATGCAGGTGATCAACGTCGCCCGCGGGGGGACCCTCGAGCAGCATCTGCCCGACCGCCTGGGAACCGATGAGCACCGCCGGACTCCCGGAACGTTCGCGGGCAACGAACACCGCGTCCGGCTGGCGGGGGGCAGTCTGGCCGCACGAAGCGCGGGCCGCGAGGCCACCCTCGTGCACTCCCACCACCACCAGGCCGTCGCGACGGTGGGTGACGGGCTGTTCGTCTCGGGTCGCTCGGAGGACGGCGTCCCCGAGGCGCTTGAGGATCCGGGTCAGGACTACCTGCTCGGGGTCCAGTGGCACCCCGAGGCGGACCCGGACAGCGCGTTGATCCCCAGCCTGGTCCGGGCCGCGGCATGAGCCGGGAGATCACGGCATGGGAGTGATCAACCGGGTCGGCTGCGACTGCGGCTACAGCGCGCTCGTCTCGGCCCAGCGCGATGCGGGCACGCGCAGTGTCACCGAGACCGTGGCCTGCCGGGACTGCCGCGAGCTCGTCGATGTCATGGTCGCCGTTGTGGGCAGCGACGATCCGACGCCGCTGCGCCGTTGCCCGCGCTGCCGGGGTTCGCGCCTCGCGCCGTGGCTGCCCGGCGGGGAATGCCCCCGCTGCGCCGAGCCGATGCACGAGCCCGTGCCGGTCGGCAGCTGGGACTAGCCGGCGGCCCCGGCCGAGAGCCGGACGAGGGCTGCGCGGACCGCGTCGTCGCGCTCTGCGTCCCCGACCGAGGTCCAGCGCCAGATAACACCGGCGTCGATCAGCGTCCGCGGGGTGAGCGCGTCGTCGACCGCGGTGGCCAGCACCTCGACTCCGACCACGAACTCGGCTCCCGGCAGAGGGTCGGCGACGACGGCCGCCGGTCCGCGCACCGTCGCGGCGACTCGGGGCGCGATGAGGGTGAGCGCCACTGCGGGTGTCGCCTTCAGGCGCGCGAGTGAGCCGCGGCCCGGGGCGAGCGCGAGCAACAGGCGGGTGTCATCGGCCCGGTGGAGTGCACTCACGGGGATGGCATGGGGGCCGTCGGCGTCGATGGTGGCCAGGACGCCCACCGTCCCGACGGGGAAGCGCGGGATCATCTCCGCCGACCGCGGTCGATCAACTCGAAGATCCCGGCCTGCACCGCCAACAGGATGCCCACGGCGGCGGTGAGCCAGCCCACCCGCTCGTAGCCGGCGACGATCACACCGACGCCGGCGGCGGTGATGATGACCGCCAGCCAGGAGGCGCGTAGGCGCTGGACCGGCGATCCGACCATCCCGGCGCCACCGGACACCGGCTTACCCTGAGCCCGCCGCCTCCGCTCGATGAGGATGATCGTGATCCGGGCGAGTGCCGCGCCGATGAACAGCGCGGCGATGAGGGTGAGAACGGTGTCCATACGCCCGAGTCTGTCAGGTCGGCGCTCGCGCTCACGCGGACGAGTGACGTGGGGATCGATCGCGGTTGCGCCGGTGCGCCCGGCGGCCGGATGATCGCGGCGGGATACACGCTCGGCGGTGCTCCGCCCGGCGTCTCGCCCCCTTTTACTGTCGACAGGGAGAGGGACACATCATGGCCGAGACGATGAGAGCCGCAGTCTTCCGCGGTAAGGAGGACATCCACATCGAAGAGGTTGGCAAGCCCAGCTGCGGGCCGACCGACGCGATCGTCCGCGTGACCACAACGACGATCTGCGGCACTGATTCACACATCTGGCGCGAGGAGTACCCGGTCGCCGACGGTAGGATCGTCGGGCACGAGCCGGTAGGCGTGGTCGACCAGGTCGGCGAGGCCGTGCAGGGCTACGCGCCGGGCGACCGCGTCGTGGTGGGGGCGATCACCCCCTGTGGCGCGTGCTACTTCTGCCAGCACGGGGACTTCGCCCAGTGCGCGGGCTATGACGACAAGTGGGGGATCATCGGCGGCTGGAGGCTGGGCAACTCGGCCGACGGCGTCCAGGCCGACTACTTCCGGGTGCCGTATGCCCAGGCGAACTTGTGCAAGATCCCCGACGGCTTGAGCGACGAGGAGGTCATGTTCGTCACGGACATCGCTTCGACCGGCATCTCCGCCGCTGAGACCGCCGATGTCCGCATCGGCGACTCGGTCGTGGTCTACGCACAGGGACCGATCGGACTATCGGCGACCGCGGGAGCGCGCCTGATGGGAGCCAGCCTCGTCATCGGGGTCGACTCGAACGAGACCCGCCTCGACATGGCCCGGAAGATGGGCGCCGACGTCGTCATCAACTACGAGGAGGAGGACCCGGTCGCCAAGGTCAAGGAGCTGACCGACGGACGCGGCGCCGACGTCGCAATCGAGGCCCTCGGCATCCAGGAGACGTTCGAGAACTGCCTGAACTCGGTGAGGCCGGCGGGGGTCGTCAGCTCGCTCGGCGTGTACGGAGACAAGATCACCGTGCCCCTCGAGAGCTTCGTCTACGGCATCGGCGACATCGACATCCGCAGCACGCTCTGCCCCGGCGGCAAGGAACGCATGCGCGCCCTGATGTCGATGGTCGAGAGCAAGCGCATCGATCTCGGTCAGCTGGTGACCCACCGCTTCGATCTCGACGACATCGAGGAGGCCTACCCCCTGTTCTCCAACCAGGAGGACGGCGTCCTCAAGGTCGCGATCACCACCGACTGATGCCCACCTACGACCTGCACTGCGACCGGTGTGACCTCAACTTCGAGGTCTTCCGCCAGCGCTTTTTGCGCGAGGAAGACCGGGTCTGCGCCGGCTGCGGTGAACCCGGGGCCCGACAGCTGCTCACCGGCTTCACGACCTCACGGCCCGCTCGGGAAGATCCGACGCCGCGCGTGGGCGGCTTTGCTCAGCACACATGCCATGCCGGCTGTGCCCATGCGCGACGCACCCCCGCGGGCAAGATCATCCCGCCCTGAGCGATGCCTGTTCGTGCGGGCGGCGGGAGAGCGCCGCCCGGCGCTCAGGCGGCGAGCGCCGCCTCGACGGTGCTGATCTGCCCGGTCAGGAGTTCTTCGACCTCGTCGTCGCGTCGCCCGAGGGAGAGATCGACGGCCACGATTCGCCGTCCGCCACGGCCCTCGAGCACCGCCAGCCACAACGGCTGCCAGGCGAGTCGGCGCCTCTCGACCCGCGGCGCCTCGGCGTCGCGGGCGATGCCGAGGCGTTCCAGCCTCTGCTCATGGCGCCGGCGGGCGCTCTCGCTGACCACTTCGTCGCGGCGGGCCGCGGCCTGGCGGATCGATCCCACGACGCGCTCGGCGGTCATCACGAGAGGTAGACGCGCCCCCTCGAGGGGGCGTTGCTCGAGCTGGTCGGCGGGATCGTCGGCGGCCGGGCGGACCAGCCCGCCCTCGAGCGTGTCGTAGAGCAGCCAGTGGCGACGGGTTCTCAGCCGTGGGCGGAGGCGACCCTCACGCACCGGCTCGCTCAGCTCCAGAGCGTGCCAGCCCAGCCAGCAGGGGCCCTCGGCGCTGACGTGCTCACGGCCGAGACCCAGCAGACCGCCGCTCTCGCGGTTCACGATCCGGCCGGCGGAGGCCGTGTCCATCACCACCGGCCACGCCAGGCCCGCGGGCGCGACTGTGGGGGGTCCGGCGGTCACCGCGCCGAGCCGGGCGCCGACCTCAGCGCCCCCCCAGACCTCGATGCCCAGGTCGCGGGCGCTCTCGGCGGCGGCGGGTGAGATGCCGCCGGGGCAGACCAGGACCGCCTTGTCGAGAGTCAGATCGCGCGCCATCCAGTCGAGGCGGGCGACCGGCTCGGTCGTGATCGCGTCGGTCCGCGCCTTGCACTCGACGACGACGCTCACGCTGACGGCCGGGTCGGTGCGCTCCGCGAGCACATCGACCTCGTGTCGAGCGCCCGAGCGACCCACGAGCAGGACGTTGCGCCGCACCTCATAGCCGTGCACAGAGAAGTAGTCCGCAACGCGACGCTCGAGGTCGCGTCCGCGCTCCCCCGGTCCCGGCAAGCTCTCGTCGTGGGCGGCCTGATCCACGCTCCGAGCCTAGGGCGGACCCCGGCCGGAGCTCGGCTCAGTCGTCAGGGCCGCCGACGAGCATCCGTACGGCCGCGGTGATCGCCAGGGCGAGGGCGAGGGCGAGGGCCAGCAGGATGATGGCGATGGTGAGGCCGATAGCGACGTCCATGGTGCGACGAATCCTAGCGGCGGCGTCCACCGCTGGGAGATACTGGGCGCCCGTCCCATCCCCGTGAGGAGCGCTCGTGAGCAATCCACCAGCCAGCGCGGTCGAGGTCCCCGACAAATCCCTGCTCAAGGCGATCGGAGATCGGCGCAGCATCCGCTACTTCGACCCGGACCGGACGGTCGAGGACTGGAAGATCCAGACCATGCTGCAGGCCGCCCGCCTCGCCTCATGTCAGGGCAACATCAACGCCACCGAAGCGATCGTCGTCAGAAAAGACGAGACTGACCTCTGGGATGAGATCGAGGAGTGCGTCTCCGGTTTCAACGTCCAGATCATCAACCAGTCGTCGCACCTGATCTTCTGGCTGACGAACCTCAACGCCTGGTACGGCCGCGCGAACGACGGTCTGCAGTCGGTCGCCCTCGCCGGTGGGGTGTCCGCCTTCCACGGCTGGAACTACGAGTTCACCATGACCCAGACGGTTCCGCGGCTCATGAGCTTCCCCACCGAGCGCACCGAGATCCTCCTCCGCTTCGAGAGCGGGCAGGCCGTCGCCCAGTCGATGCTCGCGGGCGTCGGACTGGACGTGGGCAGCATCCTCATCGCTTTCGGGCGCAAGCCGGGCGGGATCGAGCAGGCCTTCGGCCTGCCGCCCAACTACCGGTTCACATGGGGGCACGCGGTCGGCTACCCGCTGGAGTCGGAGGATGCCGGCGGTCAGCGTCCGCGGCTCAAGTTCGAGAAGCTCTTTCACAAGAACTCCTTCGGCAACCCCTACGTGCCCGACCCGGCGGTCGACGACATGCTGCGCGAGAAGGAGATGATCCAGCCGCAGGGCCCGCAACCCGGCCGGTTCGAGGAGATGGACGCCATCGCCCGCCGCTTCGGCCGGGACGAGGGCATCATCCACTGGCCCGCGCGCGAGATCCGGCGGCTCATGGCCGACGACGACTGGGACTTCGGCCCGAACATCCGCGCCCGCGCCGAAGAGGTCCTGGCCATGGGCGACCTGCCGGAGTACCCCGACGAGATGCGGGAGACGTTCCGGAACCTGCTCGCCGAGCACAACATCGACACGAGCAAATTCCTGCCGGACGCGTGATCCCCGAACCCGGGCGAGGGGCGGCGGGATTGACCGCGGTCCTCGTCCGGGTCGGTTCTCCCGGGCGCTGGGCGGGACGCGGCCGTCCACTGCGTCCCGCCAGCCTGTCTCCCGGGGCCGTCGTCAGGTCCCCGGGGCACGTAGAGGATCCCCCCGGCGTGCCGATGACGGTTATGGCCCGGGGGCGGAGGTCTCTCGCGCCGCTGCTGTACGCCGGGCCTCCGGCCCACGCGTGATGATCCGTCGTCGCACGGGATGATCGCCCACCTGGACATCGACGCCTTCTTCGCCGCGGTGGAGCTCCACCGCCACCCCGAGCACCGGCGAAAGCCCCTCGTCGTCGGTGGCGACCCCGCTGGCCGCGGCGTGGTGGCGACGGCCAGCTACGCCGCGCGTCGGTTCGGTATCCACTCGGCGATGAGCTGCGCCGAGGCGCGCCGTCGCTGCCCCGACGCCGTGTTCATCACTCCGGACATCGGCCTCTACCGGCAGTGGTCCGCGCGGGTGTGGGAGGTCCTGGGCCAGTGGGCGGATGCAACGGAGGTGGTGGGGCTCGACGAGGGCTATCTGGCCGTCGGGGACGCGGATCCCGAGGCCCGTGCCGCGGAGCTCCAGCAGATCGTCCGCTCGCGCATGCGGTTGTCCTGCTCGCTGGGCGTCTCACGCGCCAAGGTCGTCGCGAAGGTCGCCAGCGATCACCGCAAGCCCGGTGGCATCACCGTGGTTCCCGCGGGCCACGAAGCGGAGTTCCTCGCGCCGCTCCCGCTGCGCGCTCTTCCGGGCATCGGCCCCCGCACCGAGGAGCGCCTGCGGGCCGCCGGTCTGCGCCACATCGGTGATCTCGCCGCCCTCGACGAGACCCACGAGCTCGTCAGTGGCGCGTGGGGCGTCCAGATCCACGCTCGCGCGCGAGGCATCGACCCGCGCCCCGTCGAGACGGAGCCCAGCGAGCGCCTCTCGGTCTCGGCCGAGCGTACGTTCAGCGAGGACATCGCCGACCGGCGGGAGCTCGAGCGGCGGGGATCGGAGATGGCCGCGCGCGTGTCCGAGCGGCTCGTCGAGCGCGCGCGGGCGGCGAGCACCGTGACCGTGAAGATGCGCTTCCCCGACTTCTGCACGATCACCCGCAGCGAGACGCTCGGTGCGCCGACCGCCGATGCCGCGGAGATCTGGGCGGTGGCGGCGCGCCTGCTGGAGGGCGCACTGGCGGAACGACCCGAGCCGCTGCGCCTCCTCGGAGTGGGGGTGAGTGGGTTCGACCGCCCGCGCCAGCTTCCGCTGTTCGGTCGGGCGGGTCGGCCGAGCTGGATCGCGGAGTAGGTCCGGAGCGGGTCGGTCATGCCTCGCGGCCGAGGTCGGGTTCGAGGTAGATCACCCGTGCCGCGGGGACCTCACCCCGGATCCGGCCCTCGACGTCGGCCAGGGCCTCGGCCACCCGCTGCGTCGCGAGCCCTTGCTCGAGCACGAGGTTCGCGCCGACGAGAAGCTCGTCGGGCCCGAGGTGCTGCGTGCGCATGTGGACGATCCGCTCGACAGCGGGCACGGAGACGATCGCGTCGCGGATCTTCTCCTCGTCATGAACCGTCGCCGACTCGCCGATGAGCAGGCTTTTCATCTCGATCGCGAGGATGATCGCGATGCTGACGAGCAGGGTGCCGATGACGATCGTGGCCGCGGCGTCCCAGCGCTCCTCGCCCGTGAAGGTCGTCAGCGCCACGCCAGAGAGCGCCGTGAGCAGGCCGATGATGGCGCCGAGGTCCTCGAGCAGGATCACCGGCACCTCGGGGTTTCGCGAGCGGCGGATGAACTGGATCCAGCTGCCCCGGCGCATCTTGTTCGCCTCGCGGACCGCGGTGCGCAGGGCGAAGCCTTCGAGGGCCAGCCCGATCAGGAGGACGCCGATTGCCCACTCGGGTGAGGTGATCTCGTGAGGGTCGCGAAGCTTCTGGATTCCCTCGTA
>JAHEIS010000196.1 GCA_024639225.1 Actinomycetes bacterium | reverse complement strand
GACGCAGGACGCGCGTTTCTCGGCGACTTCGGGATCGCGCTCGACGCCGACGAGCGCTCCCGTCCGGCGGCGGCACTGTCGGAGGGGTCGCCGGTCTTCGCGTCACCAGAGCAGTTGCGCCGGGAGCCGGCAGGGCCGGAGGCCGACGTGCACGCGCTGGCCATCGTGGCGTTCACGTTGTTGACCGGCCGCACCCCGTTCGCAGACGCGCCGGATGAGCCGTCCATGCTCCAACGACAGCTCCACGACCCGATCCCCCAGGTGACCTCGCTCCATCCCGAGCTGCCACCTGGCGTGGACGAGGTGCTGGCGATCGGCGCTGCGAAGGATCCACGCGACCGGTACCCGACTGCGATGGGGTTCGCGGCCGCCCTCCGTTCCGCGTCGATCGGACGCGATCTGGCCGCGCAGTCGGCGCCCGTGCGCCCTCGCGCCAATCCCTACAAGGGTCTCCGGGCGTTCGACGAGACCGACGCCGCCGACTTCCACGGACGCGACCGGTTGATCGACGAACTGCTGGGCCATCTGCGCGAGCCCGACACTCGGATGCTGGCGCTGGTCGGCCCTTCGGGTTCGGGGAAATCGTCCGTCGTTCGTGCCGGCCTGCTCCCTGCACTGCGCCAAGGACAACTCCCCGGCTCCGCAAGCTGGTTCGCGACGACCATGATCCCCGGCGCCCACCCCTTCGAGGCGCTCGAAGCCGCCCTGCTCCGGGTCGCCGTCAACCCCCCAGCCGCACTCATGGAACAGCTTCGCGACGGCGAGCGAGGACTACTCCGCAGCGTCAGGCGAGTCGTGCCCGACGAGGGCGGCGTCCTCACCCTGGTCATCGACCAGTTCGAGGAGGTGTTCGCCGACACGGTCGATGAGCACGAGCGCGACCTGTTCCTCCGCGCCCTCACGGTCGCGGCCGACGAGCCGGGCTCGCCTGTCCGCATCGTCGTCACCCTGCGCGCCGACTTCTACGACCGCCCGCTGCGCCGTCCTCCGTTCGCCACCCTCCTCAAACGGCACACGGCGGCCATCACCCCGATGGCGCCGGATGAGCTCGAGCACGCAATCGTCGACCCGGCCGCAGCGGTCGGGGTCGGGTTCGAACCCGGGCTTGTCGCCGAGATCGTCGCCGACGTCAATCGCGAACCGGGCGCGTTGCCGCTGCTGCAGTACGCGCTCACCCGCGCCTTCGACGCAACCGACGGCGACACGATCACGATCGACGTCTACCGCTCGGTCGGCGGGCTCGCCGGTGCGCTCGCCCGCCGCGCCGACGACCTCTGGAAGACCGCCGATGCCGACGAGCGCGCTGCGACCCGCCGGGTCTTCGGCCGCCTCGTCACCCTCGGCGAGGGTACCGAGCACACCCGGCGGCGCGCCCGCCGGAGCGAGCTCGGCACGGACCCGGCCACCGTCCGCGCCATCGACCGATTCGGCGCTGCGCGGCTTCTCACCTTCGACCACGAGCCCGCCACTCGCGAGCCGACCGTCGAGATCGCCCACGAAGCCCTCCTGCGCGAGTGGCCTCGCGTCCGGACATGGCTCGACGAGGACCGCGAGGGCTTGCACGTCCATCGACACCTCACCGACAGCGCCGCCGCCTGGGTGGCACGCGGCCGCGATGACAGCGATCTGTACCGGGGCGCTCGCCTCGAGACCGCCATCGCCTGGAAAGAGGACCATCCGGGCGACCTCAACGATGCCGAGCGTGAGTTCCTCGCTGCGAGCACCGCAGCGCGGGACGCCGTGCTTGCGGCCGAGCAGGACCGGTTCGACGAGCAGGTTCGGGTGAACCGTCGGCTGCGGTTCCTCGTTGCGGTCGCGACGGCGATCGCCGTGATCGCTGGCGGGATCGGGATCTACGCCCTCCAGCAGCGGTCGCGGGCTGACGCGGAGGCGGCGGCCGCGGTCGTCCAGACCGAGGAGGCAGTGCAGGCCCGCGCCCAAGCCGACCAGAACGCAGCGGACGCGCTCAACGCCTCGGACGACGCCGCGCGGGAGCGCTCCATCGCCAGGGACAACGCTGCCGAAGCCCGCGAGCAGGCGGAGGCGGCGCAGGCAGCCGAGCAGCAGGCCGACCTCGGCCGACTGCTCGCGTCGGCCCGTGGCGCCGATGCCGCCGACCCGACGGTCGGGCTGCTGTTGGCTCTGGAGGCGGACCGTCTGTATCGAGCGGATCCCGACGCGTTTCCGACGGTCACCCCGATCGACACCGCGAGCGCGATCCATGTCGCCCTGACGGCACGGCCGGCGCGCGTGGGTGCGCTGTCAACCGGATCGGTCGGTCCCGACATGACGGTCCTGGCTGACGGGCGGCTCGTGGTCCACACGGCGGACATGGTCCAACTGTGGGACGTCGACGCGCGAGCGCTCGTCGAGTCCTGGGATCTCGGCCGCGCGGGCGCGAGTTCCGCGTTGGAGATCTCGTCATCGGCATCGTCCGACGGGACCGTGATCGCCGCCGCCGGCCCGGCCGGCACGCTCGTGATCAGCCCGGACACCGACC
>JAHEIS010000014.1 GCA_024639225.1 Actinomycetes bacterium | reverse complement strand
ACTGGCCGAAGCGCCGGCCGGCGAGGGTGAGGTCGGAGAGAGGGCCTTGGACCGCGCGCGGGCGGAGGCCCTCGATGCCGCCCGCTCCGCCGCGCGCGCGGGCGGCGAGCTGGGGGCCCGGGAGGACGAACTGGCGCGGGCCGTGGAGGCACAGGAGTCGCGGCACGCGCTCCTGGGAGACCGGGCCGACGCCGACGACCCGCTGGTCACGATTCTCGCGGCGAGCGATGAGATGGCCGCCCTCGAGGAGCGCGGGCATCTCGCCGCCGGGGCGCTACAGGAGTGTGTCGCGCGCGCGGAGGTGGCCCGTGCGGAGGCGCAAACGCTCCGGGAGGGTGACTCGGCGGCGCTTGCGCGACGACTCGATGAGCTCGCCCGCCTCCTTGACGATGCTCCGGCTGACGCCGATGCCCTCATCGCGGCGGCGCGGGTCGCCGCGGACGACGCCCGGACGAGTGCGATGGGACACCGCGCGAGCGCCGACCGGCTGGAGGATACGCTCGGAGCCGGCGCCGCGCTGAGCGATCCGGCCCGGCGCGCCGGAACCCTGGAGCGCGCACGGGGTGTCGCGGCCCAGACAGCGGCGGGCTACCGCGAGCAGGCGGGCCGGCTGCGCCGTGCCCACGAGGCGCTCGGTGCGGCCCGCCGGGCCCGGTCAGCGGCCGCGCGCCACCGGCAGGTCGCCGATGATCTGCGCGCGAACCGCTTCCCCCGCTTCGTCCTCGAGCGCCATCGGCGGCGCCTCGCGCTGGTGGCCTCGGGGTGGCTGCGCGAGCTCACCGGTGGCGAACTCCGCTTCGCCGGGGAGGAGCCGGATCCGCTGGGGGTCATCGACCGCCGCTCGGGGGAGGAGCCGCGCGCCGCCTCCACACTGTCCGGTGGCGAGCGCTTTCTCGCCAGCCTCGCCCTGGCTCTCGGCCTCGGTGAGATCGCCGCCGAGAGCGGTGCGCGACCGGACTGCCTCTTCGTGGACGAGGGATTCGCCGCCCTCGACGCCGAGGCGCTCGATCAAGCGCTGACGGCGATCGAGCGGGTGGCCGGCGCTGATCGACTGGTCGTGGTGATAACCCATCTCGCGGGCGTGGCGGAGCGCCTCGGAGGAGCGCTCCGGGTCGAGAAGAACAGCGGCGGCACGAGCCGGTTGCGGGGGTCCGCCGATGCCCCGATCCCGGCGGCGCGCCTCGTGCGCGCGGGTTGACGCCGTCAGGAACGCCCGCCGAGGTGCTCCGCGAAGAACCGCTCGAGCGCCCCGTAGAGGTCGAGCCGGTTCTCGGGCCGGACGAAACCGTGGCCCTCATCGTCCTTGACCATGTATTCGACGCTGACGCCGCGCTCCCGGAGGGCGGCGACGATCTGGTCCGACTCGATCTTGGTGACGCGCGGGTCATTGGCACCCTGGACCACCAGGAGCGGCGTCGTGATCTGGTCGACCTTGTTGAGCGGTGAGCGGGCCTCGAGGTCGGCGAGCTGGTCCGGATCGTCGGGGTCGCCGACGTAGCGGAACCAACTGCCTTCCAGGAACGGCCGCCAGTAGACGGGGAACGAACGGATGAGCGTGACCAGGCTCGACGGCCCGACGTAGCTGCAGGCGGCGGCGAAGACACCCGGTGTGAACGTGACGCCCACCAGCGTGGCGTAGCCGCCATACGAGCCGCCGAAGATCCCAATCCGGTCACGGTCGGCGATGCCCTCGTCGACGAGCCACTCGACGCCATCGATGAGATCATCGTGCATCTTCCCGGCGAACTCCTTCTCGGCCGCGTGCATGAAGGACTTGCCGAACCCGGTCGAGCCCCGGTAGTTGATCTGCAGGACGGCGTATCCGCGGTTGGCGAGGAACTGGGCCTGGGCGTCGTAGCCCCAGGCGTCGCGGGACCAGGGCCCCCCGTGGACCACCAGCACCGCGGGCAGCCCGCGCGGTTCGACCCCGACCGGCAGGGTCAGGTAGGAGCGGAGGGTCAGGCCGTCCCGCGAGGTGATGACCCTCGGCGTCATGCGCGCGAGGTCCTCGCTGGGCAGCCACGGCCGCGGTCGGTGCAGGAACCGTGCCTCGCCCCCGCGCTCGACCAGATACGTGGCTCCCGGGTCGCGGTCGTCGTCGAAGGTGACGATCCACGTGGACTCGTCCGCCGTCTCGCTGACGATCGCGGGGTCGCCGGGGTGGACGTCGGCGAGCGCATCCCAGTCGCGGGCGAAGGTCTCGTCAAAGCACTCCACGACGACGCGATCGCGCCGGTAGTGGGCGGCGAGCAGTTCGCCGGTGAGCCCGGAGATGATCGGCCCGCCGAGATCCGCCTGCTCGTCCTCGTGGATGACCGTCTCATCGCCGGTGGCGATCTCGATCTCGACGAGACGGCTCAGGTCCGCGTCGCGGGCGCTGCCTATCCAGAGCGCCTCACCGTCCGGCCGAAAGGCGTAGGGATGGCCGCCATCCTCGTTGTCGAAACGGGCGATCGACCGCAGCGGCCCGCCCTCGTCGTCGCACACCAGGAGCTCGTGGTCGCCGTCGGGGGTCTGGGCGAAAGCCGCCCGCACCTGTCCGTCGCGATCCGCCCGCCAGCTCTGGACACCCCCGGGGTTCTCCCCGACGAGCTCCAAGCGACCGCTCGCGATCGTGAGCCGATAGGCATCGGAGAGATCCCGCGCGCGAAGGTTGAGTGACACGAGAATGTGGCGGGGCGTGGCCCGGGGCAGGGCGATCACCCCCGCCCTGACGCCGGCGAACGGTGTGAGGTCGCGGGGCCGGCCCGGGCGCTGCGGGTCGGCCGCGAAGAGATGGTAGTTCTCATCGCCGCCAGCGTCCTGCATATAGAGCAGCAGCCGCGAGTCCCGTGACCAGAAGTAACTCCGGATGCCTCGACCGGAGTCGTGGGTCACCGGGGCGGCGCCCTCGCCATCGCGGTCGGCCACCCAGATGTTGAGCACGCCGTCGACCGGGGCCAGCCACGACAGGCGTGCGCCGTCGGGCGAGATCTTTGTGGCGGCCTTCTCCGGGTTGTCGAAGAAATGCTCGAGTGGAATCAGCGGCGGCAACGGCATGTCCGGAGCCTAGGAGGTGCGCGGACCGGCCGGCCCGTACGCGGCTCAGGCGGCGGTGCCCGGCATCCGGACGCGGAAGAGCGCGCCACCGGAATCGGAGGGGCCGGCCTCGACCGAGCCGCCGCCCGCCGCGAGGAGCTCGCGGACGATTGCCAGGCCGAGACCCGTCCCCGGGCCGGAGCCCGACGCGCGATGGAACCGGTCGAATATCCGATGCTCCTCCCCGCGGGGGATGCCCGGCCCGTCGTCGGACACCTCCAGGCGAGCCCCGTCGCCATCCGGCGCGACAGCCACGCGCACCGAGCCACCGCGGCGATTGTGAACAATCGCGTTCTCGATGAGATTGGTCAGCACACGTCGCAGGTCGTCGGGGTCGAAGCGCACGTGGGGGTCGGGTCCGGGCTCGAGGACAACCGTTGCCTCGGCGTCCCCGGCCAGTCCCGCAAGATCGGCGATGACCGCCTCGGCGGCGTCCCGCAGCGACAGCGACGCGGTCCGTCCGGCGGAGCCACGCTCGAGCGCGAGCAGGTTTCCGACCATGCGGCCGAGACGTCCGAGCTGGGACCGGGCGACGCTCGCCGCGTGGCGGAGCTCATCCGCGGAGGCATCGGGGTTGTCCAGGGCGACGTCGAGGTTCGTCTGGGCGGCGGCGAGCGGGGTACGGAGTTCGTGCGAGGCATCTGCGAGGAAACCGCGCTGGGACTCGAGGGCGCTCTCACTCCGGTCGAGGAGATCATCCAGAGTGTCGGCGAGTTCGCGCAGCTCGTCATCGGGTCCGCCGAGGTCGATCCGGCCGCTCAGATCCGGGGCGCGGTCAGCGAGCGCGCGGGCGCGCGAGGCGATGCGCGTCACGGGCGCGAGCACCCGGCCCGCGACCAGGTAGGCGATCACCAACGAGAGGATCAGCAGTCCGAGCAGCGCGATCGGCGCGAGGCTCCGCAGCTGGGACAGCGTCTCGCGGTTGATACGACGCTCGCGTTCCCCCTGGCGGAAGTTGCGTTCGATCTCGGGAATGACCGCGCCCGGAGGCACCCCACGCTCGCGCGCCGTCTCGAGCACGAGCTCGCGGAACTCCCGGTCGCTGATCGGAGTGTCGTCGACCCGCGAGGCGAGAACGGCGTAGATGGCCCCCAGCATCACGAGGGCGGCGCCCAGCAGGAGCGCCGAGTACCAGAGCGTCAGCCGGAGGCGGACCGAGATTCGGGATCGATGAGGCGGTAGCCCGCCCCGATCACCGTCTCGATCCGGTCCTTGCCGATCTTCCGGCGCAGCGTCCCCAGCTGAACCCGCACCGTGTTGGTGAACGGGTCGATCTGTTCGTCCCATACGTGTGCGAGCAACTCCTCGGCGCTGATGACCTCACCGGGCCGGCGGATCAGATAGTTGAGCACGCCCCATTCCTTCGTGGTGAGCGTGACAGGTGTGTCGCCGACCGCCACCTCCCGCGTTGCGGGATCGAGACGAAGGCCACCCAGCGTGAGCTCCGCAGCCCGACCGGGGGTCTCGCGACGGCTGAGGGCGCGCAGTCGTGCGCTGAGCTCCCGGAAATCGAAGGGTTTGACCAGATAGTCGTCGGCCCCGGCGTCGAGACCGGACACGCGATCGTCGACGGCGTCGCGCGCGGTGAGCATCAGCACCAGAGGCGGTTCCTCAGACTCGCGCAGAGCGCGGCACACGGTGAACCCGTCGCACCCCGGCAGGCCCACGTCCAGCACCACGAGATCGTAGGACGTGATCTGGCCGCGGCGGATCGCCTCCTCACCGTCGCCGCATTCGTCGACGGCGTAGCCCTCACGACGAAGACCGGTGGCGAGCGCCGAGCGCAGATCAGCCTCGTCCTCGACCAGCAGCAGGCGCATCGGTCAGGGGCGCGACGCGTGGGTGCCTGCGGACATGCGGGCATCGTAGAGGGCCTGCGGGCAGCAGGGAACGACGGTGGCGCCGGTTGCCGGTCCCTCGCACCACAACTAGGATTCGGCGACTGCCCACAGGCCTCTACCCTGGGGCCCTCCGGAGGCAACATGCCGACAACGCACGACCAAACCCCAACCGGGAGCGACACGGGTGTCGCCCTTATCTTCCCGGGCCAGGGCGTCCAACAGGTCGGGATGGGGCGCGAACTGAGCGCAACCTTCCCCGAGGCCCGCCGCACCTTCGAGGAGGCGGACGACATCCTCGGCTACGACCTCTCGGGTCTGTGCTTCGAGGGCCCGGCCGAGAAGCTCGCGACGACCGCACTCTGCCAGCCGGCCGTGCTCACGACATCCGTCGCCGCATGGCGGGTGGCCGAAGCCCGGGGCCTGCGCGGTGGATTGACGCTCGGTCACAGCCTCGGCGAGTACTCCGCCCTGGTCGCCTGCGGCAGCCTGTCGTTCGAGGCCGCGCTGCGACTGGTCGCCGCCCGGGGCGCGATCACTACCGAGGTCGCACTGGCCGAGCCCGGCGGGATGGCGGCCCTCCTCGGGGCGAGCGACGATGAGGCCGAAGCCCTGTGCGAGGAAGCCGGCGACGTATGGCCGGCCAACTACAACTGTCCTGGCCAGGTCGTCGCGTCGGGACTGGGGCGCGGCATCGAACGTCTCGCGGATCTGGCTCGTGCGCGGGGCGTCCGCTTCCGGGCCCTCGACGTCGAGGGCGCCTTTCATTCGCGCGTCATGGCCCCCGCGGCCGAGCGCCTGCGGGAGGCTGTGACATCGGTGAAGATCCAGACGCCGGATCTGCCGTTTCTCTCGGCGACCTCCGCAGCCCTCGAGAAAGGCGAGCACCTGCGCGCGCTCCTGGTGCAGCAGCTCACCGCGCCGGTGCGCTTCACGCAGACCGTCGTCGCGGCCCTCGACATGGGGGCGGGCGACTTCGTCGAGTTCTCGCCGCGCGCGGTCCTCGGTGGACTGATCGAGCGCGTCCGCCCGGGCACGCGTACCTACCGGGTCGGGGAGCCGGGCGACCTGGACTCGATCCACCACTTCCTCACAGCCACGGCGTGAGCCGGGGCACTGCCCTGGTGACCGGTGCGGGGCGCGGCATCGGCGCCGCCTGCGCCCGGCGGCTGGCGACCGACGGCTGGGACATCGCCCTGACCTACGGCAACGACCCCGAACCGGCAGAGGCCGTTGCCGAGGAGGTCCGCGCTGCCGGTCGGGCGGCGGCCGTCCACCGTCTCGAGGCACGCACCGACGATGCGGCAGAGGTCGTCGCGCTGGCGGAGGGGGCGCTCGGGCCGCTCAGGGTGGCCGTGCTCAACGCCGGACTGACCCGCGACGGCATCGCCCTGCGCATGAGCGACGAGGCCTGGGAGGAGGTGATCGACGTCAACCTGACGGGGACGTTCCGCGCAGCGCGCGCGGTCCTGCGGGGGATGCTCAAGCGGCGCAGCGGGAGCATCGTCGTGATCTCCTCCGTCGTCGGGCGTCTCGGCAATGCGGGACAGGTCAACTACGCGGCCTCGAAAGCGGGGCTCGGGGGCATGGTCCGCTCCCTGGCGCGCGAGGCCGCCGCTCGTGGGGTCCGGGTCAATTCCGTCGAGCCCGGCTTCATCCAGACGCGACTCACCGATGTCCTCGACGACGACCACCGCGAGGCGCTGCTGAGCGCCACCGCACTGGGGCGCCTCGGGACGCCAGAGGACGTGGCTGGTCCTGTGAGCTTCCTCTGCTCTGAGGCCGCGACCTACATCACCGGGACCGCCCTGCAGGTCGACGGTGGGCTCGACATGGCGGGTTTGGCATGAGCGACGACGCGGTCCTGGTCACCGGTGTCGGCTTCGTTTGCCCCCTCGGAATCGGGCGCGCCGAGCCCTGGGCAGCCGCGGTGGCGGGACAGCGTGCCGGGACTCGCATCAGCGGGTTCGACCCCTCCGACCACGCGTCGCAGATCGCGTGCGAGATCCCGGACTTCGACCCCCTGGCGTTCCTCGATCGCAAGTCGGCCCGCAGGATGGACCGCGTGTCGCAGATCGCCGTGGCGGCGGCGCAGATCGCGGTCGACGACGCCACCCTGCCCCTCGGCCGAGAGAACCCGCGGGTCGGGGTGATGTTCGCCAGCGGCGCGGGGGGCAACGCGACCTTCGAAGCACAGAACCGGATCCTGGTCGAGCGCGGGCCGGAGCGGGTCTCACCCTTCGCCATCCCCGAGTCCATCGTGAACATGGCCGGCGGCCACGTGTCGATCGCGCTGGGGCTCGGCGGGCCGCTCACGTGCCACGTCACCGCCTGCGCCTCGAGCACTCATGCGGTCGGAGAGGCGGCCGCCGCGATCCGCCGCGGCGACGCCGATGTGATGGTCGCCGGGGGCGCCGAGGCGGGCGTCACTCCGTTCGTCTGCGCGGGGCTCGACGCGACCCGGGCCCTCTCACGCAACAACGATGACCCGGCGGGCGCCAGCCGTCCGTTCGACATGGACCGCGACGGGTTCGTTGTG
Organism: Actinomycetes bacterium; assembly: GCA_024639225.1. Taxonomy (GTDB): domain Bacteria; phylum Actinomycetota; class Thermoleophilia; order Miltoncostaeales; family Miltoncostaeaceae; genus JAHEIS01. Next base: position 24,524 of record JAHEIS010000014.1, on the reverse strand, counting down.
GGCGAAGGGGCGGCGGCGCTCATACTGGAATCCGCCGAGCACGCGGGGCGACGGGGGGCCAAAGCGCTCTGCGAGGTCGCGGGGTACGCCGCTAGCTGCGACGCGTTCCATATCACCGAGCCCGAACCCGGGGGCTTCGCCCAGTCGCAGGCGATGGCCGCCGCGATCGCCCGCTCCGGCCGCTCATCCGAGGATCTCGGATACGTCAACGCTCACGGCACCAGCACACCCGCCGGAGATCCGGTAGAGATCCGAGCCCTCCGCCGGGCGGTCGGTGACGACATCGCCGCGTCGGTCGCACTGAGCTCGACCAAGTCGATGCACGGACATTGCATGGGCGCGGCCGGGGCGCTCGAGGCCGCTCTCACCGCGGTCGCCATCGCCGAGGGAATCGTCCCGCCGACGACGAACCTCGACCAACTCGACCCGGAGTGCGCCGGTGTCGACCATGTGACCGGGACGGGTCGTCCCGCGGACCTGCGCCTCGCCCTGTCCAACTCGTTCGGCTTCGGCGGGCACAACGCCGTCGTCGCCCTGGCGCCCCGATGAGCCGCCCGGACGCCACTCCTCGGGTCGTCGTGACCGGTGTCGGACCGGTGTGCTCGCTCGGGCTCGGCCGCGCCGACGTGTGGGCCGCCGCGGTCGACGGGCGGAGCGGCGCGGGGGAGATCACCCGGTTCGACACGGATGGCTTCCGTGTGCAGATGGCATGTGAGACCCCCCTCGAGGCGACGGAGTTCATGGACCGCCGTCTCGCACGGCGCAGCGACCCGATGAGCCACATCGCGCTGGCCGCCGCGCGACTCGCCATCGACGATGCGGGGCTCGACCGGCCGGACCACGCCGCGAGCATCCGCCAGGGGGTCATCTTCGCCAGCGGCGGCGGCGGAGCCGCGCTGCGTGAGGAGCAGCACCGGGTATTCCTCGAGCGCGGTGCCGACCGCGTGAACCCGTTCATGATCCCGCACACGATCGCCAATACTCCCGCCGCCCTCGTCGCCGCGGAGTTCGGACTGCGCGGCCCCAACTTCTCCACGACGACGGCGTGCGCGGCGGGCGCGGACGCCATCGGCGTCGCCGCCGCGACGCTCCGGCGCGGCGAGGCCGACGTCATGGTCGCCGGCGGCAGCGATGCCCTGGTGACCCCGCTGTTCGTCGCCGGCTTCGACGCCATGCGGGTGCTCAGCCGCTCCAATGACGAGCCGGAGAAGGCCGCACGCCCCTTCGACCGAGATCGTGACGGCTTTCTCATCGGCGAGGGCGGCGCGGCACTGGTGCTGGAGACCGCCGAGGGTGCCGAGAAGCGCGGCGCCCGGGTTCTCTGCGAGATCGCGGGTTACGGAGCGAGCGCAGACGCGTACCACACGACCGATCCCGACCCGACCGGGGGCGCCCAGGGTCGAGCGATCACCGCCTGTCTGGCCGACGCTGGGCTCGCGCCCGAGGAGATCGGCTACATCAATACCCACGGAGGCGGGAGTCAGCCCGGCGATCCGGCCGAGATCTCCGCCATCGCGGGTGCGCTCGGCGCGCAGGTCGCCGCCGGCATCCCGGTGAGCGCGACCAAGTCGATGCACGGTCACTGCATGGGCGGGACCGGCGCCCTCGAGGCCTGCCTGACAGCGCTCGCGCTCCACGAGGGCGTTCTGCCGCCGACCATCAACCTCGAGAACCCGGCGGAGGGCTGCGACGCGGTGACCCACATCGCCGGCACCGCGCGCCGCGAGCAGGTCGACGCCGCGCTGTCGACGTCGTTCGGGCTCGGGGGCCAGAACACCGTTCTCTGCCTGAGGCGGGAGGCAGACGCGTGAGGCGGCCGCGCGGCCTGAAGGGCGCGAAGGCCTGGCGCTACCTGATCACCGGACTGCTGGCGATCGGCCCGGGTTTCACGGCGGTCTTCACCGACAACGTGGCCCTCGGCCTCATCGCGGCGGGAATCGTGCTCGTCTCGATCCTGATCGGACCCTGGTTCGATCCCTGGCTGATCGAGGAACCCGAGGACTCACACGGGCCCGGTTAGGGGCGGCACGACGGTCGGTCGCCCGTCCTCGCCGAGAGCGACGAAGACGAAGCTACCGCGCGCGCACAGACGACGCTCTCCCGACAGCAGGTCCTCGGCGACCATCTCCACGCCAACCGTCAGCGATGTCGTCCCGGACGAGATCGGGCGAGCGGTCAGTTCGGCGATCTCGCCGTGGTGGACCGGGTGAACGAACTCGATGTCGTCCGTCGCGACGGTGACCATCGTCGTTCGGGCGTGACGGTGCGCCGCGACCGCCGCGGCCATGTCCATCATCCGGAGGGCGTGGCCACCGAAGAGCGTGCCGAGGTGATTGGTCTGGTCGGGAAAGACCACCTCGACCATCCGGGTCTCGGTCGGAATGTCTGTGGCCTCGGTCACGGCGCCTCCAGTGTGCGGCGGGCACACGGCCCTCCGGTACGATTTCGGACCGGCCCGGTGTTCTACCCATCCGGCCCGCCTGACACATCATGAGTACCGCCGAGGACATCCAGGGTCACGCCCGCGCGCGCGCGGATCTCGAGGCTCTGCTCGCGGAGCGCCTCGTGATCCTCGACGGCGCGATGGGCACGATGATCCAGAGGCACGCCCTCACTGAGGACGACTTCCGCGGCGAGCGGTTCGCCGATCACCCGACCGCCCTCGGCGGCAACAATGACCTCCTCAGCCTCACCAGGCCGGATCTGATCCGCGACATCCACGGGGAGTTCTTCGCCGCCGGGGCGGACATCGTCGAGACGAACACCTTCTCCTCAACGTCGATCGCCCAGGCCGACTACGCCTGTGAGAGCGTCGTCCGGGAGATGAACGCGGCCTCCGCGCGCATCGCACGCGAAGCCGCGGCGCTCGCGCCGGCCGACGGACCGCGCTTTGTCGCCGGGGCCATCGGACCGACGAACCGGACCCTCTCCCTGTCGCCCGACGTCAATGACCCGGGCTTCCGGGCCGTCACGTTCGACGAGATGGTCGCGGCCTACCGCGAGCAGGTCGAGGGACTGCTTGAGGGTGGTGTCGATCTTCTGCTCGTTGAGACGGTCTTCGACACCCTCAACGCCAAGGCGGCATTCGCCGCGATCGACGACGCCTGCGGGAGCCGCGAGCACCGCCCGCCCCTGATGATCTCCGTGACCATCACCGACCGCAGTGGGCGCACATTGTCGGGCCAGACCGTCGAGGCGTTCTGGGTGTCCGTCGCCCACGCCGAGCCCTTCTCGGTCGGGGTCAACTGTGCGCTCGGCGCGCGGGAGATGCGGCCCTACCTCGCCGATCTGTCACGCATCGCCACCTGCTTCACGAGCGTCTACCCCAACGCGGGCCTGCCGAACGCCTTCGGTGAGTACGACGAGACGCCCGATGAGACGAGCCGCGAGCTGCGCGAGTTCGCCGAGAGCGGTTACGTCAACATCATGGGCGGGTGCTGCGGGACGACCCCCGAGCACATCACGGCGATCGCCGCCGCCAGCGCGGGCATGCCACCGCGCGTCCCCCCGGCGCCTGATCACCTCGCCAGCGCCTGGGCCGGGCTCGAGCCGTTCCGGATCACGCCCGAGAGCACGTTCGTGATGATCGGGGAGCGGACGAACGTCACCGGTTCACGGCGCTTTCGCGATCTGATCACCGCCGGCGACCAGACGACGGCACTCGAGGTCGCCGCCGACCAGGTGCGCAACGGGGCGAACCTGATCGACGTGAACATGGACGAGGGCATGCTCGACTCCGAGGAGGCGATGGAGCGCTTTCTCCGGCTCATCGCGGCCGAGCCGGAGATCTGTCGGGTGCCGATCGTCGTCGACTCCTCGCGCTGGTCGGTGATCGAGGCCGGACTCAAGAACATCCAGGGCAAGGCGCTGGTCAACTCCATCAGCCTCAAGGAGGGCGAGGACACGTTCATCGCCCAGGCCCGTGCGGCCCGGCGCTACGGAGCCGCGGTGATCGTGATGGCCTTCGACGAAGAGGGGCAGGCGGCGGAGGCCGACCACAAGGTCGCCATCTGCGAGCGAGCCTACGCCATCCTCACCGAAATCGTCGGTATGCCGCCGGGCGACATCGTCTTCGACCCGAACATCTTCGCCGTGGCAACCGGGATCGAGGAGCACGATCGCTACGCGCTCGCGTTCATCGAGGCGACCCGTCGGATCAAAGAGCGCTGCCCCGGCGCCCGGGTCTCGGGTGGGGTCAGCAACCTCTCCTTCTCGTTCCGGGGCAACGACGCCGTTCGCGAGGCGATGCACGCCGCGTTCCTCTACCACGCGATCGATGCCGGAATGGACATGGGCATCGTCAACGCCGGCCAGCTCATCGTCTACGAGGAGATCGAGCCGGGCCTGCGCGAGCGGGTGGAGGACGTGATCCTCAACCGTCGGCCCGACGCGACCGAGCGCCTGCTCGAGGTCGCCGACGTGGTCCGCGGGGAACGGGAGGAGCGGGGCCCGGACCTCGGCTGGCGCGAGAAGGACGTGGCCGGGCGCCTCCACCACGCGCTGGTCAACGGCATCGCCGACTTCATCGAGGAGGACACCGAGGAGGCACGGCTCGCCTTGCCCTCGCCCCTGGCGGTGATCGAGGGACCGCTGATGGACGGCATGAGCACGGTGGGCGACCTGTTCGGCGCCGGGAAGATGTTCCTCCCCCAGGTGGTCAAGAGCGCCCGCGTGATGAAGCGCGCAGTGGCACACCTCGAGCCGTACATGGAGCAGGAGAAATCCGGCGCGGGTGCCCGCGCCGCGGGACGGGTCGTCATGGCCACCGTCAAGGGCGACGTCCACGACATCGGCAAGAACATCGTCGGGGTCGTGTTGGGATGCAACAACTACGAGGTCATCGACCTCGGGGTGATGGTTCCCGCCGAGCAGATCCTCGACACGGCGCAGGAGAAGAGCGCGGATCTGGTCGGCCTCAGCGGTCTCATCACGCCCTCGCTCGATGAGATGGTCGGCGTCGCCGCCGAGATGGAGCGCCGCGGGATGGATATTCCGCTGCTGATCGGTGGGGCGACCACATCACGTCAGCACACCGCCGTCCGGATCGCGCCCGGCTACTCCCAGCCGGTCACGCACGTGCTCGACGCCTCGCGCGCCGTGTCGGTGGTGTCGCGACTGCTCGACGACGAGGTGCGCGGCGACTTCCTCGACGAGCTCGGCGCGGACCAGGATCGCCTGCGCACGCTCCACGCTGAGCGCTCGCTGAAACCGCTGCACGCGATCGGCGAGGCGCGGCGGCGGCGTCCGGTCCTCGCCTTCGACGATCTCCCCGTCCCCGGATTCACGGGTGTCCGGGAGGTCTCGGCGACGATCCCTGAGCTGGTCCCGTACATCGACTGGACCTTCTTCTTCTCGGCCTGGGAGCTGAAGGGTAAGTACCCCGACGTCCTCGATCACCCGGAGTACGGCGAGGCCGCGCGGGAGCTACACGCCAACGCCACCGCGATGCTCGACGAGATCATCGACGGCGATGCGATCACCGCCCGGGGACGGTACGGGTTCTGGCCCGCCTCATCCGTGGGCGACGACATCGTGCTGCACGATCCCGACGCCCCGGAGCGGGAGCTGGCCCGCTTTCCCATGCTGCGCCAGCAGCGGGTGAAGGCCGACGACAAACCCCAGTACTGCCTCGCGGACTTCGTCGCGCCGGCGGACGACGGCCCCGTCGACCACGTCGGGGCCTTCGCGGTGACGGCGGGAATCGGCGTCGAGGCGATCGCCGCCGCCCATGAAGCCGACCATGACGACTACTCCTCGATCATGGTCAAGGCGCTCGCGGACCGGCTCGCCGAGGCCTTTGCGGAGATGCTGCACGAGCGGGCCCGGCACGACTGGGGCTATGGCCGCGATGAAGACCTCGACCGCGGCGCCCTCATCCGGGAGGAGTTCCGCGGGATCCGACCGGCCTTCGGCTACCCCGCCTGCCCGGACCACACGCCGAAGCGGGATCTGTTCGAGATCCTCGATGCCCGGGCCATCGGGATGGACCTCTCCGAGAGCCTCGCGATGACTCCCGCCGCGTCGGTCAGCGGCCTCTACCTCGCCCACCCCGAGAGTCGGTACTTCGCGATCGGGCGCATCGACCGTGATCAGCTGGTCGACTACGCCTCTCGTAGCAGGATGGACCCGGCCGAGGCGGAGCGCTGGCTCCGCTCGAGTCTCGCGTACGAACCCGAGTGATCATGCGAACGCTGAGGTGAGACGGGACGAGATCACGGCCCGCGGCGTGCAGCTGCCGCTGCTGCCCACCCTGGTCCGCGGGGCCCTCCCCGGCGGGGCGGGTTGGGCCGAGCGGTTGGCGGGCATAGGTCTCGACGTGCTCGCCTCGGGCGCCGCCCGAGACACCGTCGACAGCTGGGGCGCCGCGGCCGCGGTCCTGCCCGGGCGGCCGTGCCGGGCCGTCGCCCCGGATGATGCCGCGGCCCTCGTCGCCGCCGGATGCCGGTTGATCGAAAGTACGGAACCGGTACCCGCCGAGGCCTACCGCATCGGCCTTGACGAGGCCGGCGTGATGGTCGTGTCCGATTCACCAGAGGTCGAGGACCCCAACCGGATCGCGCGCCTGGTCGTGAACGCGGCCCGCCAGGGCGACCCGTCGCAGCTGTGGGTCACGGCAGGACCGGGACTCGAGACCCTGCCCGGGGACGTCGTCGAACAGAAGCTTCGCGCCTTGGTCGAGTCGGCTGTGCAGGCCCGCATGGTGCTTGCGAAAGAGCAGTTTGACGTCGGGACGGGGGGCGAACGTCCCGAAAACGGGGACAGAAACCCGTCGGGGGGTTAACCCGGCCCGGGGTGGCGATAACATCCGTCCCTTGACAAGGCCCGGCGCCGAGCGCCGTGGCGGCGCCGTTATCTTGGGGATTGACCTCTTGATCGGCGCGTTCCGGTCAGATCCATGGGCGACCCACAAAACGGGAGAGCGATGAGTACTGCAGGCACGAGCGACAAGGAACTCCAGGCGCACGGGATCACTCCCGGCGGAGAGGTTCACGCGAACCTCTCGACGGCGGAGCTCTACGAGCACTCGCTGCGACAGGGTCACGCGGAGATCGCCGCGAGTGGCTCTCTCGTCGTGTCGACCGGCGCTCACACAGGGCGCGCCCCCAAGGACAAGTTCGTCGTCGAGGAGCCCGGGAGTAAGGACCGCATCTGGTGGGGCAACGTCAACAAGCCCATCTCCGAGGAACATGCCGCCGGACTCGGCGAGAAGATCCGGGCCCACCTGTCGGCCCAGCCTGATCTCTACATCCTCGACGCCTTCGCCGGGGCCGACCCCGACCAGCGCCTCGCCGTCCGCGTGATCTCCGAGAGCGCCTGGCACATACTCTTCGCGAAGAACCTCTTCATCAACCCGACACCGGAGGAGCTCGCGAGCCACACGCCCCAGGCGACCGTGATCCACGCTCCGTCCTTCAACGCCGATCCGGCGGTCGACGGGACGCTCAACCCCAACTTCGTCGTGGTCCACCCGACCAACCTCGAGATCCTCGTCGGCGGGACCTACTACGCGGGAGAGATCAAGAAGTCCATCTTCGGCCTGATGAACGACCGGCTGCCCGAGCAGGGTGTCCTGCCGATGCACTGTTCCGCGAACGTCGGCGAGGACGGCAGGTCCGCGATCTTCTTCGGGCTCAGCGGCACCGGCAAGACCACGCTCAGCGCCGACCCCGAGCGCGGGCTCATCGGCGACGACGAGCACGGCTGGGGCGACGCAGGGATCTTCAACATTGAGGGCGGCTGCTACGCCAAGGTCATCAACCTCTCGGCCGAGGCCGAGCCGGAGATCTGGGAGGCGAGCCACCAGTTCGGCTCCGTCCTCGAGAACGTGGTCATGGATCCGCACACGCGCGAGATGGATCTGGACGACGGCTCCAACACCGAGAACACCCGGAGCGCCTACGACCTGACGGCGATCCCCAACTCCGTGCCCGAGAAGCGGGCGGGGCACCCCTCAACCGTCATCATGCTGACCGCCGACGCCTTCGGCGTGCTCCCGCCTCTGGCGAAGCTCAGCCGCGATCAGGCCATGGACTACTTCCTCGTGGGCTACACCGCCAAGGTGGCCGGCACCGAGGTAGGCGTGTCCGAGCCCGAGGCCACGTTCAGCGCATGCTTCGGAGCACCCTTCCTGCCCCAGCCACCAAGCGTCTATGCGGACATGCTCGGCCACAGACTCGATCAACACGGCTCCACGGTCTGGCTCGTGAACACCGGGTGGACCGGCGGGCCCTACGGCATCGGCCACCGGATGCCGATCAAGGCGACGCGCGCCATCATCCGAGGCGCCCTGTCCGGCGCGCTCGAGTCCGCCGAGACACGCACCGACCCCGTCTTCGGGCTGGAGGTACCGATCGCGGTCGAGGGCGTCGAGCCGGGCCTCCTGAACCCGCGCGAGACCTGGGACGACAAGGACGCCTACGATGCGAAAGCATCCGAGCTCGCCACCCAGATCGCCGAGCAAGCCAAGAAGATGCGCGCAGGCGGCTGAGCACCCGTCATCGCCCCGGGGCCGGATTGGCCCCGGGTGATCTCCCCGCGCGGTAGTCAGTCGAGCAGCGACGCGAGAAGGTTGCGGTGTGCCGGGTGCGCGCGCGCACGCGGCGCATCCTCGCGCCGGGGCATGGGCCGGACGGCCCCACCGAGACGGTAGCCCGGAACGCCGGAGCGGCGCTCGCGACGATCCCTCCGGACCCGTTCGGAGACCTGCGCCCCGTTCTCCCCAGGTCCGGTGCGCAGTGAAACGGCAACCGCCTCAACACGCCGGGAGAAGCGCGGAGGCGGAGCAGCCGGATGATCGTCGGTGCCCCTGAGATCTGCGGGCGGCGGCACCGTCGCCGCCTGGGGATCGATTCGCGCGGCCAGCGGATCCTTGAAGACCGGCTGCTCAGGGGGTGATGGCCGGGCGTCGCCGGCGATGCGCGAGGCAAAGGGGTCGATCAGCGGTCCGGAGGTCGCCTCGCGGAGGGGCCCGAGGGGCGTCCGCCCGCGCGGCGCGCCATCATCGATGAACCGGCCGAAGGGATCGGGTCGGGGGGCGCTCGCAGCCGGGTTGACGACCCTCGCCGCCTCCGGCGGGAGCGGCGACGCGGGAACCCCGTGGTCGTCGACGGGGACGGACGATGGCACCGGAAGCTCGGGGGCAGTGGGGGTGACCGCAAGGCTCGGGGCATTCGCGTCGATCCGCCCCGCGAACAGATCCGCGACCCCGGCCGGACTCAGCAGGTCGTCCGATGGCTGGTCCGCCGATGCGGGAGGCTGAATCGTCGGTGGAGTCGCGATGGGGAACGGAGCGCCATCGACCGCGGGCGTCTCGGCGCTCGTGACGGTCCTCTCGGCGGAGACCCCATCGGAGACGAAGCGCGAGAAGGGGTCATCCACCGGCCGCGTGCCGACGGTGGGCGACTCGCGGCGCAACGCTGAGCGGCCACGTTGGCGGGGTGCGCGCGGCTCGAGCGGAGGGACCGCCGGCCGAGGGGTCCCGGACCCGACGTGGCGGGCGAAGGGGTCGCCGGAGCCCCGAGGAAGCGACGCGCGGCGGGCGGGCGCCCGTAGCCGGCGGCGCTGGGGCGGGCTCGTCGCGTCGACCTGAGTATTCAAGGGCTCGTACATGGCTCTCAGACAGTTCCGGGAGCGGGCCCGGGGATGGTTGCACGATCCGCGTCCGGGCGGAACTAGCCGACCGTCGGATCGGGGAGCTGGGCTAGTCCCCAGTGAACTCGGCGGTCCGCTTGTCGCGAAAGGCGGCCAGACCCTCACGGAAGTCCTCTGAGGCGAACACCGCGGCCCGGGCGGCGGCGGCCTCTTCTTCGGCGTGGTCCGGGGGATCGGGCACGAGGGCGGCAATCGCGGACCGCATGGCGGCGACGGCGGCCGGCGAGCACGCCGCCACCCCGTCCGCGGCGGCCCACGCGGCATCGCGGGCGGACCCGTCCGGGGGGGCGAGCTCATCGACAAGGCCCAGGGTGAGCCCGTCTTCGGCCGTGAGCGTGGCCGCGCTCAGAAAGAGCCGGCGAGCACGGGCGGGCCCCATCAGCGAGACGAAACGACGAAGGCCCCCCAGCGAGTACGCCACGCCGATACGGCCCGCCGGCATCCCCAGACGCGCGGCGGGACGCGCGACGCGCCAGTCACAGGCCGCGGCCAGCTCGAGCGCCCCGCCGAAGGCCGCACCGTCGATCGACGCGATCACCGGAACGGGAGAGGCCTCGAGCGCCGCGGCGGCGGTGCCGAGCCGCGCCTCTTCCCGCTGCATGTACGCCGGCAGGTGGTCGGGTTCCACGGGCGACAGATCAACGCCGGAGGAAAAGTGGCGCTCTCCGGCGCCGGAGAGGATGATGGCCCGGGCATCCCCCACCTCGGCAGGGGAACAGGCGCGCGCCAGGTCGTCCAGAATCGCCGGGGTGAGGGCGTTGGCCCGGTCGGGATTCTCGATCTCTAGGCTCAGCACGTGACCCTCGCGGGCGACCGCGAGGCGTCCCTGTCCGAGCGGAGGTGGTGGGTTGGCGTCGGTACTCGTCATGGGTGCGGGAGCCGTCGGTTCGTACTACGGAGCGCTGCTGGCCCGCGCCGGCCACGCAGTGAGCCTGGTCACCCGCGGGGCGCACCTGTCGGCGCTGCGGGACCAGGGCGTGGTTATTGTCCGGGAGGCCGACGGAAGCCTATGGCACGCCGAGGTCGAACCCATGAGGCGACCGGCCGGAACGCCTGACCTGGCGATCATCACGACCAAGTCGCAGCACACCCGCGACGCCGCACGGGCGCTCGCAGCGGTGATGAGCGACGGCGCGCTCGTGCTCTCTCTCCAGAACGGCGTCGAGAACGTGGCGCGGGCCGAGGAACTCCTCGGTGCAGGGCGGCTGCTGGCCGGGCAGGCCTTCGTCGGGGTCTGGATCGACGAGCCCGGGACGGTCACCCACGGCGCGGAAGGGCGAGTGAGCATCGGCGATCCGGCCGGCGGGATCACCGCGCGGGCCCGACGCCTGCACAGCCTCGTCGCCGACGCATGGGACGTTTCGCTGGCCGAGGACATCGTCCACGACCAGTGGCGCAAACTACTCTGGAACGCCGGGTTCAACGCGCTGTGCGCCATCACGGGGCGCACCGCCGGGGAGGTCCTGTCCCAGCCGGAGAGCGCCGCGGTCGTCCGCGCGGCCATGGAGGAGCTCGTCGCCCTGGCAGCCACCCACCAGATCACGCTCACCGACGACGATGTCGACGAGATGGCCGCGCCGAATCCCGCCCTCGCCGACTACCACCCCTCCACGGCGCGCGATCTCGCCGCGGGCAAGGCGCTGGAGCGGGACGCCCTGTGCGGTTTCATCGCACGCGAGGGACGACAGCAGGGGGTGCCGACGCCGGTGAATGACACGCTCGATGCGCTGCTCGGCTTGCGGGAGGGGGCCGCCTGACGTTGCTCAGGCGCCGAGTCCGGCCACCAGCACGAGGCCCGTGATCACCGCGTTGAAGCCGGCGTGGATGAGAATCGCGGCCCACAGGCCGAGCCAGACGCGCGCGAAGGCCAGAACCAGGCCGCCCAGGATCTGCGAACTGACCAGCAGCGGGGCGCCGATCACGGTCAGGATGCCGTTGTCGGGCAGATCGAAGTTGCTCAGATGAGCGAGGCCGAAGAAGACGGCGGAGGACCACGCGATCAGGGCGAAGTGACGCCGCCACAGGGCGGACGCCCGTCCGCGGATGCGCGGCGACAACGCCGACGCAGCGCCCAGAACGATCAGCACCAGACCGATCGCCGACTCGACCAGGCCCAGGATCAGCGCGTCACCGAGGACGAGGTCGAAGGCGATCCCGAAAACGCCGAGGAGGATCGCGCCGGAGATCATCAGATAGCGGGGCCGGAAGGCGGTAAGGGGCAGGCGGAAAGCGGTCTCCTCGACGATCGGGGCCCAGACGATCGCCAGCAACGCGAAGGCGAGCAGGGAAGTCTCCTCCTCGGTCGCCGCCCCCTCCGGCAGGCCGACCAGGGCCCCGCCGATCGCGACGAGCGCCAGCGAGAGCGCGCTCAATACCAGCGCCATGAGCACGAGGATCACGATCGCCCGTGGGCGTCCTCCGCGTCCGCGCTCGACCTCGGGCGTCGGTCGCCGGACGAAGGAGATGAACCGACCTCCGGCGCCGCGCGGGCGGATGGGCCGCTCACCGACGCCCGGATACGGAGAGCGGTGAGCCGTCCGGGGTGGCGGGGGAATCAACACCCCCGGTCGCGGTGGTCGCGCCTGCGGCGCGGGAGCAGAGCCACCCGGCGACGCGTGTGGCGGGGGTGGTGGGCTCGCCGCCCGCAGAGGAGGCGGTGGAAGGGCGCCGTCACCCCGGCACGGTGGCCCGGTCGCGCTCACGTGGAGCGGGAGGCGCGTCCCCGGGCGATCACAGGCCCAGCGCGGCCTCGGCGAGCACGCGGGCCACGACGTCGTCGAAGCTGAGGCCGGCGGCAGCGGCGGCCTTCGGCAGGAGGCTCGTGTCCGTCATCCCGGGAATCCCGTTGATCTCCAGCACCCAGAGGGCATCGTCGGCGTCAAGCAGGAAATCGACACGGGCGAAGCCGCGACATCCGATCGCCCGGTAGCACCGCAGAGCCAGGTCAGCCGCCCGCTCCGCAACGGCCGGGCTGAGGTCCGCGGGCGCGTGGAAGTCGGTGAGGCCAGGGGTATACCGGGCCTCGAAGTCGTAGAACTCGCGGCCGCGGGGAACGGCCTCGACCGCCGGAAGCGCGACGGGGTCATCGGTACCGAGGACGGAGATCGCCAGCTCCCGCCCGTCGACGAAGCGCTCGATCATCACCCGATCGTCGTAGGACAACGCCGACATCAGACGCGTGGGCAGTTCCTCCGGCGAGCGGGCCAGCCCGATTCCCAGGGCGCTTCCCTGCTTCGCCGGCTTCACGACCAGCGGCAGGCCGAGGCGCTCGTGGATGTCGGCCAGGGCGTCGGCGGCCCCCAGTTCTCGGAAGGCGTCCTGACTGAACGCATAGGCGTCGGGCGTCGGGATGTCGGCGGCGGCGAAGTAGGCCTTGGCGACGACCTTGTCCATCGCGCGTTCGCAGGCGAGCACTCCCGGACCCGTATAGGGGATGCGCAGGATCTCCAGGAGCTCCTGGACGGTGCCGTCCTCGCCCCCTTTGCCGTGGAGGGCGATGAAGGCCACGTCGGGTTCCTCGCTGCGGAGTGTGCGAACGAGGTGCTCGTCCACGTCCACGGGGACGACGTCGTGGCCGAGGCGCTCGAGTGCCCGCTCGACGTTCGACCCGGAGCGCAGGCTCACCTCCCGCTCCAGGGAGCGGCCTCCTTTGAGAACCGCGACCCGGCTCACGGCGCCCCGCCGCGGAAAGCGCGGTACCGGTCCGACATGTCCGAGACCGCGGCGCCGAGCCGGCGGACCCCCTCGCGGATCATGGGCTCGGGGACACCGCTGAAGTTCAGGCGCAGCGAGTTGACGCCCTGACCGTCGAGGAAGGCCGCCCGGCCGGGGACGAAGGCCACCTGGTGCCGCGATGTCGCCTCGGCCAGTAGATCCTCGGCACTGAGGTAGTCCGGCAGGGTCGCCCAGACGAAGAGCCCGCCACCCGGGCGGGTCCAGCCGGCTTCGCTCGGCATCTCACGCTCGAGGGCGGACAGCATCGCGTCGCGGCGGGTGCGATAGATACGGATCACGCGCGCCACATGGTCCTGCCAGTCGTGCCGACGGAGGTACTCCAACACGAAGCGCTGATTGATCGTCGACGAGCAGAGGTCGGCGGCCTGTTTCCCGAGGTTCAGCTTGCGGAGAACCGGCGGGGGGGCGGCGACCCAGCCCAGGCGAATCCCGGGGGCCAGAATCTTGGAAAAGGTGGACAGGTAGACGACCCAGCCCGCGCCGCCGTCGAGCTCCCAGAGGGTCGGCAGCGTCGCGCCCTCGAAGCGGATCTGGCCGTAGGGGTTGTCCTCGAGGATGAGGATCTCCTGCCGGTGGGCGATCTCGACGAGTTGCTCGCGGCGGCGGAGCGACATGGTGACGCCGGCGGGATTGTGGAAGTTCGGGATCGTGTAGATCAGCTTTGGCGAGCGCCCCTCGGCCGCGAGCTGTTTCAGCTCGTCCTCGAGGTGGTCCATGGACATGCCCTCGTCGTCGAGGGGGATGTGGCGCACGTCGGCCTGGAACGTGGTCAGGCTCGGAACCGCCCCGGGGTAGGTCGGGCCCTCGGCGATCACGACGTCGCCGGGGTCGACGAAGGTCCGCATCGCGAGGTCGATCCCCTGCTGCCCACCGGTGGTCAGCATCGTGTCCTCGATCCGGGCGGTCGCGCCGTCGGCGGCCATCACCTCCAGGATCTGCTCCCGTAGTCCGGCGAGGCCCTCGGTCGGGCCGTACTGGAGACTGCTCGTGAGGTGATCGGCGGAGATCTGCTCGGCGATGTCGTCGAAGACCTCGCGTGGGAAGCACTCGGTGTCGGGGAACCCCCCGGCCAGAGAGATGATCTCGGGCCGTTCGGAGAGCGACATGAGATCCCGCATCGCGCTCGACACGATCCCCGAGGCGCGCGCGGCGAAGCGGGCCTCGTAGCGGGCCGCGCCGGCGGGCGAGGAGTCGGCGCTCGCGCGCGCGCCGCGCCGCGGGGCCGGGCCCGACGTCATCGTGGGACGCTGCGGTTTGTGATCATCCATCTTCCGGAGTCTAGGGCCGACCCGCCCGGTGGGCGAAATGGCCTGCTCTGGTAGCCTCGCGCCGGTGGCGGCGCGAGGCTTGAATCCGTCTGTCCGCCCGCCTGTGGGAGCGCTGAGCGCGCCCCGGCTGCGGAGCGCCACCCGGGGAGACTGGGCCCAGCTGCTGCGGTTCTGCGTCGTCGGCGGTTCAGGATGGTTCGTCAACCTCCTGGTCTTCACCAGCCTGGTCGCCGTCGGGACCCATCATCTGATCGCGGCGACGGGGGCCTTCGCGGTCGCCTGGTGCAGCAACTTCATCCTCAACCGGCTGTGGACCTTCCGGCGACCCGGGCCGGCGGTCGTCCAGGGCGCGCGACATCTCAGCGTGAGCTTGGTGGCGCTGGCCGCCAACCTCGCGATCCTCCAGGTCCTTGTTCTCGTCGGGCTCCCGCCGGTGGGAGCGCAGGCGCTGGCGATCGTTCTGATCGCTCCCGCAGCGTTCCTCGCCAACCGGCGCTGGGCCTTCCGCTGATCCGGTGCGGCCGGCACTTGCGCTCCTCGTCCTCCTGGCGCTACTGCCGGTCACGTCTCTCGCCGCGACGACGCCGCCACGTGCGCTGAGCGACCCCCCGCCCGAGGCGGCGGCTGCCGCGGCGCTGGGCCTGCTCGACGCGGCGGCCCAACAGGCCCGCGGGTTCGAGCAGGCCCTCGAGACCGACGAGCCCCGGCCGCGACCACCCGCCCTCAACGCCGACGAGGCCACCGCGATCGCGCGCTCTCCCGACCGTCTGCGTGAGTGGATCGCCGACCATCCGATCGCGCGCACGGCGGCGCGGCGGACAGACGACGGTCGCTCCTGGGAGGTCGAGTTCATCCGCACCGAGGACGGCGGAGAGGTGATCGAGGCCCTCGTCATCGTCTCCGACGACACCGGTGAGGTCATCGAGGTCCGCACCGGGCCACAGGTCGCCTGGATGATGGCTCGCGGATACCCGGGGGCCTTCGGGCGCGCCGTGACACGGCCGGCGATCTGGGGCGGCCTGATGGCCATCTTTCTGCTGACGCTGATCGACCCGCGGCGCATCGTCAGCTGGCGAACGCTGGACCTTCTGGTGCTGCTCTCGTTCAGCGTGTCCCTGATCTGGTTCACGCGCGGCGAGATCTTCACCTCGGTCCCACTCGCCTATCCTCCCGTGATCTACGTCGTCGCCCGCCTGGGATGGATCGGGTTGGCGCGACGGCGGTCGGGAGAGCCGCCGGGCCCGCGCGCGCCCCGGATGGTGAGCTGGGCGCCGACGTGGCTGCTCGGGACGTTCCTCGGTATCTGTCTCGCGCTGCGGTACGGGCTCAACGCCTTCGACTCGAACGTGATCGACGTCGGCTATGCCGGGGTGATCGGCGCGGACCGCATCGCTCACGGCCTCACCCCGTACGGCAACGCCCCCGCGGACTGTGGCAACTGCGACACCTATGGACCGCTCGCGTACATCACCTACGTTCCGTTCGAGGCCGTCCTGCCGTGGACGGGCACCTGGGATGCCCTGCCGGCGGCGCACGGGGCGGCGTCGATGTTCGACATCCTGGCCGTCGCCGGGATGTTCACTCTCGGTTGGATGCTCTCGGGCCGGCGCCTGGGTATCGGCCTGGCCCTGGCCTGGGCCGCCATGCCCTTCACCGCCTACACCCTTGCGAACAACAGCAATGACGCGCTCGTCGCGGCCTGCCTGATCTGGGGCCTCGTGCTACTGAACCGTCCCCTCGGACGGGGTTTCATGCTCGGCCTGGCGATCTCGGCCAAGCTCGCGCCGGCACTGCTGATCCCGCTCTGGGCCGGCGGCGCGCTCTCGCGCGAGAGCCGCCGATCGGCCGCGCTGGGCGTCGGAGCGGGGCTGGCCCTTGCCGGGTTGGCCACCGGATGGGTGCTCCTGCTTGACGGGCCTGGCGGCGTGCAGACCTTCTTCGAGCGCACGGTCGGATACCAGCTTGGGCGCGAGTCTCCCTTCTCGATATGGGGCCAGATCACGGCCCTCGCCCCCCTGCAGTGGGTGGTGGTTGCCGCCGTCGGCCTCGGGGCGCTGGCGCTCTTCGTCCACCCGCGCTCGCGGGAACCCCTGAGCGTGATCGCCCTCAGCGGAGCGCTCATCGCCGGCCTGGAGCTGACCATGACGCACTGGTTCTACCTCTACATCGTCTGGTTCCTGCCGTTCGCGCTCGTCGCAATGGTGCCGTCCTGGACCCGGGCGGCGGCACGATGAGCCGGCGCCCCGGGGCGCGGGAGGCAGCGATCGCCGTTGCCACGGCGATCTGGGTCATCGCGCTCCAGCGCGGACCTCTGTCGGAGGGGGTGATCACCGACGTCCCCCTGTACCGCGACGTCGCGGCTCAGATATGGGGTGGGGCGATCCCGTACCGGGACTTCGACCTCGAGTACCCGCCCCTGGCCGCGCTGCTGCTGAGCGCCGCCGACGTGCCGGGGCTCCGGTACGGGTTCGTCTTCTCCGCGCTCATGCTCGTGAGTCTGCTGGTGGTGATCGTCGCGGTCGATGGGATCGCGCGGCGCCTCGAGTTGGGACGAGGACGACGGATGGCCGCCCTCGCGGCAGTTGCGCTGTCGCCTCTGGCGCTCGGCGGGCTCATGGAGACCCGCTACGACCTCGTGCTCGCCGCGGTTCTCGCGCTCACCGTCTGGGCCGCGGTCGCCGGCCGCCCAACCACCGCGTGGTCGCTGCTCGCGGTCGGGGTGCTGCTGAAGCTCTCACCCCTGCTGCTGGTGCCCGCCCTCGCGCTCCACCTCCGCGCCCGCGGTGAGGGCGACGTGCGCGGTCCTGTCACCGGCGCCGCGATCGTTGTCGCGGGTTTCCTGCCGTTCGTCGTCGTGGCCCCCGACGGCATCGTGGAGATGCTTCGGTTCCACCTCGAACGGCCTCTCCAGATCGAGTCGACGGTTGCCGCGTACCTGCTGGCGCTCCATGCGCTCGCCGACATCCCCCTGACCGTGGTCTCGTCGTTCGGCAGTCAGGGCCTGGCGGGCCCCGGGATACCGATGCTGACCGCGTTCTCGGGCGCGGCGCTGGTTGGGTTGGTCGGCGCCATCGCCCTGGTCCACGGGCTTCGCCTGCAGCGCGAGGTTCTCTCGCTGCGGGATTGCGATCGGCTGTTCGTCACGGTCGCCGGAGCGACGCTGCTCGCCGCCATCGGCGCGGCCAAGGTGTTCTCGCCCCAGTTCTTGATCTGGCTCCTGCCCGTGGCTTTCCTGATCACGGGGCGCTACGGCCGCTGGGCCTTCGCCCTGAGCGCGGCGGCAATCGCGATGACGGCCGCCTACTTTCCCGCGCGGTACTGGGATCTGGTCGCGTTCGAGACGCTGCCGATCGCACTGCTCGTGGCGCGTGACGGCCTCGTGCTCGCGGCGCTCGCGGCGGCCTGGCCGCGCCGAACGGCTGCGGCTACTCCGGCTGCTCGACGGACAGGTTGATCGCCTCGATCTCCCGGGCCCGCCCGGCGTCGTCAGAGAGGATGAACGCCCCCTGGATCCGGAGGTCGTCATCGGCCGGCGAGAAGCCCGTGCGCATGCTCGTCAGAAAGCGCTGAACCGCGGCCTCGGCGCGCACGCCGATGACGGAATCGTGGGGACCGGTCATACCCAGATCCGTCATCGCCGCCGTCCCGCCCGCAAGGACGCGAGCGTCGGCGGTCTGGACATGGGTGTGCGTGCCGACGACCGCGGTGACCCGCCCGTCGAGATGGCGGGCCAGCGCGATCTTCTCGCTCGTGGCCTCGGCGTGGATGTCGACGTAGATCTGCGACGTCTTCGCCGTGGCGCGCTCGACGAGCACGTCGACCACGGCGAACGGACTCTGGGCCGTCTCCATGAACACCGAGCCGACGAGGTTGATCACGGCGATCCTCCCCGCCGGCACCTCGTGGACGAGGAACCCGTCACCGGGGGCGTTCACGCTCAGGTTCACCGGACGGAGCACACGCGGGTCGGAATTGAGCAGGGGGAACAGCTCGCGTCGGTGGAGCGTGTGGTTCCCCCCGCTGAGCACGTCGGCCCCGGCGTCGAGAAGGTCCTCCGCCTGACGGGGAGAGGTCCCCAGCCCCGCGGCCGCGTTCTCGGCATTGACGACGACGAGATCCGCCCCCCACCGCTCCCGCAGACCGGGCAGGGCATCGACGAGAGCGCGCACGGCGTCCCCGCCGAAGACATCACCGATGAAGAGCGTCCGCATCAGCTCAGCCTAGAGAGCACGCGTGCGGGGAGGAAGGATGCGGACGGGGCAGCGCGAGGTCGGCGAACTCTCACACGGCCCGGGTCAACCGGCCCGTGTGAGAGCCCTAAGCCCCGCTTGACTCCCCCGAGTCGACGACCTCGACCCGGATGTGGTTGCCCGCGTCGGCGGTGAACCGCGACATGGAAAGTTGGGCGACGCCGCTCAGATCGGCGACCTGCCCGAGGGGCGTCGCGCCCGCGCCAACCGGCTCGCCGAGCTGCGGACGGCCGCCGGGCGCAGCGGTCAGATTGGTGACCCGGATCGCGGCGGAGCTCTGGCTGTTGGGCTGGAGGGTGACCTGGAAGCCCAGCTCGCGGCCGGCGACGAGGTTCGGCGACACGCTGGCGACGATGCCGTCGATGGGCGAATACACCGGGGTGCCGGCGGGTGCGCCGATGCTCAGGGCCGATGATGGCGGGCCTGCCGCATCCGAGCCGGCGTTGCTGATGACGTCGACGCCCTCACCCGGGTCGAGGCGGCGGGCCGTCGGGTTGTCCGAGCTGCTGAGAACGGCGGCGGTCATGCGATCGCTGGCCAGCGGAAGGCGAAGATCGATCCCCGCGGCACGGGCCACGATGAGGTTGGCGGGTCCGCCGCCGGCGAAGGGCGACTCCGTGAGGGGATCGGCCGGGGCGATGTCACCGGGTCCGCCGCCGCCGGAGAAGGCGAAGGGGACCGCCGCGACGATCACGGCGATGGCCGAGGCGATGGCGAGGACCGCGACCGCGCGACGGTCGCGGTGGCGTTGCGCCAGGCGGCGGCGCGAGCGCCGGTCGTCCAGCTCGTCCCAATCGAGAGCGGGCATGCGGCGCGCACACTAACCGACCCCGAGGTCGGCATGCCGGCCTCTAACATTCTTATTTCTTCCGTATTTCCACGGGTTTCGTCACTCTTTCCAGGCTGAACCGTCCGAAATCTCCCATCGGACCCCCCACCACGGGTGTCGCAGGTTGGAACCGGGGAACGGTCAGCCGGGGAAATCCCCAGGTTTATCTCGGCCGGGCCGCTGTCATCATGGAGCAGATGACGCAGGGGACAACCGACGGGGCCACGACGACGCACCCCGTCCCCGGCGCGGTCATCGACGTCGCAGACGTCACCTACGCGTATCGCGGGACGCGTGTCCTGCGGGGGGTCTCGCTGCAGGTGGCTGCCGGTCAATCCCTGGCCCTGCTGGGCGCGAACGGCGCCGGCAAGACGACACTTCTGGAGTTGTGCGCCGGCACGCGGAAGCCGGACACCGGCCGCGTCACGCGCGGGCCCGGGACGGCGATCGGCTGGGTGCCCCCGAGAGGTGCCTACTACGGTCGACTGTCCGCCCGCGAGAATCTCCGGATCTTCTGCCGCCTGGAGGGGGTCGCCGATCCGGTGGCCCGGGCTGACGAGCTACTCGCGTCAACGCGTCTGGCCGAGGCGGGCGACCGCCGGGCCGACCGGCTCTCGACCGGCATGGGGCAGCGCCTCAACCTGGCGATCGCGCTGGCCGGCACGCCGGACGCCCTCCTTCTGGATGAGCCGACGGCGACGCTCAGCCCCGACCAGCGTGTCCGGTTCTGGGACCTGATCGCCCAGCTCCGCGACGAGACCGGGCTGGCGGTCATCTTCTCGACCCAGTCCGTGCCGGAGGCGGGCCGGCAGGCCGACCGCATGATGCTCCTCGGAGGCGGGGTGATCGTGTTCACGGGTGACATCGCCGAGCTTGCCGCGCGGGCACCCAGGGACGACATGCTCGACGCTGCCGAGGCAGCCTTCATCGAACTGGCGGGCGAATGAGATCCGTCATCACGATCCTGATCAAGGATCTGCGCACGCTCGTGCGTAACCCCGGTCTGCTGCTGGCGCTGGTCGCCTATCCCCTCGCCGCCGCGCTGCTGGTCGGGCTCGTTGTCCAGGAGAGCGAGCGCCGGCCCGAGGTCGCCCTGGTGAACCTCGACGACTCGGGGCGCACCGCGCTCGTCGGGGGGGAGCGGCTCGGGGTCGCGGACTACATCGACCGCCTTGGCGACGACATCGAGCTGATCCCGCTCACCCCCGCCGACGCGGACGCCGCGCTCGCCGACGGACGCGTGAGCGCCCAGCTGCGCATACCCGAGGGCTTCATCGCGGAGCTCTCCAGCGGCGGACTGACCTCACCCACGCTCACCCTCACGACCAGCCGCCGCGACGCCGTCGCGGCCGACGCCGTCGCGCGTGAGCTCGAGGCGTCGGTGTTCCGGCTCAACCAGCGGCTCGCCGGCGACTACGTCGAGCAGGTGCAGGCCCTCGTCGACGTCCTGATCAACGGCGGCGAGATCGCCGTCTTCGGTCGGGGCGGGACGTCGCTCGGGCTCGTCCAGACTCGCACCGTGGTCCTGCTGATCCAGCAGCGGCTCCGGGAGATCGGCGAGGAGTCCCTTGCGACCGAGCTCGATCCTCTCGTCGCCTTCGTCGATCAGACCACGCGCAACCTCCGGGCGGCGGTTCCCGTCGCGGAGTCGATCCAGGCCCCCCTGGTCCTCGAGGTGAACCAGACCGACGACGGCAACGACCCGCTGACCGCGTTCGGTCTGGCGGCGGCGCTCATCATCAGCATCGGCCTGATCGCGCCCCTGCTCGCCGCCGGGGCCATGGCCTCCGAGAGCGACGACGGCACCCTGACCCGGCTCCTGCGCGGCCTCGCCGGCCCCCTGCGCCTGGTTCCCGCGAAGATCCTCGTGGGCACCGTGGCCGCCGTCGCCATCGGCGCGCTCGCGCTGATCGCCGCCGGACTCGCCACGGACCTGCCGATCGACCGCCCGCTGCAGTGGCTCGCCCTGCTGGTCATGGCCGGCCTCGCGCTGGGCGCGCTCGGAACTCTGATCGGTGCGGTCGTGCCCGATGGGCGGACCGCACTGCTCGCCTGCCTGCTCGTGTCGCTGCCTCTGATGGTCCTGGGGATCGTCAGCGTGCGAGGTGCGGCCGCCGACGTGGCCGCTGCCTTCCCGTTCGCTCCCGCGTTCGACGGCGCCGTCGCCCTTCTCGCCGACGCCGACCCGGGAGACGCGCTCGTGCGAGCGAGCCTGCTTCTCGGGGCCCAGACGGTCGTCCTCGGGGCGCTCGCCGCGGCGGCGCTCAACCGTCGTCGCGCGGGCTGAGCGCCCTTCAGACGAACCGACGGGTCAGCGCGACCGCCGCAGCGAGGCGCCGGCGGTACTCGTCGCCGGAGATCTCGACGGCTCCGAATCGGCGTGTGTGGTCGCTCAGCATCTGGATGTCCCACAGGACGAAGGCCCGCCGCACCAGATGCGCTCCCGTCGCGGCGAGGGCGAGGTTTCCCGCGTCGCGTTCGCGATGGAACATGCTCTCGGAGGTGAACAGGCCGCCGATCGCCACCCCGAAGAGGCCGCCCGCCAGACGGCCGTCCCGCCGCCATTCGACGCTATGCGCGAATCCCCGTTCGTGGAGGTCGCAGTACGCCTCCTGGAGCTCGGGGCTGAGCCATGTGTCGTCGTCCCGCTCGGCGCACAGGCGGAGGACTCGGGGGAAATCCCCGTCGATGACCATCTCCCCCGCGTCGGCGCGGGCCGCTCGGCGCACGGACCGGGGTACCCGGGGCGGGTCGAGAGGAAGGACCGCCCGGGGCTCGGCGTCATAGAAGCGGATGCCTCCACCATCCTGCACGGGATCCGCCATCGGGAACCAGCCGCGCAGATACGCGGCGAGCATCTCGTCCGGGCCGGGGCGGGCGGCTATGGGGTCCAGTCCTCGGCGGAGGGAGTCAGCACCATCTCGTGCGTCCACGCGCGGTTGCCCTGCCCCGAAAGGTAGGCGACCGCCGCGGCCACATCGTCGGGGTGGAGAATCTCCTCAGGTGGATCGTCGCCGAGCGGTCGGCGCTCGGTCTCGATGTACCCGTCGGCGATGAGGAGGGCAACGTGGACCCCGCGCTGACGCATCTCGGCCGCGAGGGACTGGGTCAGAGCCCGGACCGCGAACTGGGCGGCCCCCCAGGGTCCGCGTCCGGGGAAACCCCGGCGGGCGGACCCGCCGGCGACCTGGATGAGCGTGCCGGTGCCGGACGCCCCGAGCGACCGGGCGCCACGGCGTTGGATCGCCCAGGCCATGGGTACGAACCCGTCCATCCAGGACGCGAGCCGGTCGGGCGGCGCCTCGGAGATCGGCCCGCCGCCGAAGCTCTGGTCACGAGGCGGGGCGGTGATCGCGTTGACGACGAGGCCGATCTCGCCCAGGTCGGCAGCGCTTTCGAATACACCGTCGACGAACTCCTGTGAGCGGGCGTCACCCGAACGGGTGACGATGGCAGGGTCCGCGTCGCTCAGCGCCGCGAGGGTCTCGTCGGTGCGCGCGGCGGCGACCACCTGCCAGCCCGCTCGCCGGCGTTCATGGGCCACGGCCCGCCCGACGTTGCGGGCGCCGAAGACGATGGCGACGGGCGCAGAACTCATCGGAGCAATGGTCTCACGGCGGCGCGGGCACTTCAGGCAGCGCGACCTGGTGCCGATCACACAGGTGCATGGGTGCGCCGGTGAGGCGATGCAGGCCAGAGCGAACGGGAGCAGGATGAACACCAAACGACTGCCGAGCGCGGATCGGGTTCTCGTGACCGGGGCCCGGGGATCCGCCGCGGCCGGGGTCATGCGCGCCATCAGCCGCGAACACGCCACCGTCCTCGCCGCCGACGTCGACCCCTACGCCCCGGGGCTCTACCTCGTCCCTCCGGAGTACCGCCTTCTCGTCCCTCGCGCGGAGGATCCCGCGTTCGCCGACGAACTCCTGGCCACGTGCCGGGCGCAGGGCGTATCGATCGTCATCCCCGGAGAGGCCGCCGAGCTCGCACCGCTCGCCGCGCGGGCCGAGGACTTCGCCGTCGCCGGCATCCGGCTGATGGTCGCATCGTCCGACGCCCTCGCCGTCGCCGGGGACCGGATAGCGGTCCGTGAGCGCATTGCCGGCGAGCTCCCCTCGGTCCCGACAACGTTGCTCGGCGCCGGGCGGGTACCTGCGGATCACCCCTGGCCGGCCCGGGCCCGGCCCCGGAGCCTCGCCGAGGACGCCGAGGCGGTCACACTCGCGGGTCCGCAGGAGCTCGACGCGTTCCCGACCGACGGACGCCTCGTCCTCGAGCCCGTGCTGGACGGACCGGAGACCTGGGTCGACGTGCTGAGGATCGACGGGCGGTGCATCGCGACCGTTCCGCGCGAATGCCTGCGTCGCGACGCGGGAATCGCGGTCACGACCCGAACCCGACGGGACGACGCGTTGCAGAGCGCGGCGGCCGACGCCGCGGCGGCCCTCGAACTGGAGGGCATCGCCACGGTCCACGTTCAGCGCGATCACGCGGGCACGACGTTCCTCGCCGACGTGGCCGCCGGAGTGCCGGACGAGATCGCCCTGCCGGTGGCCGCGGGCGTGAACATGCCGGCCCTCTGGTTGCGCAGTGTCCTGGGGCGGGGTGGCGTCAGTCCGGTCCAGGATTTCGACGAGATCGCCATGGCCCGGGTCCCGCGCGAGCAGACGGTTCCGGTCTCCGAGCTGGGCGTGACCGGGCGGAGCACCGGGGAGATCGCCGTCGACATCGCCGCCTGAACGGCGGCCGCTGGCGGACATGCGTCCCGCCTGTCCGTGTCGGCCCGCGCGG
>JAHEIS010000013.1 GCA_024639225.1 Actinomycetes bacterium | reverse complement strand
CGGGCGGGCGTGTTCTGATACCGCTCGGTCAACTTGGCGACGTCTCCGTCGAGTGTGGCGGAGAACAGCACGGTCTGCCGGTCGCCCGGCGTCTGGTCGAGCAGGCGGCGCACCGCGGGCATGAAGCCCATGTCGGCCATGCGGTCGGCCTCGTCGAGCACGACCTGTTCGACGTCGGAAAGCGAGACGTTGCCGCGCTCGATCAGGTCCTCGAGGCGGCCCGGGCAGGCCACGAGGATGTCGGCTCCGCGGTTGAGGGAGCGGATCTGCTTCTCGTAGCCGACGCCGCCGTAGGCGACGGCGACCGTCGTCTTACCCGCAAAGCTGCGCAGCTCGACGGCGATCTGTTCGGCCAACTCGCGGGTGGGGGCGAGGACGAGGGCGCGCGGCCGGCGCGCCTGCGCCCGACGGACGCCGGCGACCAGCGGTATGCCGAAGGCGAGCGTCTTGCCGGAGCCCGTCGGCGCTCGGCCACAGACGTCCCGTCCGGCCAGCGCGTCGGCGATCGTCGCCGCCTGGATCTCGAAGGGTTGGGAGATACCCCGGCGCTCCAGGGCGGTGATGATCCGGGCCGGTACGCCGAGCTCGGCGAAAGATGCAGTCATGGTTCTCCGGCGAGCCGCGGGCCCGCGATGATGGCCGCGGCGCGCGTTGGCGGCCACGTCAGGGTGTAGCTGGGTGCTGGTCGGCTCACTGCGACAGCACTACGTCAGCGTCGGCGAACCCGTCGACCGGACGGCCGACGAGGCAAGAGGGTAGCGATCCTGCCGGGCGATGCCACCCGGGGCGGTCGGATGCCTCCCGTGTCGGGCGGGAGTACGCTGCTGTCGTGCCCGTCGAGACGTCTCCACGGATCGAGACCGACCGCCTTGCGCTGACCCCGCTCAGCGCCGCGGCTTCGCGCGCAGTCATGGCCGAGGACGGCCGCGCCGCCGATGGCGCGACCGGGGTCCTGTGGCCCGACCCCTTCGTCGTCCCGCCTCTGATCGCCGAGCATCTGGACTGGATCAGCGACCGGGTCGGACGCAACCCCGCCGAGGCCCCCTGGTGGATCTGGAGCCTCGCGCGCAGCGGCGACCGCCGGGTCGTCGGTGCGGCGGGCTTCGGGGGACCTCCGGATGCCGGTGGCCGGGTGACGCTGGGGTACGCGGTCTATCCCGACTGGGAGCGGCGCGGCTACGCCTCGGAGGCGGCGCGGGCGCTGGTCGACTGGGCCCTGCTTCAGCCCGGCGTCGAGATCGTGCGAGCGACGATGGTCCCCGACAACACCGCCTCAATGCGCGTCGCGCGCAAGGCGGGCCTGCGTCGCCGCGGGCGCACGATCCACCGCGACGGGGACGAGGTGCTCGTCTACGAGATCGCCCGGCCGGGCTGAGTGGACCCGGTCGATCCCCAGGAGCTGGGCCGCCGCATCTCCGCGACCTGGCCGGGGCCGGTCGAATGGCACGCATCGGTGGACTCAACGATGGGGCTCGTCGCCGAGCGGGCACGCTCCGGCGCCCCTGAAGGTCTGCTCATCGGGGCGGACCACCAGACCGCCGGGCGCGGCCGCCGCGGGCGGGCCTGGATCGACGAGCCCGGCACGGCTCTGGCGATGTCGTTGCTGCTCCGTCCCGGTTGCCGGCCCGCCGAGGTCGGCATGGTCGCGATCGTCGTCGCCACGGGTGTCGCCTCCGCGCTTCAGGATCTGACCGGGCAGGCCGCGGAGATCGTCTGGCCCAACGACGTCCTGCTCGACGGCGCCAAGACGTCCGGGATCCTCTGCGAATCCTCGCTGTCGTCGGCGGGCGTCGACTGGATCGTGGCCGGGGTCGGGGTCAACGTGAGGATGACGCCGGCCGGGGTGGCGGGGCGTTGGACTCCCGGCTCGCTCGCTGCCGCCGGTTTCACGGGGACGCGGGCGGACGCGGCCGCCGCTCTTCTGATGGCCATCGGAGGGGCGTACCGTTCGTGGCAGTCGGACGGAGCCGAGTCGGTCCTCGCCGCCTTCGCCGACCGCGACGCCCTCCGGGGACGCGACCTCGTGGTCGAATCGGCGGAGGGCGAGCTCCGGGGGCGGGGCGCGGGAGTCGATGATCTGGGCCGGCTGCTGGTGGCGTCCGGTCCGGACGTCAGCGCCGTCGCCGCCGGCGACATCACGCGCGTCGTCCGCTAGCTCTCGTCGAGCGCGTCGACCTCCGCCAGGGCGGCATCTTGCGCGTCGATGACCAGATCCGCGCGTTCGCGGCGGGCGCTGTCGAAGCGCTCATCGTCGGCGCTTCCCGCTTCCCGGGCTGCGGAGCGGGCCTCGTCGAATGGGGCCGAGACGCGCATGATGAGCGCGTCGCTGGTGAGGCGGATCCCCTCGCGGATCTGCTCGCGTCCGGCGGCGGTCGAGGTGTCGCCCATCGCGATCGTGTCGGCGTAGGCTCCCGGCGCGGCGGCGACGACCGCATCGGCCCGGGCCTGCGCGTCGTTGAGCAGCTCTTCGTTCGCGCTGTCGCCACAACCGGCGAGGAGCGTGAGGATGACGGCGAGCAGGACGAGGGCGGCAGCTCGCACGAAATGGGGTCGCGTGGTGCGGCGCATCCGGCCGAGAGCCTTGCACACGGACCCTCCGTAGACTGGGGTCATGAGAACCGTCGTATACATGGGTGAGGGCCGGGTCGAGCTTCGCGAGCAGGATTCACCGGCTCGGCCGGAGGGTGGGCTGCTCGTGCAGATGGCCGCATGCGGGATCTGCGGTAGTGACCTCATGTCCTGGTACCAGGACCGGCGGGCGCCGGTGGTCCTCGGCCATGAGCCGGTCGGCCGGGTGATCTCGGGATCGGTGGGGGACATCGGCCCGGGCGACCGGGTCGCCATCCACCATCACGTCCCCTGCATGTCGTGCGCCCGCTGCCGCAACGGTCGCGAGACGCTGTGTGAACAGTTCCGCGAGTCCCGCATCGATCCCGGGGGGATGGCGGAGGTCATCGCGGTTCCTGCCGAGAACGCCGCGCTCGACACGCTCAAGATCCCCGACCACCTCGGCTGGGACGCGGGAGTGTTGATCGAGCCGCTGGCCTGCGTGGTCCGCGGTCTCGCGCGAGCGGGTGCCGGACCAGGCAAGAGGCTGCTCGTCATCGGCGCCGGGGCCATGGGTCTGCTGGAGATCGATGCCGCCCGCGCCGTGGGCTGCCGGGTCGCCGTCGTCGAGCCGAGAGACGATCGCCGGACGCGCGCGGCCGGCGACGGGACCCCTGCCGTCGCTCAGGCTGAGCCTGAGGCCGTCGCCGAGATGCTGGGCGGCGCCCCGGAGATCGTGATCGTCTGCACCGGCGCGCCGGAGGCCGTCGCGGCCGGGATGGCATGCGCCGCCCCGGGCGGGGTCGTCCAGATGTTCGCGCCGCTCGCTCCCGATGCCCCGGTCACCCTCGACCTGAGCGACACCTGGTTCCGCGAGATTCGTCTCGAGGCGACCTATTCGGCCGGGCCTGCCGACACGCGGCGGGCTCTCGGCTTGCTGGCGGCCGGCCGGATCGACGTTGACCGCGTTGTGAGCCACCGGTTGAAGCTGAGCAAGGCCGACGGCGTTCTGGACCTCGCGCGATCGGAGGGCGTGACCAAGGTCATCGTCGAGGCCGACCCCCAGTACATGGGGACCGGGCTCAGCTGATCCGGCTCAGACGCTCGCGGAAGAGGCCGGTCTCGTCGCGGATGCCCCCCTCGGCCGGTGATGTGCCGACCCGGGCGGTGCCGATGGTCTCCGGACCCGCTGCCCGCACGGCGTCGGGGATGGTGACCGGGCCGGGCGGCCCGCGAACGCCGTCGGAGATCTCCTCCTCGGCGACGTCGTCGCCGAGGCCCTCGATCTCGGTCGCGATGCGCTTCAGCTCGAGGTCGATGCCCTCGTTGCTGACGGTGGCGACCAGGTAGTTGAACTCCTCCACGGCTCCCGGCTGGGATCCGTGGACGACCTGCAGGACGCCGTCCTTCTGAGCCGCGCTGATGTCGTGCATCTCACCGGCGAGGTAGAGAGATGCACCACCCTCGGAGATCACCGTCCAGAGCGGCGCGCCGGCTCCGCCGGCGAGCGTGAGCCCGCTCGAGGCCCGGCGGACGTCGGTCGGGAGCACCGGCACGTGGCCGGTCACGATGGTGTGGGTGCTGGTCGAGGCGGCGAGGGTGTTGCGGACCCATGCCAGCTGAGTACCGGAGACCGCCTGAGTCACGGTGCCCGAGGCGTCCTGCTCGAAGACGTCGACGGCGAGCAGCGTGAGGTTCTTGTGCTCGACCGACCAGGCCAGCCCCTCCTCGCCGGGGGGGCCGTTTCGCGGCATGCCCAAGCGGTTCGCGAACTCCTCCTTGAAGGTGGGCACGAGCCGCTGCTTGGCCTCGTCCCAATCGTTGTCGCCGACCTCGTGGTCACCCACAACGGCGTAGTACTCGAGCCCCTTGTCCTCCATCCGGCTGGTCCAGGCGGTGTAGAAGCGCTCGGCGTTCTCGCGCACGTCCTCCGGCCCGTCCCACCAGTGGCCGTCGATCAGATCTCCGGGCACGAGCACGAAGTCCGGGTTCTCGGCCTTCACCTGGTCGAGGACGTAGTCAAGCGCCTCGTCCCAGAGTGGGTCGGGGTAGTCAACGTCATTGTTGAGGAAGTCCGGGATGCTGACGAAGGTCCACGTCTCGCCGGCGCTTCCGGCCTCGTCCGGGCGTTGGAGCGACAGCGGTGCCAGCGCGATGGACGCCAGCACGAGAATGGCCAGCGGCAGTCGCCGCAGCAGCGGCATCAACCGCGCGACGGGGGCCGGCAGGGAGGGCCGACGCAGACGCCTCCGGCGGCGCCCCGCGCTCACCGAACCACGACTCCGGCCGTGAACGGATCGAATCCATCCGGCCAGAGCGTCGTCCCGTCCGCGCTCGCGCCCGTGAACGACGCCCCCTCGATCAGGGCATCGCGCATGTCGGCGCCTTCGAGCTGTGCGCCGGAGAGGTTGGTCCGGAGCATGAAGGCACCGTTGAGGCGGGTTCCACGCAGATCGGCGTTGCGCAGATCGGCGTCGTCGAGGCCCACCGCGCTGAGATCGGCACCTCCGAGACGCGCGGTGCGCAGGTCGGCCTCGCTGAGGCTCGCGCCACGCAGCTGGGCGGACAGGAGGATGGCTCCCGCGAGGCGGGCGCGCGAGATGTCGGCGCCCGTCATGCCGATTTGGGCGAAGCGCACGTTCTCGGCGACGACGCCCACCATCGTCGCGTCCTTGAGCGTGCCGCCCCGGATCGAGGCGCCGCGGAGATCAGCACCGCTGAGCGTGGCCCGCCGCATCCGCGCGCCGGTGATGGATGCCGCCCGCAGATTGGCGTTGGTCAGATCAGCCCGTCGCAGGTCGGCGCCGGTCAGCCGGGACCAGCGCAGGTCCGCGCCGGTCAGGTCGGTGCTGCGCATGTCGGCGCGGAAGAGGTCGGCGTTGGTCAGCGCGGCGTTTGACAGGTCGCGGCGCAGGAGAGATTCCTCGGTGAGCAGCAGGCCCTCGCCGGCCGGTCCGGCGGTAACGCCCTGGGCCTCGATCGTCTGCGCGGAAGCATCGTCGGCGAGTGGAGGGGCGGCGAGCAGCGCGCCTCCCACGCCGATCGCCAGGCCGATGACGGCGAGCGCCAGAATGCGCCAGCTCCGCCCGGCGTTGCGCAGGGACCTCAGAAGGCCGGACGCGCGCCCGCTGCCGGTTCCCGTGAGATCGGGTTCGGTGAGTTCATGAGTTGCCATGCGGCGGGGTGGACCACGACTCCGGGGCCTGGTTGCGCAGCCTATGGTCTGGAAGGTCCCGGCGCTACCGCTGCGGGTCGGAAACGCCAACGGCGATCAGCGATATCTCGCTATGCTGATCGCGGTCGGACGCCGTCCGACCGCCCACGGTGAACGTAGCTCAGTGGTAGAGCTCCCGGTTGTGGTCCGGGCGGTCGCGGGTTCGAATCCCGTCGTTCACCCCTCGTCCTGACAAGCTCCCGGCGGGTGTGGCGGAATTGGTAGACGCGCTAGGTTTAGGACCTAGTGGGGAGACCCGTGGAGGTTCGAGTCCTCTCGCCCGCATTGAGAAGGCCCTTCATGATGATCCACGACCCTTGCTCACCGCAGATCCCGAGAGAGTAAAATGCCGCCAGCGGGGCGGGTGCCACAAGCGCAGGCCCTCCTTCCGTCCTCGCTCTCTCGGACATACGTGGCTCGTCAGCCGCGCCTCATCCTGGACGACCTTTTCTTGACCCAAGGCCCGTACGCATGCCGTTGAGCACTGAACTCACTGAACTCCCCGACGACAAGGTCCGGCTCGACGTCCTCGTGCCGCAGGCCGAGGTGGCCAAGCAGACCGAGCGTACGCTCAAGCGGCTGGCGAAGGACATGAAGATCGCGGGCTTCCGGCCCGGCAAGGTCCCGCCCGCGGTCGTCGCCCAGCGGATCGGACGCGATGCCGTGGTCGAGGAGCTGCTGCGCGACGCGCTCGGCACCTGGTACTCCGAGGCGGTCAGCGAGGCCGGCGTCCAGCCGGTCACCGAGCCGGAGCTGTCGCTCGACAGCGTGCCCGAGGACGCCGACCTGAGCTTCGCGGCGACCATCCAGTTGGCTCCCAAACCCGAACTCGGTGAGTACCGGGGCATCGAGGTCCCGCGCGAGGTCGCCGAGGTCCCCGACGACGCGCTGAGCACCGAAATCGATCATCTGCGTGCCCAAGCCGCCACCCTCGCGCCGGCTGAGCGCCCGGCCGCGGGCGGGGACGTCGTCACGCTCGACTTCGAGGGCTCGCTCGGCGAGCGGTCGCTGGCCGACGCGTCCGCCCGTGACTTCGTTGTGGAGCTGGGCAGCGGGCGCCTGATGCCCGAGTTCGAGCAGCGGGTCTTCGGCATGTCCGAGGGCGACACCGCGTCGTTCGACGTGATGTACCCGGACCACGATCAGCGCGCCGGCCTCGCCGGCAAGACCGTCTCCTACGAGATCACCGTCAGCGCTGTGCAGAGAAAGGTGCTGCCCGAGATGACGGACGACCTGGCCAAAGAGGTCAGCGAGTTCGACACCGCCGAGGAGCTCGAGGCCGCGATCCGCACCAGGCTCGACGAGAAGGCCGAGGAGGCCACCGCGGAGATGTTCCGCCGCCGGGCGATCGACGCGGCCGCCCAGAACGCGACGATCAACGTCCCCGAGGACATGATCAACGCCCGCGTCCGCAGCGTGCTGGAACAGAGCCAGCAGCGAATGCCTGAGGGCGTGACGCTGGAGCAGTACCTCGCCTCGCGCAATCAGACGCTGGAAGGCGCCGTCGAGGAGCTCAAGCCCGAATCCGAGAAGGCCATCATGCGCGAGCTGGTCGTCGTGGCGATCGCCGAGGCCGAGGGGATCACCGTCTCCGACGAGGAGCTCGACGCTCAGATCGTCGAGGATGCGGAGCGCTCCGAGCACACCGCCGAGGAACTGCGGGCGGAGCTGGAGAAGGTGAACGGCATGGAGTCGCTGCGGGACGACATCGTCCTCAAGAAGGCGGTCGACGTGATCGTCGAGACGGCCACGCCAATCGACATGGAGACGGCGAAGGCCCGCGACAAGCTGTGGACCCCCGAGAAAGAAGCGGCCGAGACCAAGGGCGGCAAGCTCTGGACGCCCGGCGATCCGAAACCGGAAGAAGGAGCCAACACGTGAGCCCACTGATCCCCATGGTCGTCGAGCAGACCTCGCGCGGCGAGCGCTCGTTCGACATCTACTCGCGGCTCCTGGCCGAGCGGATCATCTTCCTCGGTACCCCCGTGGACGACCAGATCGCCAACCTGATCGTGGCTCAGCTGCTTCACCTCGAGTCCGAGGACCCCGAAAAGGACATCTCGATCTACATCAACAGCCCCGGCGGCTCGGTGTACGCGGGGCTGGCGATCTACGACACGATGCAGTTCATCAAGCCCCAGGTGCAGACGATCTGCGTGGGCATCGCCATGAGCATGGGTGCCCTGCTGCTGGCCGGAGGAGCACCCGACAAGCGCATGGCCCTCCCCAACGCGAAGATCATGATCCACCAGGTCTCGAGCGGCTTTCAGGGTCAGGCGACGGACATCGAGATCCACGCCCGGGAGGTCATCGACCTGCGCAAGCGGCTCGACGAGATCGTCGCCAAGCACACCGGCAAGACCGCCGAGCAGGTCTCCGAGGACACGGAGCGGGACCGGTTCATGACGTCGGAAGAGGCCCGCGACTACGGCATCATCGACCGCGTCATCGAGAGCCACTAGGCGCCTCGAGCCGGCCGCGCGAGCTCGACCGCCATGATCCTTCCGGGGGTGCATTGCCTGTTTCGCAACGACATGACGGGCGTTTTCGGCCCGTCCCGGCAATAATCCCCGGCGACTGATGTCCAAGTCCTCCACAGACGACAACGAACAGCTTCTCTGCTCCTTCTGCGGCAAGTCGCAGCGGCAGGTGAAGAAACTGATCGCCGGTCCCGGCGTCTACATCTGCGACGAGTGCATCGATCTCTGTAACGAGATCATCGACGAGGAGCTGACCACCCCGGTCGGCTTCGACTCGGAAACGTTGCCTCGTCCGCGGGAGATCTACGACGTGCTCAACGAGTACGTGGTCGGGCAGGAGCAGGCCAAGCGCATCCTGTCGGTCGCCGTCTACAACCACTACAAGCGCGTCAGCCTGATGTCGGGCACCGACGGCGACGTCGAGCTCGCCAAGAGCAACATCTTGCTGCTCGGGCCGACCGGCTGCGGAAAGACCCTGCTGGCCCAGACGCTCGCGCGGATCCTCAACGTGCCGTTCGCGATCGCCGACGCCACGGCGCTCACCGAGGCCGGCTACGTCGGCGAGGACGTCGAGAACATCCTCCTCAAGTTGATCCAGGCCGCCGACTTCGACGTGAAGCGCGCCGAAACCGGAATCATCTACATCGACGAGGTCGACAAGATCGCCCGCAAGGCGGACAACCCCTCCATCACGCGCGACGTGTCGGGCGAGGGCGTCCAGCAGGCGCTGCTGAAGATCCTCGAGGGCACGACGGCCTCCGTCCCGCCCCAGGGTGGGCGCAAGCACCCTCATCAGGAGTTCCTCAGCATCGACACGACGAACATCCTGTTCATCTGTGGCGGTGCCTTCGCCAACCTCGACGAGATCATCGACCGGCGGATGGGCAACCACGCAGTCGGTTTCGGCGCCGAGCTGCAGGACGCCGAGGCCCACGCCGACGATCTGTTCGGCGAGGTGCTTCCCGAGGACCTGGTCGATTACGGCCTCATCCCCGAGTTCATCGGGCGCCTTCCGGTGGTCTCCTCGGTGCACCCGCTCACGCGCGACGACCTCATCACGATCCTCACGGGCCCCAAGAACGCGCTCGTGTCCCAGTTCCAGCACTTCTTCGAGTTCGACGAGACCGAGCTGGTCTTCGCCGACGATTCGCTCACCGCGATCGCCGACAAGGCGCTCGAGCGCGAGACCGGCGCCCGCGGTCTGCGGTCGATCATCGAGGCGGCCCTGCTCGACGTGATGTTCGAGCTTCCGAGCCGGGACGACGTCCGCAAGTGCGTGGTCACCCGCGAGACGATCGACAAGGGGCTGCCGCCCACGCTGGTAACCGAGGCCGCTGACCGCCACCTTCCCGCGGCGGACGAGGAAACGGCTTAGCAGTCGTGGGCACGTCCGGCCGATTCGATCCGGCCGAGGCTGAGCCCCGGTGGATCGCAGCATGGGAGGAGTCCGGCGCTCTGCGCGCGGACCCCGCAAGCGGCAAGCAGCCGTTCACGATCGCGATTCCGCCACCGAATGTGACGGGCGCCCTCCACATGGGGCACGCGCTCAACAACACGATCCAGGATCTGCTCATCCGCCGTCGGCGGATGGAGGGTGCCGAGACCATGTGGATCTGCGGCACCGATCACGCCGGCATCGCGACCCAGGCCGTCGTCGAGAAGCAGCTCGCCGCCGAGGGGCTGGACCGCCGCGAGATGGGCCGCGATGCCTTCGAGCAGCGCGTGTGGGACTGGAAGGCGGAGTCGGGCGGGACGATCATCTCCCAGCTCCGGCGCCTGGGTGCGACCCTCGACTACTCGCGTGAGCGGTTCACCATGGACGAGGGCTACGCCGACGCCGTCCTGGGGGTGTTCGTCGCTCTCCATGAGAAGGGCTGGGTCTACCGCGACGACTACATGGTCAACTGGGACCCCGGGCTCCGCTCGGCGATCAGCGACCTCGAGGTCGTCAACGAGGAGGTCGAGGACACCCTCGTCGAGATCGCCTACCCGCTGAGCGACGGCTCGGGCGAGATCGTCGTGGCCACCACCCGGCCGGAGACGATGCTGGGCGACACCGCCGTGGCGGTTCACCCGGAGGACGAGCGCTACGGGGAGCTCGTCGGCACGACCTGCACGCTGCCGCTGGTCGGGCGCGAGATCCCGATCATCGCCGACGACTACATCGATCCGGCGTTCGGGACCGGTGCGCTCAAGGTGACCCCGGCCCACGACATGAATGACTTCGAGATGGGCCGTCGCCACGGCCTCGAGGCGATCGGGATCATCGGTGAGGACGGGCGCATCACCGACGCGGCCCCGGAGGCCTTCCGCGGGATGACCGTCGCCGAGGCTTCGACCGCAGTCACGCAGGCTCTGCGCGACGACGGGCGCGTCCGGGGCGAGACGCCCTACGTCCACAGCGTCCCGTTCTCCCACCGCTCCGGCGAGCGGGTGGAGCCGTTGATCTCGCTGCAGTGGTTCGCCGACATGACCGAGTTGGCACAGCCCGCCATCGCCGCGGTCGAGGAGGGACGCCTTCGCTTCACTCCGGAGCGCTGGGGTGACGTCTACCTCAACTGGCTACGCGAGATCCGCCCGTGGTGCCTGTCGCGCCAGCTGTGGTGGGGACACCAGCTGCCGGTCTGGTACCGGGGCGAGGAGATCCACGTCGGCCGTGAGGCCCCCGAGGGTGAGGGGTGGGAGCGGGATCCCGACGTGCTCGACACCTGGTTCAGCTCGGCGCTCTGGCCTTTCGCCACCCTCGGTTGGCCCGAGCAGACGCCTGAACTCGAGCGCTTCTACCCGACCCAGGTCCTGTCGACCGCGCGCGACATCATCTTCCTCTGGGTCGCCCGGATGGTGATGATGGGCGTGGAGTTCATGGGCGCAGAGCCCTTCTCGGAGGTGAACATCCACTCGGTGATCCAGGCTCCGGACGGTCGGCGTATGAGCAAGAGCCTCGGCACCGGCATCGACCCGATCGACGTCATCGAGGAGCACGGCGCCGACGCCCTGCGCTTCGGGATGCTCTCGATGTCGAGTGCCCAGGACGCCCGCTTCAATATGGAGCGGATCGAGATGGGGCGCCAGCTCGTCACCAAGATCTGGAACGCCACCAACCTCGTCCTCGCCCGGGACGGAAAGCTCGGCGCGACGACGGCCCCGCTGACGCTGGCCGACCGCTGGATGACGGCGCGTCTGGAGGCGGTGATCCGTCGGGCCGACGAGCTGATCGCCGCCTTCGAGTTCAGCGCCCTCGCCGACGCGGTCTACCACGTGATCTTCGACGACTTCGCCGACTGGTACCTCGAGCTGCTCAAGGCCGACGAGGCCACGCCCGACGTCGCTGCCCACATCCTCGAGCAGCTGCTGGCGCTGGCCCATCCGCTGATCCCGTTCGTCACCGAGGAGTGCTACGCCCGGCTGCCCGGGGCGGAGGGGCTGATGCTCCAACACGCTCCGCCGGTTGCTGCGGCGGGTCCCGACCCCGAGGCGGAGCAGGCGATCGCGGCGCTCCAAGACGTCGTGCGCGGCGTCCGCTCGTTCCGGGCCGACAACGACATCGCCCCGCGCGAGCCGCTGAAGGTCGCCGTGGAGATCTCGGCCGGCAGGGCCGTGCCGTCCGCCGCGCTGGCCGCGCTGGCCCGCTGCGAACACGTCTCCGCTCCGGCGGAGGCCGCCCAGGTGCAGCCGATCGCCGGCGGTCGGCTGATGATCGAGCGGGAGGGCGGGATCGACACCGCCGCCGAGATCGCCCGGCTCGAGGATGCCGTCGCGCTCGCGGAGAAGGAGCTTGCCCGGGCCGAGAAGCAGCTGGCCAACGAGCGGTTCGTCGAGCGGGCCCCCGCCGACCTCGTCGCGGCGGAGCGCGAGAAAGCCGAGCGCTTCCGCGCCGAGGCCGAGACCCTGGGCGGCCAGCTCGCCGCCCTCCGTTCTGACGCCTGACGACCCGCCGATCATCGCCGAGGCTGCCGCGTGGATCGAGGGGCGGGAGATCCTCGGCATGCGCTTCGGCCTCACGCGGATGGAGGCCCTGCTCGCGGCTCTGGGCAACCCACAGCATGGGCGGCACTCAATTCACATCGTGGGCAGCAACGGGAAGTCATCGACGACCCGCTTCTGCGCGGCGTTGCTGGAGGGGGAGGGGCTGTCGACCGGGGCGTATCTGTCGCCGCATCTCGGGGGCTGGCACGAACGCGTCGAGGTGAACGGCGCCCCGGTGCCACCCGAGCAGTTCGCGGCCGCCGTGATGCGCGTCGCCGACGCTGCCGCGGGACTGGAGCTCGAGCCGGGGGACGCCGTCACACAGTTCGAGGGGGTGACGGCCGCCGCGTTTCTGATCTTCGCCGAGGCCGGGTGCGCATGGCAGGTGATCGAGGCTGGCCTCGGGGGGCGCTGGGACGCGACGAACGTCCTCGAGCGTCCGGCCGCGGTGGTTGTGACCTCGATCTCTCTCGAGCACACGGCGCTCCTGGGAACGACCCACCTGGAGATCGCCCGCGAGAAGCTCGCCGTCGCTCCCGGGGGGTCGGATCGGGTGGTCGTGGGGCCACTCGAGGCCGACGCGGTCGACGCGGTTCGGATCGCTGCCGGCGAGCTCGGGCTGGATCCCCGATGGGTGAGAGCTGAGGTTGGAGTCGACCCCGTCGCCGACGGCAGCATCACGCTGACCACGGCCTCGGGTGCGATCCGCGTCGACGCCCCGGCCGCGGCAGGGACCTTCCAGCACGACAACCTCGCGACCGCGGCCTCGGCGGTCGAGGCGGCGCTCGGTCGCCCCCTCGGGCCCGAGGCCGGCCACGCCCTCGCGCGGGTCGCGATGCCCGGGCGACTCGAGCGCATCCCGGGCACCCCGGCGCTCATCATCGACGGCGCGCATAACCCTTCCGGCGCCGAGGCCCTGGCCCGCGAGCTCTCCGGAGTCCTGCCGCGGCCGCGGGCGGCCGTGCTCGCGTTGCTCGACGACAAGGATGCCGCCGGGGTGATCGGCCCGATCCTCGACGAGTGTGACGTGCTCTATGCGACCGCCTCCGCGCACCCCCGCTCGCGCAGCCCCGACGAGCTGTCAGAGCTGGCCCGGGCGATGGGTACGGAGGCGCACGCGGTCGCCGACCCGGCTGAGGCGGTCCTCGCGGCGCGTCGGTGGGTCGGACCGAGCGGCGGTGTCGTCATCTGTGGCTCGTTGTATCTGCTGAGGGATCTGAGGCAGGCGATCCTGGCGGACGTGTCGAAAGGCGTTGCTATGCTCGCTTCGGTTTCCGCAGACACATCCCCCGGGGCTCCCAAACGCCCAGGATGAGAACGTGACTTTTCTTTCTTCCAACCCGTTTGACTCGGTCAATGGGTTCTTCGATTCGCCCCTGTGGGCAATCGGGTCGGTCCTTTTGCAGCTCTTCTTCCTGCTGCTCTGGGGCGCGCTGATCTTCTGGACCTACCAGGACGCCAAGCGCCGCTTCCGTGAGCCCGCGTTCATCGCCGGGTCGGTCGCCCTTGCCGTGCTGATCCCGTATCTCGGGGCCATCATCTACCTGATCGTGCGCCCTCCCGAGTACCTGATCGAGACGCGCGAGCGCGAGTTGGAGCTCCTGCTGTTGGAGCAGCGCCTGTCCCCGGACGACGAGGAGGGCCGGGCCATGGTCGGCCGCCTGCTCGAGCGCGAGGGCTCGCCGGACATGACCGGCGGCGGGTTCGACCGGGCTCTCTCGGGTGCCGGCGTTGCTCGCCAGGAGGATGTCGCCGCGCTCGAGGCGCGGCTCGCAGAGGTGGAGTTCCGCCAGCGCGTCGGCTCGGGTGAGCTGGCCGAGGGTGAGAGCGTCACGGAGATCGGCGACGGCGGTCGATGGCGTGATCGAATCCGCAAAGGCCTGGAGGGCAGCTAGTGAGTGAGCGTTCGTTCGTGATGATCAAGCCCGACGGCGTCGCCGCGGGGCTGACCGGTGAGATCGTGTCCCGCATCGAACGTCGGGGCTTCGAGATCATCGCCATGAAGAAGACGACCATGGCCCGCGACGCGGCGGAGTCCCACTACGGCGAGCATTCCGAGAAGCCGTTCTTCGGCGAGCTGGTCGACTTCATCACCTCCGGCCCGGTCGTGATGATGGCGGTCACGGGGCCCGAGGGCACGATCGCCGCTCTGCGCGCGATGATGGGTACGACGAACCCGATGGAGTCGGCCCCCGGCACGATCCGGGGCGACTTCGCCACGGAGACCGGCCAGAACGTGATCCACGGGTCCGACGGGCTCGAGTCGGCCGAGCGCGAGCTCGAGCTGCACTTCACGAAGGTCTAGACCCTCTGATCATCCTGGCTTCCCGCTCGCCGCAGCGGCGCGGCCTGCTGACCGCTCTTGGCGTCCCGTTCCGCACGGTGGCATCGGGGTTCGCCGAGGCGACGGGCGCGGATCATCCGGAGGCGCTGGCCCTCGCCAACGCCCTCGGCAAGGCTCGGGACGTCGCTGAACGCGCCGGGATACCACCTGAGGGTGCGGTTCTGGGAGCCGACACCGTGGTGGCCCTCGACGATCGGGCGCTGGGGAAGCCGACGAGCCGCGCGGAGGCGGGGGAGATGCTCACGCACCTCGGCGGCCGCGACCATGTCGTCCTCACCGCCGTCTGCCTGATCACGGCGCGTGGCGAGTTGGCCGACTGCGATCGCACCCTGGTCCACTTCCGCCGGCTGCCCGATGCCGCCCGCGAGTGGTATCTCGACACCGGCGAGTGGCGGGAGCGTGCCGGTGGCTATGCCATCCAGGGCGCCGGGATGGCCCTGGTCGAGCGGATCGAGGGCGACCACAGCACCGTGGTCGGCCTTCCGGTCGGCCGGCTGGTCGGAATGCTCACCGTTCTCGGTCTCGGGCCCTGGGGCCCGGGGGCGGAGAGTGGGCCTCCGGCCACAGAAGCGAGCTAGAAGAGCGGCGGGTATTTCTCCAGGAACGACTCATGGCGGCGCTGGCGCTCGCGCTCGTCCACGATCGACGGGTCGTTCGCCTGGGCCTTGAGCCGGCGGAGAGTGTCGAGGATCTCCCCGCGACGTTTCTCACGGCGCTTTTCTTCCTGCTCTTTGCGGCGAATCACGCGCCGGTAGGCGCTGTTGTCATCCGCGAACATGAGGCGTGGGAGCTCCATGATCAGAGGGTACCGCACCCCTCCCCGGGCACGAGGTCAGGTTGGCTGCAACGGCCTGAGGTGGCAGTCGTCCCGGCGGAGGGATAGCGTGGCTGCGCCCGTGCGATGAATGAGGGTCCCGGCGCCCGCTGTCGCCGGTGAAAACCACCCAGCCGTCCGTGCGCGCGGGAGTTCAACGTGGGACTGATCGGATACCTCACCGGATTCGGCGGCCGTGACATGGCCGTCGATCTCGGCACCGCCAACACTCTGGTCTACGTCCGGGGACGGGGGATCGCGCTGTCGGAGCCGTCGGTGGTGGCGATCGACCAGCGCAACAATGAGGTCCACGCCGTCGGAATCGAGGCGAAACGGATGCTCGGCCGCACGCCCGGCACGATCAGCGCCATCCGGCCCCTCAAGGACGGTGTCATCGCCGACTTCGATGTCACCGAGCAGATGTTGCGCCACTTCATCCAGAAGGTGCACCAGAACCGCTGGGCCCATCCGCGCGTTGTCGTGTGCGTTCCCTCCGGCGTGACCGGTGTCGAGAAACGGGCCGTGGAGGAGGCCACGCTCTCCGCGGGCGCTCGCCAGGCCTTCCTCATCGAGGAGCCCATGGCCGCCGCCATCGGGGCCGGTCTGCCGGTCGCTGAGCCGACGGGGAACATGATTGTCGACGTCGGCGGCGGGACCACCGAGGTCGCGGTGATCTCGCTCGGCGGCATCGTCGTCGCCCAGTCGATCCGGGTCGGTGGGGACGAGCTGGATGAAGCGATCATCAGCTACGTCAAGCGTGAGCACAAGCTCATGATCGGCCACCAGACTTCGGAAGAAGTGAAGCTCGAGATCGGCTCGGCCCATACGCTGCGTGAAGAAGTCGAGGCCGAGATCCGTGGTCGCGACATGATCACGGGGCTGCCCAAGACGGTCGTGCTCAGCTCCGAGGAGGTCCGCCAGGCGATGGAGGAGCCGGTCGCGCAGATCATCGACGCGGTCAAGAGCACGCTCGACAAGACGCCTCCGGAGCTGGCCTCGGACATCATGGACCGCGGCATCGTGCTCGCCGGGGGCGGCTCGCTGCTCCAAGGGCTCGATGAGCGGCTGCGCTCCGAGACTCAGATGCCGATTCACGTCGCGGAATCGCCCCTCACCTGTGTCGCTGTCGGTTCGGGTCGCTCGCTCGAGGAGTTCGAGGTGCTGCGCAAGACCTCCCGCCGCCGCGGTCGCAACGGCCGCTACTGATCATGCGGCCGGCGCCGCGGCGCACCGCCGCTGTGAGTGAGATGAGCCCCGGCCCCGACCACGAGGCCGGATGAGCGGCCGTCCCCGCAGACAGGATCGCCGGACCGCGATCCGTCGGTCGGGGCTGCTGCTACTCGCCGTGGCGTGTCTCGGCATCCTCACCATCTACCTGCGCGAGTCCGAGGACGGCCCGATCCACTCCCTGCAGGTGGACAGCGCGTCGCTCATGGACCCGGTGCAGGACATCGCCAATGAGGCGATCCGCCCGCTGCGCGACAGCTGGGACTGGACGACGGGCCTGGCCAGCGCCCGCAATGACGTGGAGCGTCTCGAGGAGGAGCTGCAGCGGACGCGCCAGCTCGTGATCGACTCCCGCCTGAGCGCGGAGCAGCTCGAGGAGCTGCGGCGACTCGAGACCCTGGATCGCTCCGGCCTTGCCGGAGACGACTATCGGACGTTGACCGCCTCGGTCCAGGGGCACTCCTTCACGAATCTCTACCAGCGTGTCCGACTCAACGCGGGCCGCGCCGACGGGGTC
This sequence comes from Actinomycetes bacterium, assembly GCA_024639225.1. Classification (GTDB taxonomy): domain Bacteria; phylum Actinomycetota; class Thermoleophilia; order Miltoncostaeales; family Miltoncostaeaceae; genus JAHEIS01. The sequence continues at coordinate 14,920 of JAHEIS010000013.1, read as the reverse complement.
GAGCGCAGCTCGCCGGTCGTCGCGCCTCTGAGCAACGGCCAGGGCGCCCTGGTCGGCGTCGTCACCTCGGTCGGGCGGAATCATGCCGACGTCAGCCTGATCACCGACACCGACACCGCTGTCGGTGCGACAACCTCGGCCAGCGGCAGGCTGCCGGGTCTGCTCCGATCGACGGGCACAGGTGAGTTGCGCCTGACCCGACTTCCTCGCGATGCCAGCGTCAGCGTGAATGATCTGGTCGTGACCGCCGGTTCTCTCGGGGCGGATGAGCTCCTGTCGCTGTATCCGCCGGACATCCCGATCGGCCAGGTGACCGATCCCGGAGCGATCGAGGGGGATACGTACACGGTGATCCAGGTGGAGCCCCTCGTTGATCCCCGCTCATTGCGGCACATGGTCATCATGATCCCGGAGAGCGCCATCGCCCGGCGCAGGGCGTCGGGATGACGACGACGCTGATCGGTCGCCTTCCATGGCGGCGCGAGCGCGCGGACGTCCCCGTGCGAGCCGGGGCGATTCTCGCCATCGGCCTCGGGGTCGTGCTCCTGCAGGTCGTACTGATGCCCAACATCCGCCTGATCGAGGGCGTGCCGGACCTGATCGCTCCGGCGGTCGTCGGCATCGCGCTCATGCGGGGCGGGTTCGTCGCTGGGATCGCCGGCATGGTCATGGCTCTCCTCGCCGAGCTGGTCGCGCCCGTCGGTATGGTCGGCGGTCTGGCGCTCATCTACCTCTGCGCCGGGGCGTTCGCCGGGCGCTACTTCGGGCGGCGTGAGGTGCAGGGGCCGCTCGGATCCCTCGTCCTCAGCGTGATCGTCGCGGGTCTGGTCCAGTTGGCCTACCTCGGTCTGCATCTGCTCGTCGGCGCGCCGGTCGAGTTCACTGATTTCCTCGGTCGGGTGGTCCTGCCGACGATGCTGCTGACCGCGCTGCTCAGCGCCCCGGTTCTCCTGCTGGTCCGGTGGGCACTCGGGCGTCCCCGCGACGTGCTCGGTCCGGGGGCTCCGGCATGAGCGGCGACACCGGCGGCGGGGTTCCGGCCCTCACGCCCCAGATTGCGCTGCGTATCGCTGCGCTGGGAATGCTCGGGCTCATCGTCATCGTCGTGCTGCTGTTGCGCTTGTGGTTCCTGCAGGTCATCGGCAGCGAGGAATACGCGGAGGCGGCCGAGATCAACCGTCTGCGGAGCGTGCCGGTGGAGGCCCCGCGCGGCGAGATCGTCGATCGCAAGGGGCGGCTGCTGGCGTCCAACCGCGAGGCCCGAAACGTGGTTGCGCTCCCGCTCACGTTGCAGGGCGAGCAGCGTGAGCGCGTGCTGCGCAGCCTCGCCGCGCGGCTGAACGTGGACTATGCCGAGCTCGACGAGCGCATGACCGCGGGCGACTCCTCACCCTCGCTCCCGGTCGTGCTGGCCGAGGACGTCTCGGAGATCACCCAGAACAGCATCGAGGAGCGGCGCCACCTCTTCCCGGGCATCTCCCTGGCGAGCAGCTGGGTGCGCACGTACCCGCGGGGTGATCTGGCGGCGCACATCCTCGGCTACACCGCGCAGATCCCGGCCGACCGCGCCGCGGAGTACCGCGAACGGGGCTACCGTCTCGACGAGAACGTGGGCATCACGGGCGTCGAGCGCCAGTACGAGGAGTGGCTGCGCGGGGTCCCCGGCGAGCGCACCATCGAGGTCGACGTCTCGGGGCGCCAAGCCCCCGGGGGCGTCGTGGCCGACCGCCCGGCCAAGGCCGGCAACACGCTCTGGCTCAACATCGACCTCGATCTGCAACGCGTGCTCGAGCAGGAGCTGAAAGCCCGCACGCTCATCAACAACGGGACCGGAGCCGCGGGTGTCGCGCTCGATCCCACCAACGGCGAGGTTCTGGCCCTGGCCTCGTATCCGACGTTCGACCCGGCCATCTTCATCGAAGGCGATCAGAAGGCCTTCGACGCCCTGCGTCTGTCGAACCGGCCGGAGTTCAACCGGGCCATCGCGGGGGAGTACGCGCCCGGATCGACCTTCAAGGCCTTGTCGGGAACGGCGGCCCTCGAGGACGGCGTTTTCGATCCCGACCAGCCGGTCGACTCACCCGCCAAGATCGAGCTCCAGGGCGAGGAGTTCGAGAACTTTCGCGGTCGTGATGACGGCTTCATCGCGCTTCGCGACGCCCTCAAGATCTCGAGCGATACCTATTTCTATCAAGTCGGATCCGCCTTCTTCGACAAGGAGGGCGAGCGCCAGCCGTTCTGGGCCCGTGAGTTCGGCCTCGGCTCACCGACGCGCATCGACCTCCCTGGCGAGGGGCGCGGGCTCGTCCCCGACCGGGCCTGGAAGCGGCAGAGGTTCGCGGGGCCCGAGTTCGACAACCTGCGGCGCAGTTGGCTGGCGGCCGACGACATCCAGCTGTCAATCGGCCAGTTCGAGCTGCTGGCGACGCCGCTGCAGATGGCGAATGCCTTCGGCGCGATCGCGGACCGCTCCGGGCTGCGCCACACGCCGACGCTCGCCCGGCTGGTCAAGGATCGCTCCGGCAGGGTGCTGGCCCGATTCGGCACGAGCAATTCGAGTCACCGGATCCCGGCCTCGCAGGAGAACCTGACCGTCATCCGAGATGGTCTCTTTCGCGTTGTCAACGATGGCGACGGAACCGCCCAGCAGGTGTTCGCGAACGTTTCCAACGACCTGCTGGTGTCGGGAAAGACCGGAACGGCGGAGAAGTTCAACGAGCAGGACAGCGCGTGGTTCGTCGGCTACGCGCCCTCGGCCTCGCCGACGATCGTCTCCGCAGTGCTGGTTGAGCAGGGCGGATTCGGGTCGCGTGCGGCGGCCCCGGCCGTCTGCGCGGTCATCCTGACGCACTTCGACGAGTCGCCCGATGACTGCGCCATTCCCGATCTCCCGGAGGAGGAGCTCGAATGAGCACCATCATCCAGGCGGGGCGCCAGGCCACCAGCGACCGGGGCGATGCGATCCGCATGGCGCTCCTGCGCGTCGACTGGATCCTGATCGCCGGGGTGCTCGCCGTGCTCGCGGCCAGTCTGTTCGTGATCGAGGCGGCCACGACCACGGATATCCCGGGCCAGCCCGACTTCTTCGTGACCCGCCAGGCGTTCTACATCGCCGCCGGCCTCATTGTGATGGTGGGTGTCGCATCTCTCGACCCTGACCGCCTCGCGTCGTGGTCCTGGGCGCTCTGGGGAGTTCTGCTCGGATCTCTCGCCGTGGTGTTCGTGCTCGCACCCAGCATCCGCGGCACGCGTCGGTGGATCGAGTTCGGGCCCATCAACCTCCAGCCCTCGGAGGCGGGGAAGCTCCTGATCGTCATCGTGCTGGCGGCCATCGTCGCCGACCGTATGGATGTGAGCGGGCCGGGTCTCACGGCGCTGCTGGCCCTCGGCGTGACAGTCGTGCCCGCGGCGATCATCTTCGCCCAGCCGGACCTCGGCACGAGCATCGTCTACTTCGCGATCCTGGCGGTCATCCTGCTCGTCGCGGGCCTGCCCTGGGAGTACTTCGCCGTCGCGGGCGGGGTGCTCGTGCTCGCGGCCGCCGCGGTGCTGTGGGTTCTGCCCGCCGCCGGTGCCCCGGTGCTCAAGGACTACCAGGTGGATCGCCTGTCGGCGTTCATCGACTCGGACGAGAACGTCAACACCGTCGGATATCAGCTGGCCCAGAGCAAGACGGCCATCGGATCGGGCGGGGCGTTGGGCAAGGGCCCCGACGGGGCGACTCAGGCGATCAACCGCTTCCTGCCCGATCACCACACCGACTTCATCTTCGCGGTCGTTGGCGAGATGTTCGGATTCGTCGGGGGCGCGCTGCTGATCCTCGCCTACGGGCTCATCATCTGGCGGGGCCTGCGTATCGTCGGCGCGGCCGGCTCACGCTTCGACCAGTTGGTCGCCGCGGGCATCGTGGGGATGATCGCCTTCGAGGTGTTCGTTAACATCGGGATGACCGTGGGAATCATGCCCGTCACGGGAATCCCGTTGCCCTTCATGAGCTACGGCGGTGCACACATCGTCGTAGCGCTCGGGGCCGTCGGTCTCCTTCTTCGCATCCACCTCCGGCGCGACCCCGCGCTGGCAACCTGAAACGAATCCCCTGTGGGACTACTGAAGCAGGGTCGGCGCATCGCCCGCGCGGCCGCTTATGTCGCGAACGCCGGTGACGGAGGCGGGCTGCTGGTCATCGCGCCGAGCGCCGCGGCGCCGGGCATCGCTGATCTCACCGGGGTCCGCGTCGGTGAGGCGACGCCGGAGGGCGCGATCATCATCCACGCGCTCGAGGGCTCCGAGGACCGCGGCCGTGTCATCGAGGCCCTCGCCGCACACCGGTCGGGGGACGTCGACGCCGTCGTCGTGCTCATCGGCACCCCGCACGAGCGCGAGGCTCACGAGCGGGCGCTGCTTGCGACTGATCACATCGGCGGCAGCCGCATCGTCCACGTCGCCTCGCTGGACGAGGATGGCGGCGAGGCACTCCGACGCCGCCTCATCACGGCCGTCCCGGGCGAGGTATCGCCACTCGCCGGTCGCTATCCGCTGCTGCGGCCCGCCGCGCTCGACGACATCGTCGGCCGCTCCTCGATCCTGGCGGCCGGCGCCGCCGCCGTCCGTGGTGCCGGGATGCCCGTGCTCACGATTCTCCAGGTCAGGATGCTCGCGGACCTCGCCGTCGGCCACGGCAAGCCGATGGGGCCCAACCGCGCGGCGGATGTCGCGGCCGTCGTCGCCGCCGGCTTCGTCTGGAGGCTCGTCGGCCGCACGAGCCTGGGTCTGTTCTCCACCCCGGCCTGGCTGGTGCGCGGCGGCATCGCCTGGCTCGGCACGCAGGCCCTGGGCGCCGCCGTCCGCCGCCGTCTTGATGCTGCTGAGGCAGTGGTTCCCATCGGTCGCCCCGATTCACCCGGCCTTCCCGGGCGACGCGGCGGCAGCTGACGGCCGTTCTGATCTCTCTTTCCGACCACCCTTCTCAAGGAGCAGTCTCCTGAAAAAGGAAATTCTCGTATCCGTTGACCCGTGGGAGACGCGGGTCGTGATCGTCGAGGATGGCCGCGCGGCCGAGCTCGCGATTGAGCGACGCGGCCAACGCTCCGTCGTGGGCAACGTGTGGAAGGGTCGGGTCGGCAACGTGCTGAGCGGAATGGAGGCCGCCTTCGTCGACGTCGGCCTCGACAAGAGCGGCTTCCTGCACGTCGATGAGATCGTGGCCCTCGGGACGCCGCGCAACAAGCGCCGCATCACCGACATGATCAAGAAGGGGGACGAGGTCCTGGTTCAGGCGACCAAGGACCCCATGGGCACCAAGGGCGTGCGCCTGACGATGCAGCTCTCGCTGGCCGGGCGCTTCCTCGTCTACACGCCCTACGGCGAGGGGGTCGGCGTCAGCCGCCGCCTTCCCGACGACGAACGTCGGCGTCTGCGCGACGTCTTCTCACGCATCAGCGTCAGCGAGGGCGGAGTCATTCTCCGCACCGCCGCCGCCGGCGTCGAGGCCAAGGACCTGGCGCGGGACCTCGAGTCGCTCACCAAGCTCTGGGTCGCGCTCAAGAAGCGTGCCGAGAAGATCAAGGTGCCCTCGCCGCTCTACGGCGAGGCCGACATCTCACTGAAGGTCATCCGCGATCTGCTCAACGAGGGCGTCGACGCCGTCCACGTCGACGATCAGGACCAGTTCGACCGGATCACGAGCTTCCTCAAGCGCACCTCACCCGACATGGCGAAGCGCGTGAACCTGCACGAGGGTCCGGGCCCGCTGCTCGCGCGCAACGGGGCCGAGGAGGCCATCAAGTCGACGGTTGAGCGCCGGGTACCGCTCAACTCCGGCGGTTACCTCATCATCGACGACACCGAGGCCCTCACGGTCATCGACGTCAACAGCGGCCGGAACGTCGGCGGGCGGGGGAACCGGCTCGAGGACACGGTCACGGCGACGAACCTCGAGGCGGCCGAGGAGGTCGTGCGTCAGCTGCGGCTCCGCGACATCGGCGGCATCGTCGTCATCGACTTCATCGACATGGACAAGGCGAAGAACCGCAACGCGGTTCTGTCCGCGGTCAACTCCGCGCTCGAGAACGACCGCACCCGGAGCTACGTCGTGCCCGAGATCTCGCCGCTCGGCCTCGTGCAGCTGTCGCGCCAGAACCGCGCCGACGGCCCGCGCGAGGTCATGACCGAGGTCTGCGAGGACTGTGGGGGTGCCGGCTGGTTGCTCACCGACGAGACGCTCGCCATCGATGCGGCCCGTCGCATCGTCAGCAAGCTGCGCGGTCGTGAGGAGAAGGGCTTCAAGGTGTCGCTCCCATCGGCTTCGGTCGACGCCCTCACGGCCGACGAAGACCGTCTCGACGAACTCACGGCCGCTCTCGGGATGGAACTGGAGCTGGCCGTCGACGACAGCCTGCCCGACGATGCGATCCGGATCCGGCGCTCTACGCTCTAGCTAGCCTTGCGCAGCGAGCGCGCCCTCGCCGCGCAGGGCGGGGGCGGTGAGTTCGCTTGCCACAGGCGACGCCGGCGCCGGTGCGGCGTCGACCCCGTCCCGTGCGGCCTCGAAAGCGGCGATAGCTGACCGGTCCGCGGGCACCCGGGCGCGGGACCAGAGGAAGCCGTAGACCTGATGGGCGACGTAGCCACCCACGCGCGCCGAGACGACATCGTTCCGACGACTGTTGGCGAAGGGCGCGACGTACGACCGGTTCACGACGCGGCGGTCGATCTGCCGGTAGAGCGCCGCGCGCCGGGACGCGGAGCCCGTCCTGCGGGCCCTCGCGATCAGCGAGTTGACCCGGGCGTCGTTGACGTAGCTGTAGTTGAGGTTGTCGGTGGCTCGCAGGTTGCGACCGTTGAAGAGCCGGTCGAGCAGCACGCCCGCGTCCGGATAGTCCTGCTGCCAGCGGGCGTACCCGATCTGAGCGCCGGTCCGACGAGTTCCGATGCGCTCGAGCATGCCGGCCTTGTCCGCGAAGACGATCCGCGGGCGCAGACCGATGCTCTGAAGGCGCTGGGCGAGGTAGCGTGTGGCGGCGGGGGAGGGGTCGGTCGTGTGACCCCAGACGGTCACCGATGCCCCGCGCGCCCCGGCCTGGCTCACCAGTCGGCGGGCCTGGGCGACCTTCGGGCGCGGGTAGACGCGCAGGCGACGGAACCCGGTGGTCGCCGGCGGGATCATCTGCCGCGTCGCGATGGCGTTGCCCTCGAAGAACCGGACCAGGGCGGGGCGGTTGATCGCGAGATTGACGGCGCGTCGGACCTTGGCCGAGGTGAACGGCTTCTCGTTCACGTTCATGAAGAAGTAGTAGGTCGAGCCCTCGGTCCAGCGGCGCACGCGGGCCCCCGCGCCCTGTGCGCGATCGAGCAGTGACTCACTGAGCCGTGACTGCGTGTAGTCGGCGTCGCCGCGGGCGATCAGCGCGGCCGAGCGCGCCGGGTCGACGCCGAGGGCCACGACGATGCGGTCGGGGCGACCGGCGGCGATGCGACCCCGCGGGCGGAAGCCCGGGTTGCGCTCGAGCACGATCTGATCATTCGGGTCGTACTCGGCGATGCGGTATGGACCGGTTGCCGCGGGCGCCTGCAGGCTGCGATCGGACGCCGGTGTGCCGGTCGGGACCGCGAAGGCGAACGGCAGGGCGAGCACTTTCACGAAAGCTGGGTCGGGCTTGATCAGGCGGAACGTGATGGTGCGTCCGCGGTTGTTTGTCCGTATGCCGCTGATCCCGCCGGTCCCCCGCTGCTCAAATCTCGTGGCCCCGCGGATGTTCCGGAACAGGCTCCGCCCGCGCGACTTGAGCCGGAAGAGGCGCTCGATGGACGTCTTGATGTCGCTCGGGCGCACGCGCCGGTTGGCGGGCGGGCCGAAGCGCGCCGAGCTGCGAAGGCGGAACGTGTAGAGGCGGCCGCCGCCGGTGATCCGCGGAGCAGTGAGGGCGAGGTCGGGGATGACGTTGCCGCCGGCCTTGCCGCCACGGGGAGAGAACGCCATCAGGCCGTTGCCCGTGTTGGCCAGGATCTGCCAGCTCTGATCGGAGTAGGCGAGCCCCGGGTCGAGGAAATCCGGGTTGCCCTCGGCGGTCACCCGCAGCGTGCCGGCACCTGCCGCCGGCGCGGCGGCGGCGAGCAGGGCAAGGCCGCACAGCGCAGGAAGCGTCCGCCGGACGGCGCCGTTGATGTTCCGTGTGGAGTGCCCCATGAGACGATGGCGCACCGGAGTCCGCCGCTCGCAACCCGGATGTGGAACAACCGCGCCGCGGTCGCTAGAGTTGCGCATCGTGCCCGCGTTGAGTAGGCACAAACAGGCACTCTTAGTGCCTTCTTCCATTCGAGAGCAAAAGGATTCACCATCCCTGACTATGCGGTAATCGCACTTGGCGGCAAGCAGTACCGCGTTCGCGAGGGCGAGCATCTGCTGGTCGACCGTCTCAGCGTCGACGAGGGCGACGGCTTCGAGCCGACCGTGCTCGCGGTGGGTGACTCCAGCTCTGTCTCGGACGGCGGCAAGGTGACGGCCAAGGTCGAGGAGCACGTCCTCGGCGACAAGCTGATCGTCTTCACCTACAAGCCGAAGAACAACCAGCGGCGTCGCAAGGGCCACCGCTCGCGCCTGTCGCGCATCCGCATCGACAAGATCACGGCCTAGGGGTACGAACCACCAATGGCACACAAAAAGGGTGGCGGCTCCAGCCGCAACGGAAGAGATTCCCAGGCACAGCGCCTCGGCGTGAAGGTGTTCGCCGGTCAGGTCGTGCCGGCCGGCTCGATCATCGTCCGCCAGCGCGGGACGAAGTTCCGCCCCGGCGAGAACACCGGTCTCGGCCGCGATCACACCATCTTCGCCAAGGTCGACGGGCGCGTCGAGTTCACCAGCGGCCACAAGGGCCGGCGCATCAACGTTCACCCGGAGCCGATCGGCGGGTAACCCGGGTGTCGTTCACCGACCGGGCCCGCATCCACGTGCAGGGCGGCCGGGGTGGAAACGGCTGCCTCTCATTTCGCCGCGAGGCCCACGTACCCAAGGGCGGGCCTGACGGCGGCAACGGAGGCCGCGGGGGACGGGTGCTGCTCGTCGTCGACGAGACCATGGAGGATCTCTCCCGTTTCCGCCACGCCGTCCATCACCGCGCCGACTCGGGTGGCCACGGCCAGGGCGCGCGCAAGCATGGCCGCGGAGGCGATGATCTTCAGATCGCTGTCCCCGTGGGGACACGGGTCCTGCGCGACGACATGCAGATCGCTCTCATGGAGCCGGGCGATGTCGTCCAGGTCGCCCAGGGGGGCGACGGGGGGATCGGCAACCGCGCCTTCCGCTCGTCGACCAACCAGGCCCCGCGTCAGACGATTCCCGGCACCGACGGCGAGGCGACCTGGCTCACCCTCGAGCTGAGGCTCGACATCGCCGTCGCCCTTGTCGGCCTGCCCAACTCGGGCAAGACGCTACTGCTGTCGGCGCTCACCGGGGCGCCCCAGCGAGATGAGCCGTGGCCGCACTCGACGACCGAGCCCGGATTCGGCCCCCTCGAGGACGACTACGGCGAACAGCATCTCGTCGCCGATCTGCCCGGCATCGGCCGGGACGGCACGCCGCGTGCCGGGCACGCCCTCGACCAGCTCGAGCGGGTGCGGGTCGTGATCCATTGCGTCGACGCCACTGATCCCGAGCCGGCCTCCGAGCGGATCGGCCGTGTCCGGGCCGCCCTCGCGGAATGGGTGCCGGATGGGGCAACGGAGGTTGTCGTGGCGTGCGCCGCCGATCCGGCGGAGCCTGAGGCGTGGGCCGATTTCTCGGTCGACTCAGCGTCCGGTGGCGGCATCTCCGCCCTACGCGAGCACCTCTTGGCGGCCGTCGCCGCCGAGGAGGCGTCGCCGTGATCGTCGTGGTCAAGCTCGGTACCTCCAGTCTCGTCGATGAGAACGGGGGCATCCGCGACGACCTGCTGCACGCCCGGGCACGGGAGTTGGTCGCGGCGCTGCGCCGCGGCCACCGCCCCGTACTCGTGTCGAGCGGCGCGGTGGCCTGTGGGCTCAGCCGTCTCGGAATCACGCCCCGCCCCGGGGCCGTCGAAGACCTGCAGGTCGCCTCGGCCGTCGGCCAGGGCGTGCTCTACCCACGGTGGTCGGGCGCGTTCGCCGACCACGAGGTCACGACCGCCCAGATCCTGCTGACCTCGCAGGATCTGGATCGACGCGATTCCTACCTCAACGCCCGCGCGACGCTGGAGCGTCTGCTCGAGCTCGGGGTGATACCGGTGGTCAACGAGAACGATACGACGGCGACTGACGAGCTGACCTTCGGCGACAACGACGTGCTTGCTGCCCAGGTGGCGATCCTCCTCGGCGCCGGCGCGCTCTACCTGCTCACCGACCGCGACGGGATCTTTGGAGGCGATTCCGCCGACCCCCGGCGGATCGACGAGGTTCCCGCCGACACGCCGGTCGACCAGATTGATCTCGCGGACATGGGCGCGTCGGCCAGCGGCCGCGGCGGGATCGCGTCGAAGATCGCCTCGGCGCGCATGGCGACCGCGGCGGGGGTCACCTGCGTGATCGCCTCCGGTCGGGACGACGGCGTCCTCGACGACCTGCTCGCGGGAACGCCGCGCGGAACCCGCTTCTCGCCGGGGGCACGCCGTGAGGGCGCATTCAAGCTCTGGCTCCGCCACGCCAAGCCGGCGATGGGCCGGGTGACGATCGACGCCGGCGCCGCGCGGGCGCTCGCCGACCGGGGCACCTCGCTCCTGCCGGTCGGGGTCACCGGCGCGGAAGGCGACTTCGGTCCCGGCGACGCCGTCGAGATCTGGGTCGAGGGCGCGGGGGCGCCCCTGGGCAAGGGAATCGTCGATCTCTCCGCCGATGACCTGCGGCGGGTCGCCGGCATGAAGTCCCCTGCGGTGGCCGAGCGCCTGCCGGGATGTGAGGAGGTCGTCCACCGCGATCGGCTCGTGCTGCTCGACGGTGGGCAGTGAGCGGGCGGCGTCGGTGTACCGTGTCACAGGGATCGACGACGCGCGTCTGAGGAGAGCAATGGGATCTGTCGCCACAACCGATCTGGACGTCATGGCCGCCGACGCGCGTGCGGCCTCGCGGACGCTGGCGCGCATGACCCCCGCCGAGAAGAACGCCGTGCTGGAGCGGATCGCTGACGCTCTCGTCGCCCGCGCCGACGAGATCGTCAGCGAGAACCAGGCCGACCTGCTCGCCGCGCGCGAGGCGGGGGAGTCCGGCGCGATGCTGGACCGCCTGCTGCTGGACGAGGACCGGATCGGGGCGATGGCCGACGGCGTGCGCGCCATCGCCGCCCTCGAGGATCCTGTCGGCGCGGTCGACGGCGGCCGACGCCTCTACAACGGGCTCCAGGTCACGCGGAAGCGCATCCCGCTCGGCGTCATCACGGTCATTTACGAGGGGCGGCCCAACGTCACCAGCGACGCCGCCGCGCTCGCGCTCAAGTCCGGCAACGCGATCCTGCTGCGTGGATCCCGCATCGCCGAGCGCTCCAATCGGATCATCGTCGACGTGATCGAGCGCGCCATCCGCGAGTGCGAGGCACCCGAGGCCGCCGTGCAGCTGCTGCCGCCCGACCCGGATCGCAGCGGGCTGATGCGGCTGGTCCAGATGGAGGGCCAGATCGATCTCGCGATCCCGCGGGGCGGGGAGGGGCTCAAGAAGTTTCTCGGCGAGCACTCGCGGGTGCCGGTGATCTACGCCGCCTCGGGTAACTGTCACGTCTACGTTGATGCCTCTGCCGACCTCGACATGGCGCTCGACATCACCATGAACGCGAAGGTTCAGCGTCCGGGCGTCTGCAATGCCGCTGAGACCCTGCTGGTGCACCGCGACGTGGCCGCGGAGTTCATCCCGCGCGTCACCCGGGCCCTGCGGGCCGAGGGTGTGGAGCTGCGCATGGACGAGGAGGCGCTCGGTCTGGCCGGCGGGCCGGCCGAGGGCGTCGTCGCCGGCGGCGAGGACGACTTCGCCACGGAGTTCCTCGATCTCATCATCGCCGTGGGCATCGTCGACTCGGTCGACGAGGCGACCGAGCACATCACCCGCTTCGGGTCCGGGCACAGTGAGGCGATCGTGACGTCGTCGACGGGCGCAGCGAACGCCTTCGACCAGGGCCTCGACTCGGCGTGCATCTACATCAACGCATCGACCCGCTTCACCGACGGAGGCGAGTTCGGGATGGGTGCCGAGGTCGGCAACTCGACCCAGAAGCTCCACGCCCGTGGTCCGGTCGGCCTCACCGAGCTGACGACCTACAAGTACGTCGTCGTCGGCGAGGGCCAGATCCGCGCCTAGGTCTCCGGTGCGCATCGGCGTGTTCGGCGGGAGCTTCGACCCGCCTCACATCGGTCACCACGCGCTGGCCACGGCGGCCTGCGACCAGCTGGAGCTCGACCGCCTGTTGCTGGTGCCCTGTGCGCGCTCGCCCCACAAGGATGACGGGCCATATCTCGACGGCGAGCTGCGCGTCCGCATGCTCGAGGCGATGATCGCGGGCGACGCGCGGATGGAGGTGTCCCGTCGGGAGCTGGATCGTCCGCCTCCCAGCTATGCCGCCGACACCCTGGAGATGATCGCCGCCGATCACCCGGGCGCCGATCTCTGGCTCGTCATCGGTGGCGATCAGCTGCCCGCGTTTCCCCGCTGGCACGCCATCGACCGCATTCTCGCGCGATGTCGCCTGGCAGTGGCGGGGCGCCCCGGGGTCGACGATGAGACGTTCGGCGACGCCGCCGCGGCAGTGGGCGCCGAGAATCTCGATCTGATCGCCCTCGATCCGCTGCCGGTGTCCTCGAGCGCGGTGCGCGAGGCGATCGCCGAGGGGCGCGATCCCGGGCTGATGCTGCCGGCCGGGGTGTCAGACCTGCTGCCCCGGCCTTGATCGCACCGCTCGCGCGGGAGTACCCTCCCGTCGGGCATCTGACCATCGGAGGACATCGCGGATCCCAGGAAGCTCGCGCTCGCTGTCGCTGAGGCAGCGGCGTCAAAGAAGGCCGAGGACATCACGCTGCTCGACATGCGTGGCCTCGTTGACTACACCGACTACATGGTGATCTGCAGTGGGCGAACCCCGCGGCAGTCAAAGGCCGTGGTCGAAGCCGTGCGCTTCGACATGAAGCACAACCACGGCGTGAGCCCGCGCCGAATCGAGGGCGAGCGCGAGGCGGAGTGGATCCTGGTCGACCTGCTCGACTGCGTGCTCCACGTGTTCACGCCGGACGCCCGCGAGTTCTACCGCCTGGAGCACCTCTGGCAGGACGCCCCCAGCGAGAGTTACTCACCCCCCGCGGCCGCCGCGGGCGGCTGACGCTCGTGCTGCCAGCCGGCCTTCGGCTCGGGCCCTATCCGCCGACCCCATGAGGTGCCGGAGCATCCCGGCGCGGTAGCGTGACATCGCCGGACGCAATCAGCGAAATGGCGGGTGGAGTGCAGCATTGAGGGCGCGTACGCCGTCGGCAACGGGTGAATTCGGTCTCGCATCGCTGGATGACCACCAGCGCGTCCGTGAGCTCGCGGACGCGATCATCGCCGGGAACGCCGTCGCAGAGCCGCCTGGCGATCCGACTGCGCCGCTCGACGGCCGAATTGCCTCACATCTTGCGGTCTCCAAGCAAACCGTCGATGCCCTGCAATGGGAGGGCATGCTGGGCGTCGTGTTCGCGATGTGGGGCGAGCGACGCCGACTCCGGCCGCAAACCGACGACAACCCCACGGGCGAGGACGCGTTGCGCGTGAAGCTGGACCAGCTCGCGTGGTTGTTCGCCGGGTCACCGACCCGCTGGCGGCTCTATCCCGTCGACGACGGCGACCCCGACGACAGCGCCGCAGTCGCGATCGAGCGCGCCGCGCTCCACCCGCACGGCGATCGGGTCTCGGTCCTACGGCTCAGCGATGCGATCCCGGCCGAGGACGGCCCCCTGGCTGGGCTCGATCACGTCGACGATTCCAAGAAGGGTGGCGCCGTCATCCTCGGCGCTGCGACCGCGCTGGCTGATGGCTGCGACGCGATCGTGATGACCGACGCGGACAATTCCGTCAACCTCGGCCAAGTAGGGCTCCTGCTCGGTCGGTTCCGTGATGGCGCCGATGTCGTGATCGGCGATCGCAAGCATCCGGATGCCGTACTCGTGAAAGCCGAAGCGCGGTGGGGCCCCGGCATCGTGGTGCTGCGCCACATGCAGCGGATGGTTGGCACGGCGCTGTTCGCGGGCGGGCTCCGCGACACTCAGGCCGCGTTCAAGCTCTATGGTCGGGCGGCGCTCGGCGACATCCTGGCGGCTCCCTCAACCTTCGGTTTCGCATTCGACTCGGACTGGTTGTACGCCGCGCTCGCCGGCGAGCGAACGATCGAGCGGGTCCCGTTCGCATTCATTGACTCGGCTGCGGAATCCGCCTCGATCACCCAGGGGCCGATGACAACATGGGAGTCGCTGCTGCGGGGTGTTGTCGCTGCGGCTCGCGCACGCAACGTCGATCACGATCGGGAGATGGCTGTGGTCATCGACGACTACGCGGATGCCGAGACGCTCGAGATGGTGGTGCAGCGTGTGCCGCCGGAGCTGGAGGGCGTCGACGACGCTCGGCTGGGCGATCGATCGCTGATGACCCCGATGCGCCTGCGTGAGTGGCTCGACGAGCTCATCGGTTGACGCGCGGATCGCTTGCCCAATTTCCCGCCAGCGTGACGAGGAGGACGCGTTTCCCTCCGACGTCGTCGTGCATTGATCGTGGCCTTGGCGCCTACAGTCGGTGGGCTCGCCCTTCCGACCGTCACTAACCGACGACGTCGAGATCGAGGTCGAGGTCGACGGCGACACCGTGATGGGTGTCCCCTCCAGGTCGGGTGTCCGACTGTGCGACCTGCTGGCGGAAAACGACCTCCGACTCGAGGGCCTCGTACTGTGGCCAACGCCTAGATGTCCCT
>JAHEIS010000195.1 GCA_024639225.1 Actinomycetes bacterium | reverse complement strand
TGCCGCTCCGAAGGTTGCAATCACCTCTTGAGGCGGAGGTCCTTGCTGCGCCGGGTCCGAGGGATCCGCTTCCTGGCCTGCGGAAAGAGCCGCCTGCGCGCGTGCGAGCTCGCGGTCGACGGCGTCATCGATGCGCCCCGTCCGCACGAGATTGCGTTCTTGAACCCGGAGCAGGGCTTCCGCCCACTCTCCGAGATCCTGCGCGTGCTCTTCGACCACCGCCTCGATCCGCCGCTCGTCCGTGTACGCGAGTTCGATCAAGCGGGGAAGCTCGAGAAAGAACTCACGCGCATCCGCGAGCGATTGGATGGCTTCGCGCTGTGCGAGCAGCCCCGCCTCGTGGGAACTCTGCTCGATGGATTCGGCCGCGCGGATCTGGGCGTCGGCCGCGTGGGCGAGGAGTGGCTCGGCATTCCGCAGCGCGTCGAGCGCCGCCTCGGCCTCGGGCGCCGGCTGTGCACGCTCGGCCTGCTCGAGTCCGGCGAGCAGGCGCAGGTCCAACTCGCCGGTCCGTTCGGAGATCGCTCGCTGCTCTTCGGCGAGGGCGTCGGTGTCGAGCCAGACCGGAAGTTCGGGCTCCTCCGCACTCGGATCGAGTCGGCCCGCGGCGGCTGCGGCACCCGCCCACACCTCGGTGCGGCGAGCGAGCGCGGCCGACTCGCGCAACAGCACATCGATCAGGGCATCGGGCGCGCGGAGTTGATCGCGCGCCCGCTCGAGTTCGGTTGCCGAAGCGATCGCCCGCCGGTAGGCCCGCACCGGTTGCCGACGCCGCAGGTCCCGCCGCGTCTGCCCCATGCGCTCACGCGCGCGGTGAAGGTAGTGCAGCACGCCGTCCAGCTGCGCCGCGCGGACGGCATCCTCCGGGCTTCGCTCGTCTTCGGCGACCGCGTCGAGCGCGGTGCGTTCGGCACCGGTGCGCCCCGCGAGCTCATCGGCATCCGAAAGCATCTCGCGTTGGCTCGTGGCGGGCGCTCGGAAGGCCTGGCGCATCGAATCGGCCGCGTTCGTGTCGCCGGCCCGGGCGACGGCTTCCACCAGGCCTCCAACCGTTGCTCCGAGTTCGCGTTGCGCCGTTGCGAGCTCTTCGAGTTCGGCATCGAGGGTCTTTTCGTTTTCGCGCGCGAGTTCGTCTTCGAGCGCGAGCGCCTCGAGCAAGGTGACTTCGAGGTTGTGTCGGGCCGCTTCGTCCTCGGGGCGAAGTTCGACGGCCTGACGAAACCAGTCGGCCGCTTCGTGCAGGCGGCCGAGCGCCGCCCGAGGGTCTTCTTCGCGTCGTTGCTTCGCGACGGCGGTCGCCGCGATTCCGAGGTTGTAGGTCGTGTGGTATCGCAGCTCCGGATCGGCCGGGGCCTCTCTGCGTGCATCGGCGAATTCCTGTGCAGCCTCGGCGGGCTCGCCCAGCCCGAGCTTCGCAACGGCGTCGTTGTAGCGTTCGCGCGCGGTTCGGGTGTCGACCGCCTCGGGCGCCATGGGCGCTTCCACCGCAGTGCCGTCGAGCGGGTCGCCTACGAGGTCTTCGCCCTCCCCGGTCTGAGCCCGCGCCGGCTGGGACACGGCGAGCGCGAGCGCGATCGCCGCGATCGCCGCTGTTCCACCCGCGGCGCCGATTCGACGATCCGCTTCGATCGGACGGGAGCGCAGCACCACCGCGGCCAGTAGCGAGGAAAGCGCGACGAGGAGGCACCACGGGTAGCCTTCGTCGCGCACGATGCGCCCGCGAGTTGCGCCGCCGCCGCGGACGAGCTGCGCGAGATGACGGGTGTAGATGGATTCGAGGTCGAGCACGCCGGTTCCGGCCGGGATGTACGCGCCTTCGGTGGCGAGTGCGATCTCGCGCAGCAGCTCCCCGTCGAGGCGACTCGTGACTGGAACACCGTCGCCGTCGACCACGACGCGCCGTGCACCGGTGCGCGCGTCCCGTACCTGAACGGGGCTGCCGGCTTCGTCGCCGAAACCGATCGCGATGATGGTCACGCCGGCTTCGGCGGCCTCCTCGGCGGCGTCCCGCACGAAGGAGTCGTGATCCTCGCCGTCGGTGATCAACAACAGCGCCCGTTGGCTCGCACCGGGCGGGCCGAACCCCGCCACGGCGCGTCGGATCGGTTCTTCGAGGCGCGTGCCGCCGCGGGTCACGCTGTGGGGTCCGGCGTTCTCGAGAGCGAGCCGAAGGAAACCGAAATCGGGAGTCAGCGGGGAGAGTACGGAGGCCCGTCCCGCGAAGGCGATGAGCCCGACCTGGTCGCCTTCGAGGTAGGGAAGCAGGTCGATGATCTCCGCCTTCGCCCGATCGAGCCGATTCGGCGAAACATCCTCCGCGAGCATCGACTTCGATACGTCGAGCGCGATCATCAACTCGGCGCTGACCTGGGTGGCCGCGATCTCGCGCGAGCCCCACTGCGGCCGCATCAATGCGAGTACGAGCGCGGCACAGGCCACACCGAAGAGGAGAATCTCGAACATCCGGCGGGCGGGGCTCGCGCGGCGCAACAGGCTCGCCTGGAGGGCCGGCGCGATCAACGCCG
>JAHEIS010000194.1 GCA_024639225.1 Actinomycetes bacterium | reverse complement strand
GGCCGAACTCGCCATGGCATGGATCGCGTCCTGCCAGGCGGAGGGCGTTGCCGCCTGCGCCAAGCACTTCCCGGGACACGGTCGCACGACGGCGGACTCGCACGCGGAGCTGCCGGTCGTGGATGCTTCGCGCGAGATCCTGCAGGCGGACCTCGCCCCTTTCCGAGCGGTGGCCGCCGACGTCGCCTGCGTGATGTCCGCTCACGTGGCCTATCCGGCGCTCGGCGCCGATGGTCCGGCGACCCTGGAGCCCGCGATCCTCGAGGGACTGCTGCGCTCGGATATGGGCTTCGAGGGTCTGGTGCTCACCGACGCCCTGAACATGAGCGGCGTGCGGGAGCAGACCGGGGCGGAAACACCGGAAGTCGCGGCGCTTCACGCCGGCTGCGATCTCCTTCTGTATCCCCCGGACCTGGCCCGGGCCGTCACGGCGGTGGAGCAGGCGGCGGACGCGTCGAAGGTGGTCGCCGCGCGGCTGAGTGAATCATTGGCTCGTGTCGGGCGGATCGTGACCCGCTTTCCGTCCGATGACCGGTCGAACGGATCGATGCCGGACGATCTGGCCGAGAAGGCCGCCGCGATATCGAGCGCATGTGTGGCCACCGTAGGCGGTGACGTGCCGGGCTGGCTCGATCCGGAGCGCCCCGTCCGCGTGGCCACGATTTGGGACGACCGGGAGGAACCGGCCCGCGTGCCGTTCGGTCTGCTGTTCCGCGAGATGCTCAAGACCGCGGGCTGGGACGTTCTCCCGCCCGGGCCAGCCGATCCCGGGGTCCCGATCATCGTCCTCGTGGCCTCGACCCCGCAGGCGTGGAAAGGAACCTCCGATCTCACGCTCACGGCGCGCGCCGCTCTCGAGGGTATCCTGGCGGGAGACCACGTGTACCCCGTGTTGTTCGGGCACCCCCGTCTGCTGCAGGGCCTGGGTCATCCCGGCCTTTGCGCCTGGGCCACGGAGCCGGGCATGGAACCGGCGGCGGCGTGGCAGCTCGACGCCCTGGCCCGCCGTGGGGCGAATTGAGCCGGAGGCATCATGGCTCCGCTTGATTGGGCGATCGTCGGCCTCTACCTGGCCGGCACCCTGGCGGTCGGCCTGTGGCTGTCCCGCCGGGCCAGCGGCGGCATCGTCGACTTCTTCGTCGGTAGCCGGGCCCTCCCCTGGTGGCTCGCCGGCACCTCGATGGCGGCGACGACGTTCAGCGTCGACACCCCCCTCTACGTCACCGGCGTCGTGGCGCGCCGCGGGATCGCCGGAAACTGGGAATGGTGGGCGTTCGCCCTCTCGCACCTCCTGCTGATCTACATTTTCGCGCGCCTGTGGCGCCGGGCCGAGGTGGTGACCGACGCCGAAATGACCGAGATCCGGTACGGCGGACGGCCGGCCGCCGTGCTCAGGGCGACGCGCGCGTTCCTGTTCGCCGTTCCGATCAACTGCATCGCCATCGGCTACGTGATGCTCGCGATGCGGAAGGTGATCGAGGCCCTGGGGTTGTTCGGCGGGGTGGGGGAGGCCCTGCCCGGTGACCAGCGCCTGTGGATCGTGCTGGCGCTCTCCGTGTTCGTGCTGGTGTATGCCGGGCTCGCCGGTCTGTGGGGCGTCGTGGCCACCGACTTCTTCCAATTCGCCCTCGCCATGATCGGGGCGCTCCTCGTGGCCGGCTTCGCGATCGCCGACGTGGGCGGCGTCATGGAGCTCAAGCGGCAGCTGGCCGAGATCGGCCGCTCGGACGCCCTGCGCATGGTTCCGAGGCCGGGCTCACCGGACCTCCCGATGGGCACGTTCCTGGCCTACCTCGGCATCCAGTGGTGGGCCTGGCGCCGCTCGGATGGAGGTGGGGAATTCGTGCAGCGCATGTCGGCGGCGCGCACGGAGCAGGACGCGGAGAAGGCGGCATGGTTGTTCAACGTCCTGCACTACGTCGTGCGGGCGTGGCCCTGGATCCTGGTGGCCCTGGTGGCGATCGTCGTGTTCCCCAACCTCGAAGATCCGGAGATGGGCTATCCGCTGCTGATGCTCGAGTATCTTCCGGTCGGAGCTCTCGGCCTGGTGGTGGCCTCGTTCGTGGCCGCGTTCATGTCTACCGTGTCCACCCAGATCAACTGGGGCGCCAGCTACCTGGTGAACGACCTGTACGCCCGTTTCGTCAACCCGTCCGCGAGCCAGAAACGCCAGGTGGCCCTGGGCCGCGTGGCCTCGGTGGGCATCGTGGCGTGCGCCGCCGCGGCGGCCTTCTTCGCACAGGATATCGGGACCGTCTTCCGGTTCATGATCGCGATCGGCACGGGCCCCGGGGCCGTCCTCATCCTGCGCTGGTTCTGGTGGCGGGTGAACGCTTCCGCCGAGCTCGCCTCGATGATCGCGGGGTTCGGGATCGCCCTCGCCACCTATCTTCCCATGTGGGGTGACATGGGCTTCGGACTGCGTCTTACGGTGACGGCGTTCGGAACGGCAGCCGTGTGGATCCCGGTCATGTACCTGACGAGACCCGAGTCCGACGACACGCTCGACGCCTTCTACCGGCGGGTGAGGCCGGGCGGGTCCG
>JAHEIS010000193.1 GCA_024639225.1 Actinomycetes bacterium | reverse complement strand
ACAACGGCTACGGCATGTTCGGCACCGACCCGTCGAACGGCCCCCTGTACCCCGGCGCCGACGACAACGCGTCGGGCACGGCCGGCATGCTCGTCCTCGCCAAGAAGCTCGCGGAGCACTACGGCGAGCTGGGGGACGGCGCCTCCGCCCGGTCGGTGCTCTTCATCGCGTTCGACGCGGAGGAGCGCGGGCTGCACGGCTCGCGGCACTTCACCGAGAACCCGACCGTGCCGCCGGAGCAGATGACGGCGCTTCTGAACATGGACATGATCGGCCGGCTGCGAAGCAACAAGCTCTCCGTGCTCGGCGTGGGCACGGCCGAGGGGCTCGAGGATCGGCTCCGCCCGCACTTCGAGAACAGCGGCCTCACGGTGGCGGTGACGCCCGCCGGCAGCGGCCGGTCCGACGACGCCAACTTCAACCGCGTCGGCGTCCCCGGCCTCCACTTCTTCACGGGCATGCACCCCGAGTACACCTCCCCCGCCGACCAGGCGTACACGGTGAACCCCGTCGGGGCGGCGAAGATCCTCGACCTCATGTACGGGATCGCGGTCGATCTCGTGTCGTCGCCGACGCAGCTCGTGCACGCCGCCCCGGCGGCCGGTCCGCGGCCGGGCGCGAGCCGCGGGTACGCCCCGGTGCGACTCGGGATCCAGCCCGGCCTGGGCGAGGAGCTGGAGACGGGCATCCTGATCGAGGCGGTCTCCGAGGGCACGAGCGCCGCCGATGGCGGCATCAAGGGCGGCGACGTCATGCTGTCCTGGAACGGCACCCAGCTCGAGTCGATGCGCACGCTGGTCGAGATGCTGCAGCAGCACAAGGCCGGCGACATCGTCAAGATCAAGGTCAAGCGCGACGGCCAGGAGGTCGAGCTGCCGGTCACGCTCAAGGCGAGCGGCGGGTGATCACGCGTCGGCGCGACCCCCTGAGAGAGCGGGCCCCGAAGGGCCCGCTCGAATCGGTCGCGTCTGGACATAAGCCGAATTCTGTTCCCGGCGAGCCGGGCGACGGTCATTCATCTGAGGGCCACCGTTGCCGATGACCTCGTGCACGCTACCCGTCCACTCCCCGTGAGGGGCCCGCGGACCGCGGGTGCCGCCCGAAGGCGACCGAGGACTGCTTGCGCTTGCACCCGGTGGGGTTTGCCGTGCCCCGACTGTCACCAGCCGGGCGGTGCGCTCTTACCGCACCTTTTCACCCTTACCGCCCCGCGAGCGGGGAGGCGGTTTGTTTTCTGTGGCACTTTCCCTGACCCGCGACCGTGGGCCGGTGGGCGTTACCCACCACCGTGTCCTGTGGTGTTCGGACTTTCCTCCGCCGGAGCCCGGACGAGCCGGACCCGACCGCGACCGTCTGTCCGTCGTCATTATACACTGAGCCGATGGCCCATCGCCGCGTGATTGCCTGGGCGGAGCCGGGGCAACGACAGCTCATCGAGGATGCGGTCGACCGCGCCGAGCTCGACATCGCCGGCGTCGGCGGCGGCACGCTCGCCGCCGCCTCCGAGCTGGCCGACGCGCTCGGCGTGGATCGCCTGACCGACCTGCGCCAGGCGCTCCACCGCGACGACTTCGATCTCCTCTGGCTGGTCTCGCCGGAGCCCATCGGGGCGGACGAGCGCCGGCTGATCCGGGAGCTCGGCATGGCGGCCGTGAGCAGCGAGCCACGGCCGATGGAGATCGCCGACCTCGTGCTCGACCCGGCCGAGGCGTCGACGGCCATGTTCGTGCCGCTCATGCGTCGAAGCCCGGGCTACCGCGCCGCGCTCGACACGATCGACGAGTTCGGGCAGCGGCAGATGATCCAGATCACGCTGGGGTCGGGACGGGGCGAGGGCTCGCTGTTCGCCCGTCTCTTCGACGCGATGGACTTGCTCGAGACGCTCTGCGGACCGGCCGACGGGATCGACGCCGCGCTGGCCGCGGCGCCGGCGAGCTTCCCGGAGTCGCTCGCCGACCTGCGCGGGCACATGACGCTCAACGTTCGGTTCGCCAAGGGACGCTGCGCCTCGATCGCGGTGAGCGACCGCGCCGGGTCGTGGTCGCGGATGCTGACGATCGTCGGGCCGGCGGGGCGTCTTCGCATCGACGACGTGGGCCACGAGTGGATCGGCGCCGACGGCGAGACGGTCGAGGCTCGCCCGCCGACGGAGCCCGTCACCGCCGGGGCGCTGATCGGCGAGCAGATGATCCGCGTGCTGGAGAGCCGCGACCCGTGCGGCGATCGCCCCCCGGACACGGCGCGCCTGCTCGCCTGGTGCGAGGCCGCGCGGCTGAGCTGCCGCACCGGCCAGGGCGAGACGCCGCAGAAGCTGCTGGAGATGCTCAGCCGGTTCTAGTTTGAGCGCTCCGTTCGGCCCTCCGGGCCGACACTCGCTTTCGCGGGCTCCGCGGCGGATTCGATCCGCCGCTGCGCATGGGCGCGTGGGGTAGCCGGACGGGGGTCGGGCCGACACGCGCTTTCGCGGGCTCCGCGGCGGATTCGATCCGCCGCTGCGCATGGGCGCGTGGGGTAGCCGGACGGGGGTCGGGCCGACACTCGCTTTCGCGGGCTCCGCGGCGGATTC
>JAHEIS010000099.1 GCA_024639225.1 Actinomycetes bacterium | reverse complement strand
TTCCCCGCGGCGGGCAGGTCCGCCCGGCCCGTCATCCGCTCCAGGTCGGCCAGGGGTCGGCCGCTGACCAGCGCCACGAGACCGGCGCGCTCGGCGAGGCGCCCGATGATCTCTCGAGTTGCGGGAGGCACCTCGGCCTCATCCCAGTGTCCGCGCACCGGGGCGAGAGTTCCGTCAACATCGAGGAGCACGGCGAGCCGGGAGAGCCGAGGGCGCAACGCGGCGAGCTCCGCGGCGACGGTCGACGGTAGCGGCATGAGCCCGGACGCTAACAGAGCACCGGACGGGCGCAGCCACCTGTACCGCCTGGTGGCGATCGGCCTGATCGCGGGTGCGTTCTCGGCGCTGCTTGGTGTCGGCGGAGGCGTGGTGATCGTTCCGCTGCTGATCTTGCTGCTGGCCTATGACCCGGCGCGCGCGACCGCGACATCACTGGCCGCGATCGTCGTGACCGCCTCTGCGGCGGCGGCGAGCCACGCCCTCCTCGACAACGTCCGCTGGAGCGAGGCGCTGCTGATCGGCATACCCGCGATGATCGGCGTCACGGCGGGGGTCGCCCTCAAGAACCGGCTCTCCTCCCGCGCGCTGACGCTGGGCTTTGCCGCCTTCCTCGTCGTGGTCGCAGGTCGCATCGCGCTCGGGGGCGAGGCCCGCGGGTTGGAGGATCCCGGCGCCGCGGAATTCGCGCTGATCGCGCTGCTCGGCATCACCGCCGGCGTGGTCGCCGGCCTGTTCGGGGTGGGCGGCGGGACGGTCTTCGTCCCCGCCCTCGTCTTTCTGGGCCTCGGACAACTGGAGGCCGAGGCAACATCCCTGGCCGCGATCGTGCCGGTGTCGATACTCGGCACCTGGCGTCAGGCGCGTGCGGGAGTAGTTGCCTGGCGTGATGCGGCCGTGATCGGCATCGTCTCGACGCTGTCGGCGGCGCCGGGTGCGCTGGTGGCCGATGCCGCACCTGAGCGTGCTCTCCAACTCGGTTTCGCCGGCCTGCTGGTCTTCACGGCGTACACGCTGTTCCGTCGGGCGCGCGGCCCAGCATGAGCGGCGCCTGTACGTGGTCACTCTGCGTACCTGGTCGGATAGGCGGTTACTTTTTGTGCTTTTCCTCCTAACGTCTTTCTATGACGGCATGGACGCTCATCATCCTCCCACTCGCGGTGTTCGCGGTGTTTGCGCTCGCCGGGGTGGCGACCTGAGGTCGGGCTCCCCCCGCGGCGGGTCGCTTCTCTCCGCCGCCGCCCGCGCCGGCTCGCCCGTTGCGTCGCCGACTTCGCGGTGCACGAGCAGCCCTACACGACGCCCCGCCTCACAGCGGGGCGTTCCCCTTTTACCGGCGTCGCTCCGCCGACGAGAAGTGCGGGGTGGGCATTCACCCGTTGATCGGCCGGCGCGAGAGGCTGGCACACCGACCATAACTCGACGGCGATGGCATCCTGGCGGCTCCCTCAGCTGACATCGGGCTCCTCGTCGCCCAGGTGAGCCCGGCCCACAGACGGCGCGCCGCCGACGCGGTCCTCCGCGATCAGCGGTTGATCAGCAGCGACTAATCGGCGCGCGCGCCGACGCGGACGTCGCCCAGAAGGGGCTTCTCGGCCACCAGGACAATGGCCCGGAGCTCGTCGAAGGCCTCCATGGCGTAGCCCAGGCCGCGCACCTCGCGAAGGCTGCCGAGATCGTTGAGCGCCCGGAGGAGGAAACCGGGGATGTTCGGCAGCCCGATGGCGCTGACGGCGTCAGCGAGCCTTGGGGGCACGAGCGGTCCGATGCGCGCCCCGATGACGATCAGTCCGGCGGCTTCAGCGGCCGACCGCCAGTCGTCCTCGACCAGCGGATGGATGGCCCCACGCGCCGGCCGCGCGAGCTCCCCCCGCAGTTCCGCGGCACGACGGTGCGCGGCGCCCGGTTCATCCGAGGGCACCTCGGGAGTGACGCAGATCTCGTGCAGGCCCAGGCGACCACCCGCGGGCAGAAGCCGGGCGGCCTCAGCGAGGGCCGCCGCCTTGTCGCGGGTGTTCAGGGGCGTGAGCAGGAACTCGCCGACGACGACGTTGGCGCTCTCGTCAGGAAGCGGGCAGGCATCAGCCGATCCGCTGACGGTCCTGGCGTAGTGCCCGGAGGTCTCGGCCCGGGTCACGAGGGTCAGCAGATCGGGGTCCCGCCGGAGCTCCCGGGCGAGTCGGTCCGCAGCCGCCGGCGACGGGCAGACGCCCGTGTAGGAGCGCGGCCGCTCGCGCGCGATTCGGCGCGCCGTCTCGCCGAATCCGGGGTAGATCTCCACGACGCGGTCCTCCGGCCCGAAGCCGATACCCTCGAGCAGGATCTCGGTCATCTCCGGACCGCCGGGCCGGGGGCCGCGCCAGCCCAGGCCCACCGCGGGAGCCCAGGGGGCGACGCGCCCGACGACGGGATTCGACCCGGTTCCGGTCCTGTCGCGGGCCATGTTCAGATCCCCAGCACCGACTCGGCCGCGCCACGGCACAGCCGGAGCAACGGTGAGGTGAACAGTGCGACGAGAAGAATCGCGGCGGCGGAGCTCAGCGTGACGAGCATGTCGGCACCTCCCGGTCGCGGGCGACGCGCACCCGGAGCATCCGGGGAGTCACCGAGCCAGACCACCGCGACGACCCGCAGATAGTAGCCGAGGCTGATCAGGCTGCCGATCGCTCCGATGACGGCCAGCCAGACCATGCCGGCGTCGACCGCGGCCCCGAAGAGCAGGAACTTCCCGATGAAACCGCTGAGCGGGGGGAATCCGGCGAGGGAGAGCATGGCGAGGGTCATCGCCACGCCCAACAGGGGTCGGGAACGGCCGTAGCCCGCCAGGGCGGACAGGCGGTCCCCGCCCTCGACCTCGCGCTCGCGGATGATGACGACTGCGAATGCCGCCAGCGTCATCGCCACGTACGCGATCAGGTAGTAGAGGGTGGCCTCGCTTCCCGCGAGCCCGCCGGCCGCGACCCCGATCAGGAGGAACCCGGCCTGCGCGACGCTCGAGTACGCCAGCATGCGCTTGATGTTGTTCTGGCGGAGAGCCGCGATGTTGCCGACCAGGATGGCCGTCGCGGCGACGAGTCCGATCGCCACCGTCCAGTCGTCGGAGACGTCCTTGAGAGCACCCCCGAAGATCCGCAGGAACGCGGCCAGGGCCGCGGCCTTGGTCGCGGTCGACATGAAGGTCGTCACGACCGTCGGTGCACCCTCGTAGACGTCCGGAGTCCACATGTGGAACGGGGCGGCGGAGGCCTTGAAACCGAGACCGGCGATGATCAACACGATCGCTGCCAGAACGAACGGCTCATCGCGCAGTCCGGCCCCGGAGGTGAGGCTGAGCGCCTCTCCGATCTCATTGATTTTCACGGTCCCCGTGGCGCCGAACAGGAAGGCCAGTCCGTAGAGCAGGAACGCGGACCCGAGAGCGCCGATGATGAGGTACTTCAGGCCGCTCTCGAGCGAGCGCTCACGCCAGACCTCGAGCGCCGCGAGGACGTAGAGCGCGACTGACAGGAGCTCGATGCCCACGAACAGTGTGATCAGATCGCCGGCTCCGGCGACGAGCATCATTCCCGCGGTTGACGAGAGGATCAGCGCGACGAACTCACCGCGGCGATCGACGGCGGCAGGGTCCCGCACGCCGAGCAGGATGACCGCGAGCGCGGCGACGATGAAGATCCCGTTGAGGAGCATGCTGAAGCGGTCGGCCTGCAGACCGCCCCCGAGGATCTCGACCCTTTGGGTCCACAGCTGGGCGGAGGCGATGAGACCAGCGAGCAACCCGACGACGCCGATCAGCGCGGGAAGCCGCCCGACGAGCATCGGCGACTCGAGCCACAGCAGCAGGCCGATGACGATGCCGGCGATGCCCGCGCCGAGCAGGTTCAGGGCCGGACCATCCCAGACGTCTGCGAAGTCGTGATCGAAGAGCCGGTCCCAGAAGCCGGTGAACCGGAGCAGGATCGCGGCCAGGCCGAGTAGGGCGCCGATCGCCATCGTCAGCACGCCGATGCGTCGCTCGTTCGCCCGCCACAGGCCGGCGGCCAACGCGAGGGTGGCGGCACCACCGACGAGGATCACCGGCATCGCGGCGGTCAGGTTCACGGCGTCTCCTCGGGGGCCGGGTCGTCCGCCGGCGTTGCCGTCGGTTCTTCCTCGACCGCATCACCCGGCAGGGGGAGGGCCTCGGGCGGCGGGTTCGGGACCGGCGGGTCGAGGATGTCCGCGGCGGGCCGTCCGGCGGCCTCCTGAGCGGGGCCGATCGCCTTGGCCACCGACGCCTCGGTCGCGCCGACGATGCCGGCCGGCCAGAGCGCGATCACGAGCATCGCGGTGATGATCGGTGCGAGAACGAGGATCTCCCGGGGACGGAGCTCTGCGGCGCGTGGGTTCGCTCCGCGGGCGGGTCCGTTCATGGAGGACTGGTAGAGCCGGAGCATGTAGACGGCGGCGTAGACGATGCCGATCGTCGCGAGGGCGACGAGCCACGGATGATGGGCGAAGGCTCCGGTGAGAATGAAGAACTCGCCGATGAAGGAGTTCGAGCCGGGGATGGCGAGCGAGGCCATCGCCACGATCAGGAAGATCGCCGCGAGTCGGGGGGCGCCGGCGGCGAGCCCGCTGACCGTGTCGATTTCGTCGCCAGAGGTCGAACGCGCGATCGCGCCGACGATGGCGAAGGCGGCGGCCACGACGATTCCGTGGTTGACCATCTGCAGCACCGCTCCCTGACCCCCGACAATGTCGAAGGCCATGATCCCGAGGACGATGAAGCCCAGATGGGCGAGGCTTGAGTACCCGACGAGCAGGCGCATCGTCGGGGCGCGCCAGGCGACGAGCGAGCCGTAGATGATCCCGGCGACGGCGAGGATCGACAGGGGCAAGGCGAAGCGGTCAGCGCCCTCGGGGAACACCGGGACTCCGACCCGCAGCAGGCCGTAGACGCCGGCCTTGCTCATCACCGCGGCGAGGAGGCCGGTGACGAGTATTGGCGCGGCCGAATAGGCCCGCGGAAGCCATCCGTGGAAGGGGAAGAGCGGAAGCTTGATGGCGAAAGCGAGCGCGAAACCGGCGAACAGCCAGGTGCTGGCAGCGTCGCTGAAGGCCACGCCCCGGAGGGCGCTGATCTGGAATGTGAACTGGCCCGTCACGTCCTGAGCGATGAACGCCGTGCCCAGAATTGCGACCAGCATGATCAGGCTGCCGGCCATCGTGTAGATGACGAAGGTGATGGCCGCGCCGCGCCGCCCCTCGCCGCCCCAGAGGGCGATGAGGAAGTAGAACGGAATCAACATCGTCTCCCAGAAGACGTAGAAGAAGACGAGATCGTCGACGACGAACAGACCGAGCAGCCCGGCCTCGGCGGCCAGGAGCAGTCCCAGGAACAGACCCGGGCGCTCGCGCGCCGAGTGGGCGGCGACGGTGATGCCCAGGAGGAACAGCCCGGCGGTCAACGCGACCAGCCAGAGGGAGATGCCGTCGATGCCGGCCCGCCACGCGAGGCCGGCCGCAGGTGCCCAGTCCAGGCTCTCGGTGTACTGCAGCGCGCCCTCGTCGCGATCGAAGTCGATCACCAGAAAGACGGCGATCCCCGCGGCGGCGGCCGAGGCGGCCACGGCGAGCAGGCGGCGGGGGACCGCAAGGGCGTCGGGCATCGTCGCGACAACCATCGCGGCGACGAGCGGGATGAGAACCAACAGGCCGAGTACCGGCATCAGCCGTCACCCCGGAGGTAGCCCACCACGTCGACGCCCAGGAAGCTCTCGGCGGCGCCGGGATTGGTGACGACGAGGACGATCAGCGCGACGACGACCACCCCGGCGACCATGGCGAAGGCGTAGCTGCGGACCAGGCCGGTCTGGACACGCCCGAGCACACGCCCCGCCGAGCCCACCGTCGCCAGGCTGCCGGTGACGATGCCCTGGGCGACCCCGGGCTCCCCCGTGCGCAGCAGAGTGTCGCCGAGCTCGCGGGTCGGAGCGACGGCGGTCGCGTCGTAGATCTCGTCGAAGAGCCACGCGCGGTTGAGCACCGAGCGCGCCCCGAGGAAGCGCGATGCCAGCCGCTCGCGCCGGCCCGGATCGGCCAGGAAGACCCACCAGGCCATGCCGGCGCCGGCCAGGACCGCCGCCAGCGAACCGAGCACCGACACGGTCTTCGCCGTGCCGCTGAGCTCACTCTCGGGCGCATCGGCCAGGACCGGGTGCAACCAGTCCTCCATCAGGTGCCAACCGCCCGGTATCTGGATCCAGCCACCGACCAGCGACAGAAAGGCCAGGATCGCGACCGGGATGGCCATGGCGGCACCCGACGGATGGGGTGCGCTCGCGTAGCCGCCGCCCGGCGGCGGTCCGTGGAAGACCCGGATGAAGAGGCGCAGCATGTAGAAGGCGGTCAGAGCGGCCGCCACGGTCCCGACGACCCAGAGCACGATGCCGAGCCCACCCTCGTCGTAGGCGCTGGCGAGGATCTCGTCCTTGCTGAAGAAGCCGGAGAAGCCGGGCACGCCGATGATGGCGAGCACGCCGACCAGGGTGGCGAACCAGGCGAGGTGCAGGTGGCGGACGAGTCCACCCATCCTGTCGATGCTCTGCTCGCCGGCGAGGGCGTGGATCACGATGCCGGCCGCGAGGAAGAGAAGAGCCTTGAAGAAGGCGTGGGTGAGGAAGTGGAACATGGCCGCGACGTAGGCGCCCAGACCCGCGGCCATGATCATGTACCCGATCTGACTGACGGTGCTCCACGCCAGGACGCGCTTGATGTCGACCTGCACCGTGGCCACGGTCGCGGCGAACAGGAGGGTGACGGCGCCGGTGATGGCGACCACGTCGGCGGCCGATGGCGCGACCTCGAAGATCGCGTGGCTGCGGACGATGAGGTAGACGCCGGCGGTCACCATCGTCGCGGCGTGGATGAGGGCGCTGACCGGGGTCGGACCCTCCATGGCGTCGGCGAGCCAGGTATGCAGCGGCACCTGGGCGCTCTTGGCGGCGGCGCCGACGAACAGGAGCAGACCCACCAGCTCGGCGTCTCCGCGGCTGAGGCCCTCAGCTCCACTGAACACGCCGGCGAAGTCGAGCGTTCCCAGCTCGCGGACGAGGATGAACGCCGCCAGGACCAGGCCGACGTCGCCGATCACGTTGATCACGAAGGCCTTGCGCGCGGCGGCCACGGCGGTCGGCTTGTCGTAGTAGTAGCCGATGAGCAGGTACGAGGCGAGACCGACGAGCGCCCAGCCGACGATGAGGAACACGAAGTTCGCGGCCAGGACGAGGAGGAGCATCGAGAAGACGAAGAAGTTCATCTCCGCGAAGAAGCGTCGGTAGTCCCGATCGTGCTCCATGTACTCGGTCGAGTAGATGAAGATCAAGGCGCCGACGCCGGTGATCACCAGCGACATGAGGACCGACAGCGCGTCGATCTGCAGCGCCAGGTCGACCGACAGGTCGCCGATGGCGATCCACTCCCAGAGCGTGCTCGTGACGAGTCGATCCTCCTCATCGCGGCCGAGCAGGGAGATGAAGATCGCGACGGTTGCGGCAAAGGCGGCGGCGATGGGCGCGACGCCGAGAGCACGACTGAACGGCCGACTCGGCTCGCCGGACGGCAACGCGAGAACGATCGCCGCGACCAGCGGCAGCAGGAGGACGACCCAGCCCAGAACCTCGATCACGGGCGCGTCCGATCCACGGGGCGACCGCAGCTCACAGCGACGTGTCCTCGCGGTTCCACAACGCCAACAGGAAGCCGCCGGCGAGCAACGCGACGAGCACGATGACCGCGATCATCAGCACCGGCGATCCGGTCCGCGCATGTCCGAGACGCCGGCACAGGTCGTCAACCGCGGAGTCCCGACATCTCGTCGACGTCGAGGGCCAGGCGCTGACGGAAGACCGCGACGACCAGGCCGAGGCCGATCACGACCTCCGCGGCGGCCACGGCCATGACGACGAGGGCGAAGATCTGACCGTCGACCGTGTTGTGGTACCGGCTGAAGCCGACGAGGGCCACGTTGGCCGAGTTGAGCATCAGCTCGACGGCCAGCAGGAGGAGCAGCGGGTTGCGTCGGCGCATCACGCCGATGAGCCCGAGTAGGAAGAGGGCGCCGGAGAGGATCAGATACCAGGAGAGGGGCGCGCCGCTCATCGGCCGCCCTCGAACTGGACCGCGCGCTTTGCCAACAGCACCGCACCAATGGCGGCGACGAGCAGCACGAACGAGACACCCTCGAACGAGACGATGAAGTCATCCAGGAACCCACGGCCGATCGCCTCGGGGCTACCGATGTCGTCAACCGGTGCCGGCTCCTCGCGCAGGCCCGGCAGACGGCTCTGGGCGAGCATGACCCCGCCAAGCGCGCCGATGGCGAGCACGGAGAGCCAGGCGAACGGCTCCATGGCGACGAGCGGATCACGCAGGTCGGGAGGTCGACGATCGCCCAGGTAGGCGATCACGAACAGGAAGAGGACGACGATCGCACCGGCGTAGACGATGAGCTGGATCATCGCCACGAACGGCGCAGCCAGCAGCAGGAAGATGACGGCGACCGCGACGAGCGTTCCGATCAGGCTGACGGCCGCCCGGAACGGGTTCGACTCGGTCACGACGATCACGCCGAGCCCGACGGCGACCCCGGCGGCGATCAGGAAGATGATCTGCTCAGCCACCATCACCCCCGGTGGGAGCGGGCGGAGCGATGCTCCCGTCCTCGCGCAGCGGCACCTGCTTGGGGTGCGGCGCGAGGAGGGTCTCCTTGTCGTAGATCAGCGCGGTGCGTTCGTACTCGGACAGCTCGTACTCGCCTTCGAGGGTGATGGCGTCGAACGGGCACGCGACCTCGCAGTAGCCGCAGAATATGCAGCGCGACATGTTGATCTCGAAGATGCGCGCGTAGCGCTCCCCGGCGGAGACCCGGTTCTCGGACGTGTTCTCCTCGGCCACGACGCGGATGCAGTCGGCCGGGCACGCCGCGGCACAGAGCGAGCAGCCGACGCACTTCTCGAGGCCGTCCTCGTAGAGCCAGAGGCGGTGGCGGCCGCGGAAGCGCGGGAAGACCGGCGTCTTCTTCTCCGGGTAGCCGATCGTCTCCGGCCGCTTGAGCAGCTGGCGAAGGGTGACCCGGAAGCCTTTGAGTGTCTCGGTGGCAGCGCCCATCAGTTCTCCTCGGAGGTCCGCATCAGTCGGCGAAGCCGATGCCGATCACGATCGCCGTGATGATCAGGTTGAGGGTCGCCAGTGGCAGCAGGACCTTCCAGCCGAGCTGCATCAGCTGGTCGTAGCGCAGACGGGGCAGGGTCGCGCGCAGCCAGATGAAGCCGAACAGGAGTACGCCGACTTTGAGTGCGAGCCAGACGAACCCGGGCAGGAACGGCCCGCCGTACCCGCCGAGGAACAGCGTCGCGCCCAGCGCCGAGATGACGATCATGTTGATGTACTCGGCCATGAAGAACATGGCGAACTTCAAGCCCGCGTACTCGGTGTGGTACCCGCCCACAAGCTCACTC
>JAHEIS010000012.1 GCA_024639225.1 Actinomycetes bacterium | reverse complement strand
AGAACTCCTCGACAGCGATCGCCGCCGCGGACAGGAGCAGGCCGTACGCAACAGCCAGTCCACCGACGATGAGGGCGAACCGGGGATCGAGCAGCCCGAGGGACGTGCCGAGGATGAGCGCGATGAGCCCGACGAGCTCGACGACCGGACCGAGGACCTCGAACAGAAGAAAGAAGGGAAGGGTGAGCATTCCGATCACGCCGTAGCGCGGATTCCCCATCATCCGCCGGTGCTTCCAGATCACCTCGGCCCCGCCCAACGACCAACGGCGCCGCTGGCCGGCCAGACCTTTGATCTTGTCCGGAACCTCGGTCCAACACACGGGTTCGGCCACGAACACGATGCGGTACTTGATCCCTTCGTCGCGCATGGTCTTGTGGATCCGGGTGACGAGCTCGGCGTCTTCGCCGATGTTCTCGAGATCGTATCCGCCGAGCCGGTGGAGCAGGTCGGTCCGGAAGAGGCCGAACGCGCCGGAGATGATCATGAGCCCGCCGATGCGTGACCACCCCGTACGACCGAGGAGAAACGAGCGCAGGTACTCCACGACCTGGATACGCGCGAGCCACCCCTTGGGCAGGCGGATGTCCTCGATGACGCCGTCGCGCACGACCGCGCCGTTCATCGCGCGCACGACTCCACCGGTGGCGACGACGTGCTCGGGGTCCTCGACGAATGGTCGGGCGACCAGCAGGAGGGCGTTCTCATCGAGCACCGAGTCGGAATCAACGATGCAGATCAGCGGCTTGCGCGCGGCATTGATCCCGACGTTCGACGCGTCGGAGCGACGTCCGGTGTTCGCCTTGCGCACAACCACCAGAGGGACATCGCCCGCCGCCTCATACACCCCAATCACCTCGCCGATCGTCGGCACAAGCGAGGGCACCAGGCGCTCGGTCGGACGAAGATCGAACTCGTCAAGGAGTAGGCCGAATGTGTTGTCGGTCGAGCCATCGTCCACCACGATGAGCTCGAACTCCGGGTAGCGCAGCCGGAGAACCGCACGCACGCTCTCGAGGATCGAGAGCTCTTCGTTATATGCCGGCGCGACGACCGAGACGCCCGGCGTCAAGGGGTTGGCGAAGATCTCGTCGAGATCCGAGGTCGGCTCCCAGCGGCGCGTGTGACGGACCTCGAGCGCGCCGAGGATCACCGTCACCAGGTAGACGGTGTTGAGCAGCAGGAAGTAGACGAGCACGAACCACTCGAAGCCGATCAGGGCCTGGATGATGGCGTCCCTCATGCGGCAACCGCCTCCAACGCCTCCCGGGACTCGCGCGAGGCGGCACCCCCCAGCTCTTCGGTGCGCCGCAGCTCCCGGAGACCCTCCTCGCCCGCCTGGGCCAGCCCTGTCGCCGCGAGGCGGATCACGCGGTGATCCACGTCCGTCAGCGCTGTCCTCAGGGTGTCGAGCGAATGGCTCGGGCCGAGAGCGGTCAGGGCGTTCACCGCGGCCGCGCGCACGGCGGGCTCGTCGTCGGCCAGAGCGGCCTCCGCCAGCGAGGGACGGGCCTGGGGGGAGCCGATGCGCCGGAGGGCGGCGGCCGCCGCCAGCCGGACCGTCGGCTCGTCGTCCTTCAGCCGGTCGATCAACCCGGGCACCGCGTGCATGTCACCCAGATGACCAAGCACGTCGGCCGCGACTCCCCGGACGCTCAGATCTTCGGATGACAGTGCGTCCCGCAGGGTCGGCGCAGCGGCCGAACCCATGCGCACCATCGACAAGCCGACCGTCCCCTGCGAGAGAACCCGCGGCTCCTCCAGGGCGCTGATGAGAGCCCGCACGCCCCGCCCGTCGCTCATGCGCCCCAGGCCGCGGGCGGCGACCCGCCGCACCTCTTCGCTGCGGTCCTGGGTCAGCCGGACGAGGTCGGGCATCGCCGCGGGCACGGCGGCAGCGCCGAGCAGATGGGCGGCGATGGCGCGTCGCGAACGCCTCCAGCTGCGCGTATCGCGCATGGCCCGCGCGATGACGCCCTCCTGGGCGAGCGCGTTTGCGAGGCGCTCACGGTCGGCGCCGCG
Organism: Actinomycetes bacterium; assembly: GCA_024639225.1. Taxonomy (GTDB): domain Bacteria; phylum Actinomycetota; class Thermoleophilia; order Miltoncostaeales; family Miltoncostaeaceae; genus JAHEIS01. Next base: position 30,585 of record JAHEIS010000012.1, on the reverse strand, counting down.
AAGCTTGGTCAGCAGCCGGCCCGCGCCGGCGACCAGCTGCTCGTAGGACACGCGCTCCAGGATCTCCGAACCCTCCACGACATCGTCGGTGATGGCGAAGCGGGTCAGGATCGGACGGAGCGCTTCGGCACGATCCGCCCATCGGGACTCGTTGTGATCCTTCCAGGCCTTGTGGACCACCGAGAGGATCGGCAGCACCAGGAGCAGGAGCAGGATCGCCGCAAGCGCGGGGAGCAGTAGCTCCTGGATGGAAGATCAGGCCTTCGCGCGTGCGAGCAGGGCATCCACCCGGCTCGCGAGTTCGGGCGGGCTGAACGGCTTGGCGACGTAGTCGTCGGCGCCGGCGGCGAAGCCGCGCTGCACATCCGCCTCCTGGGCTTTCGCCGTCAGCAGGATCACCGGGGTCGCGGAGACATCGGGGTCCTCTCGGAGCGCCCGGCAGACCTCCACACCGGTCAGGCGCGGCATCATCCAGTCGAGTACGACCAGATCCGGCTTGAGTTCCTTGACGGCGGCCAGACCGGCTTCACCATCGAACTCCGCGTGAACCTCGTGGCCGTTCATCTGGAGCCGCAGGGAGACCAGCTCATTGATATCGGGGTCATCTTCGACGATCAGAATCGACGGCACGTGGCGTTCCTTTGGTTCGAGCCGGTGGGTTCTCTTCAGGTACGTATTCGGCCGGTGGTGCCCCCGGCTTTAGCGGGGGTGTCCGCGGCGGCTCAAGTGGGGCCGAGCATCGGCCGATGGGGGCGCTGTGAGCCTGCGCCGTGCTGCTTTCATCGCGATCGTCTGCGCCTGCCTGGCGGGAACCGCCATCGCGTCCGCCATGCTCTATGAGCACGAGAAGAACGCGGTCGCCGCCGCGATCAGCGGCATCCTCGTCACCGCAGCGATCATCGCCCTGCTCACGGTGCTCGTGCGCCGGGAACGAGCGGCGACCGTGGAGGCCGTGCGCCGTACCCAGGAGCGGGAGGAGGCGGTGCGCCCCCGCGAAAAGACCGAGGAGCTCTACCGGGCACTCGTGGCGACGATGGCTGACGGTGTCCTCGTCCGGGCCCCGGACGGCCGGGTCCTGACCTCGAACGCCGCCGCCCGGCGAATCCTCGGCATGACCCGGGAAGAGATCGAGCACGGGAGTGTCGGCGGGCGGTCCGATCGTGCTCTGATCGACCAGTCTGGACAGGAGATCGCCGAATCCGAGCTGCCCTCCGCGCGCGCCCTGGCCGAGGGAGTGGCTCAAGGACCCGAGGTGGTCGGGGTCACCGGCAAGGACGCCGAGCCCACGTGGCTGGCGGTCACCTCCGAGCCGATGATCGAAGGGAGGGACCTTCGCCCGACGGCGGTCGTGACCCTCTTCAGTGACATCACGGAAAGGGTCAACGCACACGAACGGCTACGTCACGAGCGCGACCACTGGGCCGCGCTGATCGATGCGATGCAGGACGGCATGATCCACGCCGATGCCGACGGGGTCATCACAGAGGTGAACCGCCCGTTCTGCACGATGACCGGCTTCTCCGAGGAGCAACTGATCGGGACGAGCGCTCCCTACCCCTTCTGGCCGGATGACGACGAGGCGCTCAACCGCCTCGCCGAGAATCTCTCCGCCGGCTGGGGCGGTGAACTCGACAGCCTGTATCGACGCGCCGACGGCGGGGTGCTGCCGGTGATCATCGCCGCGTCGCCGATGCGCGACGACCGCGGGCGCCTCTCCGGAGTCCTGCTCACCATCAAGGACGCCACGGAACGCGAGCGGGTCGATCGGGCCAAGGACGAGTTCGTCTCCGTTGTGAGCCACGAGCTGCGGACCCCCCTGACGTCGATCCACGGCGCGCTCGGACTGCTGGTCGAAGGACATGGCGATCACCTCGACGACAGGGGGCGCAACCTCCTCGAGATCGCGATCCGGAACACGGAGCGCCTCCGCCACCTGATCAACCATGTGCTCGATCTCGAACAGATCAACGCGGGCAACGACGGCGCCGAGTTCGCGTCGGCCCGCGTCGCAGACCTGGTCCACCAGGCCGCAGATCTCCTTGAGCCACTCGCGGCGGAGAACTCGGTCAGCTTCGACGTGCGCCCGGTCGACGATGACCTGACGGTCTTCTGCGATCCGAGCCGGATCGCTCAGGTGCTGACGAACTTCCTCGGCAACGCCATCAAATTCTCGCCGGGCGGCTCGACGGTGACGCTTGACGCCGCGCGGGCCGGACCGGAGATCGAGATCCGCGTGCGCGACCGGGGTCGGGGGATCCCGGCCGACGAGCTCAAGAGGATCTTCGAGCGCTTCCACCAAGTCGACTCCTCCGACCGGCGTCTCGGCGGCGGCGCCGGCCTGGGTCTGGCGATCTCGGAGCGCATCGCGGAGCTTCACGGAGGACGGGTCTGGGCCGAGAGCACGGTGGATGTCGGCAGCACGTTCATCCTCTCCCTGCCCGCGGCGACCGCCGTACAGCTTCCGGTCGAGGAGAGCGCCGAGGACCCCGAGAGGAGCACCCAACCGCAGGCGCTGTGGTAGAAAGTCGCTCTCAGCAGGTTATTCTTGGCACGGTTTTCGTCGCGGCGGGCATCGGCGGCACCTTCCGGGCGTCGAGTTGCCCCTCCGTTAGCCTTGTCCCATGGCATCCCGGATGCTCTCGCTGTCGCTGATCGCCGCTGGGCTGATCGCCCTGGCCGGCTGCGGCTCAGACGAGCTCGGAACCTGTGACGCGCTCGCCCAGCTCAATGCGGTCGAGGGCGAACGCACGGCCCTCGTCGCCGCCGAGGCCGCCGCCGCGCGGGCCGACGACCCCGAAGCGATCTCCTCGGCGGCGGACGCGCGGGAGGAGGCCGAGGGCCGGCGCGTCGCAGCCCTGGACGCGCTGGATGACGCGGTCGGGCGGGACGCCGAACTCCTGGGCGCGCTGTCGCGGCTGCGGGCGGACTGGATCGGGAGACCGGGAGCGGAACCGCGGGCGACCGCCGCCGCCCTGGAGGCCGTCAACGCGGCCTACACGACCACCTGTGGTTGAACACTGACCGCGCGGGCGGTCAGCGGACCTGGAGGTCGATCACCTCGCGCTCGGCCAGGTGGCCGGCGACCTTGCGCTTCACTCGCTGGAGCGCGTTGTCCACGGTCTTCGGCGTGCAGTCGAGCAGTTCGGCGATGTCGTCGTAGGAGCGCCCCTCGAGGTAGAGGCTGAGAACGCCCGACTCGAGCTCGCTCAAGACGGTCCCGAGGCAGTCGACGAGGCTGCGCAGCTCCTCCGAGGAGATCGCCTGGGAGATCGGGTCGTTGACCGGGTCGCCCGCGAGCACCTCGGCAAGAGACATCTCCTGGTCGCCGGCGGGTCCTGAACGCGCATGGCTGAATGAGATGTAGGTGTTGAGGGGCGTGTGCTTGTTGCGCGCCGCCGTCTTGATGGCGGTGATGATCTGGCGGGTCACGCAGAGCTCGACGAAGGAGCGGAACGACGCCTCTCGATCGGAGCGGTAGTCGCGAACGGCCTTCACGAGGCCGATCAGCCCCTCCTGGACGAGGTCCTCGCCCTCGCCACCCACGAGGAAGTACGAGCTGGCCTTGAGCCGGACGAACCCCCGGTAGCGGTCGATGATGCGGTCCATCGCCGCCTGGTCGCCACGGCGTGCCCGGGTGATGAGGGCCCGGTCCTCGAGCTCGCCCTGCGTCTGGGCGTGATCGAGCCGCGGAGCCGGCTCGGCGCCCTGCTGAGGGCGAAGGGATCGGACGGTTGCGGTCCTCATGGGCACTTCCACGCTCGTTGCCGGATAAGTCTCACGCTCAAGTTGGACTTGAGACTTGACCTCTTGAGATGGTTTATATGCGCGCATCGGCACGAAGTCAACGAAAATCCACAGCGCGGTGTACGAGATCGTGCAACAGCGCAACGCGTGTTGCGGCGTACCCGGAGCCGCACGGCGCCGACGGTCAGGGCGGGCTCGGGGCACGTTTGCCCCATTGGCAGAGGGTCAGACGGGCTCTCACGCGGGGACTCCGCGGCCCGAGACCTCCCGGGAGACACGGTCTACGGGAGCTTGAGGGTTCCCGCCCTGCGCTCAGGCGGGTCGGATCGCCTCGAACGCGAGCAGGGCCGTCGCGACCGACAGATTGAGTGACCCCACGGTCCCCTCCATCGGGATGGCAACGAGCTGGTCGCAGCGCTCCCGGACCCGCGGCCTCAGGCCCTCCCCTTCCCCACCGATGACCAGAACGGCATCGGGGGGCCAGACGACGCTCCGGTAGTCCTGCCCTCGCTCGGCGTCTGCCCCGAAACGGGGGCGACCGCGCGTGCCGAGGTCGTGGAGGAACCGGGGGAGGTTGTCGACGCGACAGAGATGGAGGTGTTCGACCGCGCCGGCCGACGTCTTGGCGACCGCAGGGGTCACGCCGGGTGAGCCTCTGCTCGGAACCACGATCCCGGTGATGCCCGCGGCTTCGGCCACACGGCATACGGCGCCGAGGTTACGGGGATCCTGAACGCCGTCCAGACAGATCAGCCGGCCTCCCGCGGCGAGCAGCGCGCTCTCCTCGATGTAGGGATACGGATCGGTCACGGCGACCACACCCTGGTGTTCCGAGCTTCCCGCCATCCGCCCCAGCCGGGCGCGGTCGGCCTGCACGGGCCGGGGCGCCCCAGGACCCCAGTTCTCGGAGGCGAGATCGGGTAGGCAGTGGATCTCGTGTACCCGCCGGCGACCGGAGGCGATCAGCTCGCGTACGGGGTTGCGCCCGTAGACGACCTCGTTCGCGTCATCCACCGCTGTCGCCCGAAGCCCTCGGGATGACCTGAGGGCCGTCCGGGGTGTCGCGGATCGTGAAGCCGTGCTCCAGAATCGCGTCGCGGGCGGCGTCCGCGGCGGTGAAGTCGCGGGCGGCCCGCGCATCCTCGCGCTCTGCCAGCAGGTCCATGACCGTGTCCGGGACGCTCGCGTCCCCACCGCCGATGCCGGCGAGGCCGAACACATCGAGAAGCTCGACGAACTCGCGACGGACCTCCTGGAGCTGCTCCGCCCGCGGCCGGTTTCCGTCGACCGAGATGTTGATTGCCCGCGACAGGTCATCGAGAGCCGCGAACGCTGCCGGGGTCCCGAAGTCGTCATCCAGCGCGGAGAAGAAGCTGGTGCGTGCATCCACCAGTGCGGACGCGAGCGTCGCGTCGTTGGCATCCCCCGGCGCCGCCGCTCCCCGGTCAAGGGTGCGCAGCGTGTTGGCGAGATTCTCGACCCGCGCCGCGGCATCGCGCAGCCGCTCATCGCTGAAGGGGAGCTTCGACCGGTAGTGCGAGCTCAGGAAGAAGGTCAACACGACCGGGGCGGGCCACTCATCGAGAACCTCGCTCAGCAGCGAGATATTCCCCTCGCTCTTGGACATCTTCCCGCCGCCGAGTTCGAGCATCTCGTTGTGCATCCAGATCTGGGCCATCTGCCCACCGCGCGCACCCTCGCTCTGGGCGATCTCGTTCTCATGGTGGGGGAAGGCGAGGTCGATGCCCCCGCCGTGAATCTCAAACCCATGACCCAGTGCGGCCTCCGACATCGCCGAGCACTCGATGTGCCAACCCGGTCGGCCCGCGCCCCACGGCGCGTCCCAGGACGTGTCCTCGTCGTCCTTCTCGCCCTTCCACAGGGCGAAGTCGAGCGGGCTCTCCTTTCCCGCGCCCGCCTCCTGGGCGACCATCTCCTCGGTCCGCTGTCCCGACAGATTCCCGTACGCGGGGAAGGCCTCGACCCGGTAGTAGACATCGCCGTCGGAGACGTAGGCGAAGCCCCGGTCGATGAGCGCGGAGATCATGTCGATGATCTCCGGGAGCGTCTCGGTGACCTTGGGCTCGGCGTCGGGTCGCCCGAGGCCGAGGCGGTTGGTGTCGTCGATGTAGCGCTGCCCGTAGCGCTCGGCGAGTTCGGAGCTGGGCACACCCTCGGAGCGCGCCGCGGCATAGATCTTGTCGTTGATGTCGGTCAGGTTCGAGACGTGGCGCACCCGCAGGCCCCGCCGCTCGAGGTAGCGCTTGAGCACGGAGAAGACCACGAACGGGCGGGCGTTGCCGATGTGGATCGGGGCGTAGACGGTCGGCCCGCAGGAGTAGATCCGGACGGTGCCGTCGGCACCTGTCACGAGCGGCTCCTTGGCACGGCTGAGCGTGGACCAGAGCCGGACGCCCGTGTCGCTCACAGGCCGGTCCTTTCGATGAGGGCGACAGCCTGGCTCATGATCCCCTCTTCGCGGCCCGTGAAGCCGAGGCCTTCGGTGGTGGTTGCATGGACGCTGACGGGTGCGCCGACGACGGCGCTCAGCGCGGCCTGCATCCGCTCGCGCACCGGACCGATCCGCGGCGTCTCGCAGATGACCGTCACGTGCGCGTTGAGCGGGCGGGCGCCACGCCGGGCGAGCTCGTCCATGACCAGGCCGAGCAGGCGCGCACCGGAAGCCCCGGCCCACTCAGGCTCGCCGGGGGGAAAGTAGTGGCCGATGTCCGGCGCCCCCGCCGCCGCGAGGAGAGCGTCGCAGAGCGCGTGGGCCACGACGTCGCCGTCGCTGTGACCCGCCAGCCCGCGGGGATGGTCGACGGCCAGCGTCCCGAGCATCAACGGCCCGCCGCCGCCGAAGGCGTGGACGTCCATACCGCTTCCCACGCCCAGGCCCATCAGATCTCGACCTGTTCGGGGACGCGCCCGCGGTAGCGGGTAATCGTGGCGTAGCCCGCGCCCTTGAGGACGGCGACGGCCGTCGGGAAGTCGGCGGCGACCCCGTCGGGCGCGTGGGCATCGGATGACAGCGTGGCGGGCACGCCCGCGCGACAGAGCGCGGCGAGCAGGTCAGGGTCGGGGTAGACCTCGCCGACCTGCTTGCGCAGACCCGCGCTCGAGCACTCGACCGCGAGGCCGGACCCCGCTATCACGCGGGTCGCGTCCTCGAGTCGCCCCGTCAGGTGCGGCGGGAAGTGGTGACCGAACTTCTTCGGGAGATCGATATGGGCCAGGACGTCGAAGAGCCCGGACGAGGCGGCGGAGATCAGCGCCTCGAGATAGTCCGACCACACCTGCTCCGCAGGCCGGGTGTCGAACGCCAGATACTCGGGGTGATCAACGGCAGCCGAGCCGTCCAACCAGTGGACGCTGCCGAGAACGATGTCGAAGGGGCGGCCCTCGAGGAATCCGGCGATGTCTCGCTCGCGGCCCGGCAACCAGTCCATCTCGATCCCGAGAATCACCGGCAGATCCCGGCCGACCGCGCACACGGCGTCGCAGTATGCATCGACGTCCTCGGTCGCCTCGGCCTGCCACCACGGATTGTCGAGCCAGTCGCGCGCCTCGGAAAAGCGGTGGACGTGTTCGGTGATCGCGATCTCGTCGACCGCGCGGCTGCCTGCCCGCTGGGCGTAGCGCCCGATCCACTCCGCACTCAGATGCCCACCACACGCCTCCCAGGCATCGCGCTCGGCCTCCCGCTCGGGGACGCCGTCGGGCTGGAGGTGAAGGTGGTAGTCGGTCAGCACAGCGGCCCACCGTAGCGCAGGTGCAACCCGGAGACCGGCCGATCACCGGATCACGGGAACCTCCCCTCAACGATCGGCGGTCCGGTGCGCCGGGGGGAACCCCTCAATTGCGCAGCGGAGCATGCCTGGGGCATCTCCGGTCGGTGAGCCGCGGGGAACCCCTCCTCCCGCTCCCGATCCGCCCGCCCGGGATCAGCGAGCGCCCGCAGCACGTCTCGGACCTCGCGCGCGGTCATCGGTTCGGGTCAGCCGCCGAGGAGCTGTTCGGCCAGAGCGAGGTCTGCCGGCGTGGTCACCTTCAGGTTGGGCGCGGTGTTCGGAACGATCCGCACCAGCCCGCCCGCCCGCTCGACGATGGCGGAGCAGTCGGTCGCCTCATCGAGGAAACCGTCCGCGGCCGCCGCGTCGACGGCGCCCCGGAAGGCCGGCCCGCGAAAGACCTGGGGCGTCTGGGCGTGCCACTGCCTGCTCCGGTCGGCGGTGCCGACGATCTGGAGATCGTCGTCGGCGATCTTCACCGTGTCGGTCGCGGGGGCCGCGACGACGGCGCCGTCGCCGTCGGAGAGCCCGGCGACTGCCCGACGCACGAGGTCGGCACTCAGCAGCGGACGGGCCGCATCGTGGACCAGGATGATCTCCGCCGTTTCCGGACGCGCGGCAAGCCCGGCCGCCAGCGACCGACCGCGGTTCGCCCCGCCGGGCACGACGGTACAGTCCCGCATCACCTCGCCGAGCGCCATCGCCGTCGGCCGCTCTTCGCCGGGCGGCGCCACGAGAACGACGTCCGCGATCCCCGCCTCCGCGAGGGCGAGGAGGCTCCACGACAGCAGCGGCCGACCGGCGAGTGGCATCAGCGCCTTGGGGATTCCCGCGCCCATCCGGACCCCGGCACCGGCGGCGAGCACGATCGCGACGGAGTCACTGAGCTGTGGCGTATCGTCGTCCACGGTCCGATCCTAGACCTCGCAAGGAGCCGGATGAGCCTGCACATCGGAACCAGCGGCTGGGCCTATGGGGAATGGAAGCCGGCCTTCTACCCCGAGGGCACACCCCAGCGGGCGTTTCTCTCCTACTACTCCTCCGTGTTCTCAGGTTGTGAGATCAACGCGACGTTCTACCGGCTCCCGTCCGAGTCAACGGTGAAGCGCTGGGCTGACGACACCCCGGAGGGGTTCCGCTTCGCGGTGAAGGCGCACCGGCGACTGACCCACTCCGCCGAGCTGGGTGATGCCGAATGGCAGGATTTCCTCGCGCGCTTTCTGGACTCTCTGGCGCCGTTGGGCGACCGTCTGGGCTGCATCTTGATCCAGCTCCCGGCGAGCCGGGTCCGCGACGACGGCCTGCTCGCCGACATCATCGGGTCGCTGCCGCCTGGTCTCGCCTTTGCGTGCGAGTTCCGCCACGAGAGCTGGGCGTCCCCGGGGGTCGACGGCCTGCTCGCGGACGGCGGCGGGACGCGCTGCCTCACCGAGACGGACGGTGCGCCGCCGCCCGCATCGCTTCCACCCGGGCCGCTGACCTACGTTCGCCTCCGGGGGGACCGCTACGCCGGGGCCACGCGCGACGGGTGGGCGGCCGCACTCGGGAAAGAGGCGGAGGCACGCCCGGTGTTCGCGTTCGCCAGGCACAAGGACGTCCCGGCGGGAGATCCGGAGACGGGAGTCGGGCTGGCTGAATGGATGACGTCGGGCTGACCGCCGAGCGGGCGGCGGACGTCATGGCGATGGTCTCTGGCGACGCCGAGATGACACGCGACAGGATGGAAAGGGCGTGATCGGCATGGCTGCCGCGTCCCACGCGCGCTGGTCGCGTGGGACGCGCTCCGCAATCCCACTTCCGCCGTCAGTAGCGGGCGAGGGCCCGACCCCGACGCGCCTCCGGGCCGCCCCTGAGCGTCAATCCCGCGGTGGGAGCGGGATGAAGGAGCTCGTCCGCTCGACGTAGGCGGCATAGCCGGGCCGGGTCGCAAGCTGACGCTTCTCAAGCAGCGGCACGCCGGACACCGTGAGGAGCATGCCGGTCAGCAGCAGGGGGCCGACCACCGTCCACCACGCTCCGGTCGCGGCGGCGATCAGGAACAGACCCCACCAGACCAAGGCATCCCCGAAGTAGTTCGGGTGGCGCGACCAGCGCCAGAGCCCACGGTCGAGCACCGCGCCCGCGTTCGCCGGGTCCGATCGGAAACGCGCCAGCTGAGCGTCGGCAGCGATCTCGATCAGAAAGCCCGCCCCGAAGACCGCGAGACCGACGTAGTCCAGAAGTGCCAGAGACGACGGTGAGGGCTCGCTGATCGCCGCCGCGAGGGGCCACGACACGATCCACAGCAGGACGCCCTGGAGCATGAACACGCTCACCAGGCTGCGGTAGCGGAACCAGGCGCCGTGGCGGGCGCGCATCTGAGCGTAGCGATAGTCCTCCTCGGCCCCCAGGTTGCGGCGGCCGAGGTCAATCGCCAGGCGCAGGCCCCAGGCCGCCACGCAGCAGAGTACGAGGAGAGCCCGCGACGACACTTCGCCCTCCCACAGGAGCGTCGCGACCGCGACCGCCACGAACCCGCCGCCCCAGAACGCATCGATGAGGCCGATGTTGCCCAGCCAGAGGGAGGCGATGAGCCAGCCGACGATCATGACGCCGACCGCCGTGGCGAGACCGACCAGCAACGCGGTGATCACCGGGCCTGCTCTCAGTTCGTGATGACGCCGGCGAGCGTGGAGACGAGGATGGCGGCCACGATGACGACGCCGGCCGCAGGAGCCGCCCAGGCGGTGCGCCGACCGCGGATCCCGGAGACCAGGCCCACGCCCGCCAGGGCGCCCATCACGAGGACGATCACGTATGCCCCGCTGACCACCAACGGGATCTCACCGACCCGTGGGGGGACGACCGCGAGGGACGGGCTCGCCAGGATCACCAGGCCGAGCAGCCACCCGGCTGCGATCTGCCGGTCCCGCCGATCGGCTCGCGACGGGATGGAGTCATCTCCCACGGTCAGAGGCTAGCGCGGGGGTGTCCCACCCCGTCCGGGCGCGGGGGCTATGGAGCGGCGGTGACCTCCGGGGCAAGACTCTCGACGGTGATGGCCTCGTCGGCGAAGTTCGCGCCGGTCAGGCCCGATGCGATGATGCCCCGGAGTCGGTTCGCGCTCCGGATGCCCGCCCGAGCCACCCGCTGGTTGATCCTCAGCTGCGACGCCGTCGCGGAGACCTTCCCGGGCTCCCCGCCCGCGGCAGCCTTCGCGATCTTCGTCGCCGAGGGCGGCGGCGGCGGGTCTGCGACGGCAGCGACCACCTCGAGCCCACTCGCCAACTCGTTCGTCGTGATCGCGCCGTCCTCGATGTCGCCACCGGTGAGGTTGCCGTTGAGACGGGCCTCGAGGGCGCGACCGCGACGAATAGCTGCCTGATAGATGCGCTGGTTGATCAGGAGTTGGGTCCTGCTGACGACAATCTCCGCCCCCGACTTGATCCGGGGTGCGGGAATCGCCAGCGGCCGTGGGTTGGGTGGCTGGACCCCGCTGGCCTCGGCTGGCGCGACAGTTATGCCCGCCGACAGGTCCTGGGCACCGATGGCGCCCCCACAAAGGTCACGCGTCTCGATGCCGTCAGAGAGCCACTTCTCCACGGCGTTCAGGCGGCGGATGGCTGCCTGGCCGATGCGCTGGTTGATCCGCAACTGTGCGGCCGTGAGGCGCACGGTGCCGGGTTCCTTGGTCTCGGCGGCGGCAGCGGCGGCACCGGCGAGGCAGAGCGGCGCGCTGGAGATCGAGCCCGAGAACGCCGGGGTGGAGCCGGGCGGGCCGATGTTGAAGATGAGCGTCACGACGCTCGTTCCGGTGGCGTCGGTGACCGTCACGGCGTGGGTCGAGCTTCCCGCCATCGTCGGCGTGCCGGTGATCGCACCGGTCACCGGGTCGATGCTCAGGCCCGGCGGCAACGGCGGATTGACCGACAGCGTTGCGGGTCCGGTTGCGAAAAGGGTCGCGACCATGTTCACCGGCTGCCCTTGAATCACCCGCGTGGGGGCGTAGGCCAGGTCGGGCTTGTCCAACCCCAGGAGAAGGTAGGCAGTACCGGAATCGGTCCGCCCATTCCGGGTCGCTCCCGGAGCGCCGACAACGAGGTCCTGCGTCTTATCGCCATTGAAGTCGCCGGGGGCCGCCAGAGCGGTGCCGGCGGCGTCTCCGGCGGCAGCGCCACTCACGACAAGGGCGTCGCCGCCGAGCTCGCCCAAGTTACCCCCTTCGGACGAGACGGTGGTGAGCAGGTATGCGGCGCCGGCACCGGCCCGGCCCGCCGGTGAGGCGCCCGGAGCGCCGATCATCACGTCTCCGACACCGTCACCGTTCAGATCTCCGGGAGACGCGAATGACGACCCCGCGAGATCGCCGGCGGCACCTCCGGTGAAGGCGGCCGCGCGGCCACCGGGACTGGCGAGATCGACAGCGGTTGTGCCGCTGTAGACCACGTATCCGATGCCCGCACCGCTGCGCCCGGACGGCGAGGCGGCGGGGGCGCCGACGAGCAGGTCGGGCAGTCCATCTCCATTGAGGTCGCCCGCCCCGGCGACAGCGGTCCCGACGGCGTCTCCCGCCGAGGCGCCGTTGATGACGTAGCCTCCCGCGCCGAGATCTTCGAGGTCGACCAGACTCTCTGAGGGGGCCGGCGAGTACACGACGTACGCGGCGCCCGCGCCGTCGCGACCCAACGGATCCGAGCCGGGCGCCCCGACGAGGACGTCGGCGCGACCGTCGCTGTTGACGTCACCGATCGCGGCGATGGATGTGCCGGCCTCTTGATCAATGACTCGTGCGCCGGCGATCATGTAGCCGTTCGTCAGAGCGGCGAGATCGACCGTCGTCGTGGTCGACTTCCCGTGCACGATGAACACGGTGCCCGCGTTTTCGCGGTCGCCAGGCTCTACCTCGAGAGGATTGTCGTCGGCGTCGAGCGCCCCGACTGCGACATCGGGCACGCCGTCGTCGTTCACATCGCCGATTCCCGCAACGGAGTTTCCGGCACGGTCGCCGGCAAAGGCGCCCTGGATCTTGAAGCCGCCGTCACCGAGTGCCGAAAGACTCACCGTGTCCACGGTGGCCTTGCCGAAAACGACATAGGCCGCGCCTTCGGCGTTGGTTTCGGTCCGGTCGTTGCCGTTCGCGCCCACGATGATGTCGGCCCGGCCGTCCCCGTTGACGTCGCCCGCGGAGGCGACGGAGATGCCCGCTCGATCCCCGCCCGTCTCTCCGTCGATGAGGAAGCCAGCGGTCCCGAGATTGGCGAAGTCGACGGTGCGGGGCGCGGAAGTGCCGAAGATGACGTAGGCGGCGCCGGCGTCGAAACCGCCGGGACCGTCGCGAAAGGGCGCGCCGACGATGACGTCCGGACGGCCGTCGCCGTTGACGTCACCCGCCGGGGCGACGCTGGTACCCGCCCCATCGAGGAAGCCCGCCCCGTCGAAGTGCGCACCCGCCTGGACAGCGAGGTCGATCTGCCCCGACTGAGCAGCTGACGCCGCACCGACGGTGGCGAATGCGGCCCCGGTCAAGGCCGTCGTGAGCAGGAGACGCAGCGGAAAAGCGCTACGAGAGGGGCGACGCGAGAACATAAGCAAAATTCCTCATTCGGCAGGGGCCTTAGCCTCAAGGGCGCTACGGCACATGTCAACAACTTCATAGAACTTCGTTACACGTCGGACGCGTCCTCGCGGCGCTTAGTGAAGACCATCTTTCCCGACGGGTTCTGGAGTACCGACGTCACCTCGACCGCCACTTCGCGTCCGAGGTGCTTCCGGCCTCCTTCCACGACAATCATGGTGCCGTCATCCAGGTAGCCGACACCCTGGTTGTACTCACGTCCTTCGCGGATAACCCGCACCTTCATCCGCTCGCCCGGGAGAACCGCGGGCTTGAGGGCGTTGGCCAGGTCGTTGACGTTGAGCACGTCCACGTCGTGGATCTGTGCGACTTTGTTCAGGTTGAAGTCCGTGGTCACGATGGATCCACCGATCTCCTCGGCGGTGCGCACGAGCTTGGCGTCGACCTCGTCGATCTCCGGGTAGTCGGTCCGGCGGACCGAGAAGCCTCCGTTGGAGTCGGCCTTGAGCTTCTCGACGAGCTCCAGGCCGCGCCGGCCGCGGGCCCGTTTGATCGGGTCTGACGAATCGGCCACCTTCTGCAACTCCTCCAGGACGAAGGCGGGCACCACGACCTGACCGCTCAGAAAGCGCGTGGCCAGCACATCGGCCACGCGTCCGTCGATGATGGCGCTGGTGTCGATCACCCGGGGCGGGGCGGCGCTGCCCGCGCGCGACCGGATCCCGACCAGGCGGAAGATGTCCCGGTGGCGCCGTGCGGCCACTCGGGCGAAGGCGTAGGCGACGATCAGCACGACCGGCAGCAGCAGGTAGCGCCCGATCCCGAAGGGCAGCTGCAGCACGGCGAAGCCGGCGAGGATCGCTGCGATCAGGCCGACGACCAAGCCGCCGGTGCCGGCGAGCAACTCCGACGCAGATCGGCGGTCGGTCGCGACCTCGAATGCCGAGAGGCGACCGGAGAGCCAGCGACCCGTTACGGACCCGAGGACGAACCCCACGCCCGTGCCCACCGCAATGGCGGCGGCCAGGGCGACGTAGTACCACGAGTCCCCGACCTGTGCGCGCAGATCGAAGGACCGGGCGGCCTGGAGCGCGCCGAGCCCGAACAGCAGCGCCCCGACGAGTCGGCTGGTCAGCAGCACGACGACCTCGGGGGCCCACAGCCCGCGGCGCGAGCGGCGTGCCGGGCGTTCATGCTGTCGTATCTCCTCGCGCGGGACCCACGGACCGCGAAACCACGGCCCTTCACGACGTATTTCTACCTTGTCCGGCGGCTGTCGGAGCAGCGCAGGACCGGAGGGTTTCACACGGGGAGGAGCGAGCGCGCGCGAATCCGCGCGACTCTCCTCTCAGCTCTCGCTGGCCGCCGCGGCCTTCTTCTTGGCCGGCTTCTTCTCCTTCTTCTCCTTCTCTTCTTGCTCGAGACGCGCCAGACCGACGTCAGACAGGAGCTTCTCGAGGAACTCGAGCGCCTCGTCCTGCTCCATCTTCCGCGCGTACATCAACTCGCTGGCAAGGATCTTCTTCGCCCGTCCGAACATCTGCTTCTCGCCCGTGGAGAGACCTTTGTCGAGATCCCGGATCGAGAGATTGCGGACGACCTCAGCCAGTTCGTAGATGTCACCGGTCTTGATCTTGTCGCGGTTGTGCTTGAAGCGGCGGTTCCAGTTCTTGGGCATCTGGGTGCCGCTGTCCTTGAGCACCGCGAGTACGTCATCGACCTCTTTGTTGCTGATGACCTTCCGCAGGCCGGCCCGGTCAGCGTTCTCCGTCGGGACCTGGACGGTCATCTCGTTGTAGAGGATCTCGATGGTGAGGTACTCGCGCTTCTGCCCGAGGACCTCCTTGGTCTCTTTCGTGACGATCGTGCCCGCGCCATGGTGCGGGTAGACGACCTTCTCTCCGACTTTGTAGCCCACTACTGATCCCCTATCGCTTGACTATCGACATGTCAGCGCGCGGCCGCGAAGCCCGCCGCCAGTGCATCGCGTATGCCGACGACCGGCTCAACGCGTTCCGGGAGCGCTGAGGCCCCCTCCGGTACCGGAACCGGTACCACTGCGGCGTCCATGCCGTGAGTCTCCGCCGCGGCGAGGCGACGGGCGACGTGGCTGACGGGACGCACTGCGCCCGTCAGACCGAGTTCCCCGAAAGCCGCGGTCCGTGCGGCAAGGGGTGCGCCCCGATGGGCGCTCGCGATCGCCAGAGCGATCGCAAGATCAGACGCGGGATCGGTGGCTTTCGCCCCGCCCGCAACGCTCACGAAGATGTCGTGGTCGCCGAGGCTCAGACCGGCGTGACGGGTGAGCACCGCGATCACCTGGGCGAGGCGCCCCTTGTCGATCCCGACGGCGGCGCGGCGCGGCGGGACGATGCTCGTCGGCGTCACCAGCGCCTCGATCTCGAGCGGCACAACCCGCGTGCCCTCGACGGCGCAGTAGACGCAGGAGCCCATTCGGGCCGCTCCGTCGCTGAGGAAGATCCCCGACGGATCGTCCACCTCCACGAGGCCCTCGGCACACATCTCGAAGGTGCCGGTCTCGTTGACCGAGCCGAAGCGGTTCTTGACGGCCCGCAACAGGCGGTAGTCGCCGCCGGCCGCCGACTCGAAGGTGAGAACGCAGTCGACCAGGTGCTCCAGCGTGCGGGGCCCGGCGAGCGCACCGTCCTTTGTCACCTGACCGATCAGGATGATCGCGACACCCTCCGACTTGGCGAGCCGCATCAGCTCGGCGGTGGCCTGGCGGACCTGCGGCACCGAGCCCGGCCCGGCCTCGACGGCGTCGGACATCAGGGTCTGGACGGAGTCAATCACGCACACGGTCGGGCGTTGGCCGAGGATCGCGGAGATCACCGCCTCGAGGCGGGTCTCGGCGAGGACGGCGATGGCGTCACAGGCCGGCCCGATCCGCCGAGCACGACCACGCACCTGGCGCGGCGACTCCTCGCCGGTGACCAGGAGCACGTCGAGCTCGCCGGCGAGTGATCCGAGGACCTGCAGGGCCAACGTGCTCTTGCCGATGCCCGGCTCTCCGCCCAGCAGGACGAGCGAGCCGGGGACGAGGCCGCCGCCGAGCACGCGATCGAGCTCCGCGATGCCGGTCGGCACGCGCGGCGCCTCGGCGTCGTCGATCTCGGACAGGCGCAGTGGTGACACGGCGTCACCCGCCGGCGCACCTGCGAGGGGCGCCTGGCGGCGAGCCAGCGTGTCCCACGCCTCACAGGAGGGGCACTGCCCCATCCACTGCAGCGCCGTCGCGCCGCAGCTTTCGCAGACGTAGGTCTCGCGGGCGCGAGTCTTCGCGCTCATCTGTGTGCCACCCCGGCGATTACGAGTCGCTGGGCTCGGTCGTCGTCTCCTCCGGGGCACCGGCAGCCGCACCGACGGTCTCAGGCGGAGCACCGGCGGCGGGAGGCTTGGTCGTGAGCACTACCTTGTCGCCGTCGCGTCCGACCTCGACGATGGTTCCCTCGGGCAGGTTGCCTCCGAGGACCTCGTCGGCGAGCGGATCTTCGATGAGGCGCTGGATCGCACGGCGCAGCGGCCGGGCGCCCATGGCGGGGTCGTACCCCTCGTCGACGAGCAGATCCTTGGCGTCCTCGTTGAGCTGGAGCGAGAACCCGTGTTCGGACATCTGCTCCTTGAGCCGGACCAGCAGGAGATCGACGATCTCCTTGATCTCATCCTTGCTCAGCTTGTGGAAGACGATGATCTCATCGATGCGGTTGATCAGCTCGGGGCGGAATACCTTGCGCAGCTCGCCCATGACCTGCTGCTTCATGTCGTCGTACGACAGGCCGGCCTCATCGCTGACCGAGAAGCCCAAAGGCGTGTTGCGGGCGATGGTCGCCGCGCCAATGTTGCTGGTCATGATCATGATCACGTTGCGGAAGTCGACCGCACGGCCCTGGGCATCGGTGAGGTGGCCGTCCTCGAGCACCTGCAGGAGGATGTTGAACACCTCGGGGTGGGCCTTCTCGATCTCGTCGAGCAGCACGACCGAGTACGGCTTGCGCCGGACCTGCTCCGTGAGCTGGCCGCCCTCGTCGTAGCCGATGTAGCCCGGGGGCGAGCCCACCAGGCGGGAGACGGCGAACTTCTCCATGTACTCAGACATGTCGACCTGGATCAGCGCGCTCTCGTCGCCGAACAGGAACTCGGCGAGCGTGCGGGCCAGCTCGGTCTTACCGACACCTGAGGGGCCGAGGAAGATGAACGACCCGGCGGGACGCTTGGGGTCCTTGATCCCCGCCCGGGCGCGACGGATCGCCTTGGAGACGGCCTGGATGGCCTGCTCCTGGCCGATGACGCGCTTGTGCAGCTCGTCCTCCATCCGCAGCAACTTCTGCTGCTCGGCCTCGGTGAGCTTGAAGACGGGGATGCCGGTCCACATGGAGACGATGTCGGCGATCTCCTCCTCGCCGATGGCGGCGCGAGGCCCCTCCTCATCGTTCTTCCAGGACTCCTCGAGCTCGCGCTTCTTGTTGGTGAGGCGCCGCTCCTTGTCGCGGAGGTTGGCGGCCTTCTCGAACTCCTGCGCCTCGATCGCGCCTTCCTTGTCCTTGCGGACGGTCTCGATCTCGTCCTCGAGCTCGCGGTAGGTCGGCGGGGCGGTCATCGTCTTGATGCGCATCCGGGACGCGGCCTCGTCCATGAGGTCGATGGCCTTGTCCGGCAGAAAGCGGTCCGCGATGTAGCGATCGGCGAGCACCGCGGCGGCCTCGAGGGCCTCATCGGTGATTTCAATGTGGTGGTGGGTCTCGTAGCGGTCGCGCAGGCCGCGGAGAATCTGAACGGTCTCCTCCTGGCTCGGCTGGTCGACCTTGACCTGCTGAAAGCGGCGCTCGAGCGCTGAGTCGCGCTCGAGGTACTTGCGGAACTCGTCGAGCGTGGTGGCGCCGATGGTCTGCAGCTCACCGCGGGCGAGGGCCGGCTTGAGGATGGAGGCCGCGTCGATCGCGCCCTCCGCGGCACCCGCGCCCACGAGATTGTGGAGCTCGTCGATGAACAGGATGATGTCGCCGCGCTGGCCGATCTCCTTCATGACCTTCTTGAGGCGCTCCTCGAACTCACCCCGGTACTTGGAGCCGGCGACGAGCGCCGCGAGATCAAGGGTGTAGATCTGCTTGTCACGGAGCAGGTCGGGGACCTGGCCGGAGGAGATGCGCTGGGCGAGCCCCTCGACGACGGCCGTCTTGCCGACGCCGGGCTCACCGATGAGCACCGGGTTGTTCTTGGTGCGGCGCGAGAGGATCTGCATCATCCGCTCGACCTCGGTCTGGCGACCCACGACGGGGTCGAGCTTGCCGTCGGCGGCGAGCTTGGTGAGGTTGCGGCCGAACTGGTCGAGCAGCTTGCTCGACTTCTTGCCCTCGCCGCTCCCGCCCGATCCTGAGCCCGAACCGGCGGTCGCGCCGGCGCCCTGACGACGGCCGGGGCCGGAGAGCATGCGGATGATCTCGTTTCGGATCTTCTCGGAGTCCGCGTCGAAGTCGGAGAGGATGCGGGCGGCGACGCCCTCGTTCTCCCGGACGAGTCCGAGCAGGATGTGCTCGGTGCCGATGTAGTTATGACCCAGCGACAGGGCCTCGCGCAGGGCGAGTTCGAGCACCTTCTTGGCGCGCGGGGTGAACGGGATCTGCCCGGAAGTGACCTCCTCGCCGGATCCGACGATGCGGATCACCTGGGCGCGGACCTCTTCGACGGTGATCTCCAGCCCCTCGAGGACGCGGGCGGCCAGGCCCTCTTCCTCGCGCAGCAGGCCGAGCAGGATGTGCTCGGTGCCGATGTAGTTGTGCTTCAGGGTGCGCGCCTCTTCCTGGGCGAGCACGACGACCTGCCGGGCGCGTTCGGTGAAGCGTTCAAACATCGAGCTGCCTCCTAGAGCTGGGCCCGTTCGGGCGCCGTCGCGGGATGAGGGCGGAGAGCGGTTTTTCTCCCCACACGGGGCACGCCCCGCGATTGCCATCACATGGGATGAGATGGCGGTTTTTCGCCGTCATTGGACAGAGAAGAGTAGCACGGCGCCCTCTTTCGTTACCCCGTCAACAAGTGGGCAGAACATCCCCGCCACCGGGCGCAGGCGGGCCGGGGCAACTGGCCGTCCGACCCGTTTCCGCAAGCGGTTGCGGGGCCCCCTCGCAGCAGTTCTCGGTCTTGAGGTGGCAGCGATCGCACCACAGGCCGTTGTTGCGCCAAGCGACAGGGCCGTGGCAACGGGGACAGGACGAGGTCACGGCCCCAGCTTCTCAGCCGGGTCCGACGACCCCGGAATTCCTACTCGGCGGCCGCCGTGGTGTCGGCGCCCTCGGCAGCCTCGACAGCGGCCTCCAGGCTCTCGCTGACCTCCTGGGCCGCCTCGGCGGCCGGAGTTTCGGTGGCCGGAGTTTCGGCGGGCGGGGCGTCCGGGGTCGCGGTCGCCGTCGACGTGCTCGCCTCGGGGCTCGGCGCCGGCTCGAGCGGACGCTGCGCCGACTTGGGAACCTTGCGGTCCTGGTCGGGGTAGATGAGCAGGCCCATCTCACGCGCCCGCTTGACCGCCCGGGCGATCCGGGACTGCTGCTTGCGTGACAGGCCGGTGATCCGACGGGCCCGGATCTTGCCCCGCTCCGACACGAATCGGCGGAGGTTGGGGTAGTTCTTCCAATCGAGTTCCTCGATGGGAAGCTGAGGACGCCGCTTGCGCTGCGTCGGGGCGGCGCCCCTGCGTCCCTTTTTCCTGTTGCGTCCGCGCGGCTTGGCCACGTATCTCCCACTGCTCGCTGATCTGCGGCCCGGCACTATAGCGCGTCGCCAGGGCCCGGGTCGGCGGCGCCCGCTCGCACCCGCTCGGGCACCGGCCATATGATCGGTCGACCTTCCGTTGCCCACCCGGTCCCCCACCAGGGGCCGGTGCCCGCCGACCAGGAGATCCGATGAGCCGACCCGCCGATGCGATCGAGGCCCTTCTCAACGAGGGGCGCACCTTCCCCCCGCTCGCCGATTTCGCCGCCGAGGCCCTCGTCAGGGACCGGGAACCCTACGAGCGGGCGGAGGCCGACCGGCTCGGCTTCTGGGAGGAACAGGCGCGGGCACTCCACTGGTTTGAACCGTGGCAGGAGGTCCTCGACTGGACCAACGCCCCGTTCGCCCGCTGGTTCACCAAGGGCAAGCTCAACGTGTCGTACAACTGCATCGACCGCCACGTCGCCGCGGGCCGCGGCGACCGCGTCGCCTTCCATTGGGAGGGTGAGCCCGGCGACACCCGAACGATCACGTACGCCGAGCTCCTGGACGAGGTCTGCCGTACCGCGAACGCGATCAGGGAACTCGGCGTGGGACGCGGCGACCGGGTCTGCATCTACATGCCGATGATCCCGGAGCTGCCGGTGGCGATGCTCGCCTGCGCCCGGATCGGGGCCGCTCACTCGGTCGTCTTCGGCGGGTTCTCCGCGACCGCGATCTCCGACCGCACCAACGACGCCGAGGCCAAGCTCCTGATCACCGCCGATGGCGGCTGGCGCCGGGGAGCCCCGTCGATGCTCAAGCCGATCGCCGACAAAGCGCTCACGACGTGCCCCACGGTCGACCACGCGCTGGTCGTCCGGCGCATCGGCGACGACGCCGAGCCCGTCGCGATGGCCGACGGGCGCGACGTCTGGTGGCACGACATCGTCCCCGGGCAGTCGACCGAGTGCCCGCCGGAGCACATGGACGCCGAGGACCTCCTCTACCTGCTCTACACGTCGGGCACGACCGGCAAGCCCAAGGGGATCATGCACACCACCGGCGGGTACCTCACGCACGCCGCTTTCACGCACAAGTACGTCTTCGACATCAAGCCCGCGCAGGACGTCTACTGGTGCGCGGCCGACATCGGCTGGGTGACCGGCCACAGCTACATCGTCTACGGGCCACTCGCCAACGGGTGTACCTCGGTGATGTACGAGGGCACGCCCGACACGCCACGCGCCGATGTCCGGGGCGGCGGCGAGCGCGCGGGATGGGACAAGGACCGACTCTGGGACATCGTCGAGCGCTACGGGGTCACTCAGCTCTACACCGCCCCGACGGCGATCCGCACGTTCATGAAGTGGGGCGCGGAATGGCCCGCGAAGCACGATCTGTCCTCGCTGCGGCTGCTGGGCTCGGTCGGCGAGCCGATCAACCCGGAGGCCTGGGTCTGGTACCACGTGCACATCGGTGGCGAGCGCTGCCCGATCGTCGACACCTGGTGGCAGACCGAGACCGGCGGGATCATGATCAGCCCCCTGCCCGGAGTGACGACGACCAAGCCGGGCTCGGCCAGCGGCCCGCTGCCGGGCATCTCCGCGGAGATCGTCGACGAAGAGGGCAACACCGTCGGCGTGCCCGGCGGTGGCTACCTCACGCTCACCGAACCCTGGCCGGGAATGCTCCGCGGGATCTGGCGTGACGAGGACCGCTTCCGGGAGACCTACTGGAGCCGCTATCCCGGCCGGTATTTCGTCGGCGACGGCGCCAAGTGGGACGCCGACGGCGACATCTGGCTGCTCGGCCGCGTCGACGACGTCATGAACATCTCGGGCCACCGCCTCTCGACCACGGAGATCGAGTCCGCGCTGGTCGACCACCCGGCGGTCGCGGAGGCCGCGGTGGTCGGCCGGGCCGACGAGAGGACCGGTCAGGCGATCTCGGCGTTCGTGATCCTGTGCGGCGGCAACGTGCCCACCGAGGAACTGCGTCAGGAGATCCGAAACCACGTCGGCACGGTGATCAGCCCGATCGCCAAGCCCGCGGACCTGGTGTTGACGCCGGAGCTCCCCAAGACCCGCTCGGGCAAGATCATGCGCCGCCTGTTGCGCGATCTGGCCGAGGGCCGCGACCTCGGCGACACGACGACCCTGGCGGACAGGGAGATCGTCGAGTCCCTGCGCGCGGCCATCGACACGTGATCGCGACGCACCACGGGTGAGCCGCCATCGGCTGGGTGCGACCATGCCGCAGCACCCCCGCTCCGCCCACCGGAGTCAGCTCCCGACTGAGCACCCCATCCGCGAAGCGCTGGCGGAAGGGCTCCTGGACTGGCCGCTGGACGGCGATCCGGCGATCCGCTGCCAGACACGGCGCGATCTCCTCGACGCCACCCCGCAGGACGTCGCCGCCGAACGCGCGTGCCGCGACGACGGGTTGGGGGCCGCAGCTTCTGTCTCGCCAGAACCCGCCGGGCACCTGGGCCGGAGGTCTCTACCACCGCCTCGACATCTCCCACCGACACGGAACCGTCGTACATCCTGGGTTGCCCCGGCGGTCGTTCCCACCGCGGTGGCGCTACGACGTGCTCCGCGGTCTCGATCACTTCCGCGAGTCCGACTCGCCCGGGACCACCGCTTCGACGATGCGCTGGGCGCCCTCCAGAAACGCCGACGCACTGGTGGCGCGTGGCCCGTCCAGACCAACCACGCCGGTCGGGTCGGGTTCGACATCGACGACACGGGCGGACCGAGCCGCTGGAACACCCTCCGCGCTCTACGGTCGGGACGGTGGGCGCACCAAGCCGACGAATCCGAGTGACGGACCGGTCGTCGGGATGAGCGACGCCCTGGCCTACGTGGCGCTGCCTCCCGGCGCTTCCGGACCGCCCGTTCTGATCATCCATTCATGGTGGGGCCTCACGTCGTCGTTCACCCGCTACGCCGATCGGCTCGCGGCGGGCGGATTTGTGGTCGGCTGTGTCGACCTCTACGACGGCCGCACCGCCGACACCGACCAACAGGCCCAGGAGCTCCGCCGCACACGACGCAGCGAACCGGTGTACCGGGTGCTTCAGCGGTCCCTGAAACGACTGGCCGCCCACACGCGCGCCAGCGGGGTCGATCCGGCGGTCGTCGGATTCTCGATGGGCGGCCACTGGGCGGTCTGGCTGGCGCAGCATCCGCCGCCGACGGTCGCCGCCACGGTGCTCTACTACGCCGCGCGGGCCGGGGATTTCACCCTGACCACATCACCGGTACTGGCCCATTTCGCCGGGACAGACGGTTTCGTCCGGCCATCGGCGCGTCGGAGGATGGAGCACGCCGCGTCACTGCACGGACTGACGTATAGATGCCACGACTACCCGGGTACGACCCACTGGTTCGCCGAGAGCGACCAGCCCGCCTACGACGCCGCCGCGGCCGGGGCGGCCCTTGACCGCACCATCTCCTTCCTCGCCGACTCTCAACGCGGATGATGCACGCCGACCCCGAGGGTCGCGGCGACGTCTGAGAGCGGGCGGCGGGATCACACGGGCTGCCACCTCTGACGCGCTCCGGGTGGTCGTGCCTCCGAGCTCTTACACGGGCTCGTCGTGGCCGAGCGTCGGTTCCAGCCGGTCACGAGCGATCCGGCGAAGCTCAGGTGCGCACTGCGGGAAAGAGCACCACCTCGCGGATCGAGGTCCTCCCGGTCAGGAGCATCACCAGGCGATCGATGCCCAGGCCGAGGCCACCGGTGGGCGGCATGCCGTACTCGAGCGCTGCGAGGAAGTCCTCATCCTCCGGCTGGGCCTCGTCGTCGCCACCGGCAAGCTCCGCGGCGAGCACGGCCATCCGCTCCCGCTGGTCGTCGGGATCGTTGAGTTCGGTGAAGGCGTTGGCGATCTCCATCCCGCCACAGAAGGCCTCGAAGCGCTCGACCGTGTGAGGGTCGTCGGGGCTGCGCTTTGCGAACGGCGAGAGCTCGATCGGGTAGTCCGTGAGAATGGTCGGCTGGATGAGGGTCGGCTCGAGCGACTGGCCGAGCAGGTTGTCGACGAGCTTGGCCCAGCTCGCGCCCTCCGGCGCGTCGAAGCCGGCGGCGCGCATCGCGGCGCGGAGGGAATCCGCGTCCGCATGCTGCCGCACGTCGACCCCGCTCGACTCGCCGATGGCGTCGCGGAAGTCGCGCCGCGGCCATGGCGGGGTCAGATCGATCTCGTCGTCGCCCCAGGGGACGACCATCCCGCCGGTCGCCGCCTGGGCGGCGGCGCCGACCATCTCCTCGAGCATCACCGCGACATCGGTGTAGTCGGCGTACGCCTCGTAGGTCTCGAGCATCGTGAACTCGGGGTTGTGCTTGAAGCTGACGCCCTCGTTGCGGAAGTCCTTACCCAGCTCGTAGACCTTCTCGAGGCCGCCGACGATGCAGCGCTTGAGGTACAGCTCGGTGGCGATGCGCAGATAGAGGTCGCGGTCGAGGCTGTTGTGGTGGGTCGTGAAGGGCCGGGCGGCCGCGCCGCCGTCGACCGGCTGCAGCACGGGCGTCTCCACCTCGATGAAGCCACGGTCGTCGAGGAATCTCCGCAGGCCGGAGATCGCCCGGGCCCGCGTGATGAACAGTGCGCGCGCGTCTTCATCGGCCATGAGGTCGAGGTAGCGCTGGCGGTAACGCGTCTCCGCATCTCTGAGCCCCGCGTGCTTGTCGGGGGGTGGTCGCAGCGCCTTGGCCAGGAGCTGGGAGGACTCGACGGCGATGCTCAGCTCGCCCCGGCGGGTCCGCGCGATCGGGCCGTCGGCCCCGATGATGTCGCCGACGTCGAGGCCCGTGATCGCGGCGAGGCCATCCTCGCCGAGACGGTCGAGCGTGGCCCAGAGCTGGAGGCTGCCGCTGCGATCCTCGATGTCGAGGAAGGCCATCTTGCCCTGGCCGCGGCGGGCGGTGACGCGACCGGCGATCCGCAGGCGGCCTTCGGCCGTGTCACCGGATTCCAGCGGTTCGCCGATCGCGCGCGCCTCGGCGATCGTGATGCGCCCCGGAAACGACCGTGGGAACGGGTCGCCCCCGGCGGCCCGGAGAGCCTCTGCCTTCGCCCGTCGTTCGGAGATCAGCCGGGCGAGACCGGCCTCATCTCCGTCGGCCGGATCGTCAGGCACCTGCCGCGATCTTGACGACCTTGTACTCGATCGGGCCGCGGGGAGCGGGGATCGTGACCATGTCGCCCTCCTTGTGCCCCATCAGCGCCTTACCAATCGGGCTCTCGTTGGAGAGCTTGCCCTTGCGCGGGTCGGACTCGGCGGCGCCGACGATCTCGTAGTCGATGCTCTTGCGCTTGCCCTTCTCGCGCAGGCTCACGACCGAGCCGACGGAGATGGCGTCGGTCGAGACCTCGCTCTTGTCCACCACCCGGGCGTTGCGCAGCTTCTGCTCCAGCACCTGGATCCGGTACTCGATGGCCGCCTGCTCGTTCTTGGCGTCGTCGTACTCCGAGTTCTCGGAGATGTCACCGAACTCACGCGCTTCTTTGATCCGCTCGGCCACCTCGCGACGCTTGGTGGTCGTGAGGTGCTCGATCTCGTCCTTGAGCTTCTGGTGGCCCTCTTCGGTGAGGATGACTTCGCGATCCATCTTTGAGCTTCCCTTGTTGGCTCGGGTGCGGGCACGCCCCGGTGCGGCGCCGAAAATTACTGGAGGTTACGTGCCTCTTTCAAGCCGCGGTGGGTTGACCGACCCACTCCTCGAGGACATCAAGCGCCTCATCGGCGGTATCCGCGGTCTGCATGAGGCGCATCCGCTCGTCCGGAAAACCGTGTCCGGCCAGGTACCAGGGGTAGAACTTGCGGAGATCCTTGTTCGCCCGCCGCGCCCCCTGGAGAGCGATCAGCTCCCCGACGTAGCCGCGCAGCTCGACGGCCGTGTCGGCGAGGCTCATCCTCGGGACGGCTTCTCCGCGGACCATCGCGCCGAACACCCACGGGTTCCCGAGGGCCGCCCGGCCGACCGCGATCGCTGCGCAGCCGGTGCTCTCCATGACCGTCGCCGCCTCCTCGGGGGTCCTCACGTCTCCGGACGCGATCACCGGGACGTCGACCGCCTCGACCACGGCGGCGGTGATGGTGTGGTCGGCCGAGCCGGCGTACTCCTCGGCGGCGGCGCGCGGATGAAAACAGATCGCGGCCGCCCCGGCATCGGCCAAGACCCGCGCCGTCTCGGTCGGCCGGGAGGTGGCGGGCGTCATGCCACGGCGCATCTTGACGGTGACGGGAATGTCCACGGCGGCGACCATCGCCGCGACCAACTCGGCGGCGCGGACCGGATCGTCGAGCAGAGCGGATCCGGCCCCGGTCCGGCAGACCTTGCCGACCGGGCATCCCATGTTCACATCGATCCAGTCGGCGCCGGCGTCGGCCACGATCGCCGCGGCGTTCGCCATGACCTGGGGCTCGGCACCGAAGATCTGTATGCCGACCGGCGACTCGTCCTCGGCGGGGGTCGCCATCGCGATGCTCTGGGGGTTGTCGCGCACGAGGGCATGGGCCGACACCATCTCGGAGACCGTCGCCCCGGCGCCGTGGCGCCGGGACTGACGCCGGAAGGCCCGATTGGCGATGCCCGCCAGCGGCGCCTGGATGATCCGGTTGGGAATCATGACGTCGCCGATGGCGAACGGGTCGGCCACGGGCCATCCCTCCGGCCGCGGGCGTGGAGCCCGGTGGGCCTCGGCCCGTACCCCGAGAACGGGGCGCATCCGCTTCCTCATCGCTCGCCGCCATTCATCTCGTGGACCCGCTGCAGGCCTTCGAGGGTGAGCTGGGGATCGTGGGCGGCGATCGTCTCTGACAATGGCGTGATCAGGGATCCCAGACCGCCGGTCGCCACGACGGCCACCGGATCCCCGAGCTCAGCGCGCAGGCGACCGACGATGCCGTCGACCTGACCGACGGTGCCGTAGACCAGCCCGGACTGCATGCTCTGCACGGTCGACCGCCCGATCACGCTCTCCGGCGGGCGAACGTCCACCTTGAGCAGGCGCGCGGCCCGCTCGCTGAGGGCCTCCAGCGACGTCTCGAGCCCGGGCGCGATGGCACCGCCCAGATACTCGCCGGTCGCGGAGATCGCGTCGAAGGTCGTCGCGGTGCCGAAGTCCACCACAACGCAGGCCGTGCCGTAGCGCTGCCACGCGGCGACGGCGTTGGCGAGACGATCCGGGCCCAGCTCGGCCGGCGTGTCGATGCGGATCGTGATCCCGGTGCGGACGTCGGGGCCCAGCACGAGGGCATCGGTGTCGATGTACTTGGCCGAGAGATCAGCGTAGGCCGCTGTGAGCGACGGGACGACGGAGCAGACAACGACGTGGTCGATGTCCGCGAGGCTGCCGCCGCGCAGTCGCAGGATCTGGTCGTGCCGGCCCGCGAGCTCGTCGACCGTCGCGTCGCGCTCGGTGGACAGGCGCCACTCATGCAGGAGTTGCCGGCCGCTGTAGACACCCGCGGCGGTGTGGGTGTTGCCGACGTCAACGACGAGCAGCATGCTCACGCCGTGTCGTCGGCCTCATTCTCGTCGCCGCGCAGCACCTCGATGGTGACGTCCTGGCTCGTGTGGATCTCCACCTTGGGAATGATCCGGGTCGGGCGGTTGCGGTCCCACACCCAGACATCCTCCATCTCGATGCGGAACATCGGGTAGGCCGCCTGGGGCGTGACGTCACGGGTGTAGTCATTGCAGAGGTAGGTGGCGTCGGAGGTGAGAACGCAGTAGCGAAACAGGGGGTAGACATCGGCGTACTCGCGCTTGAGCCGGAGCTCGAGTTCGGCCTCGAATTCGTCCAGTTCATCGGTCTTCGACATCGCCCACCCCCGGTCGGGAACCGCGCCAGTCTAGCGCCGCCCAGGCCTCGCCCGGCAGATGCCGGTCCACCGGCTGCTCGGCGTACGGCAACGCGCGCTCGCACTCCGCCAGCCCCCGTCCGTCCGGCAGGACGAGATCGGGATCGATCTCCAGGAGTGGGACGAGGGCGAAGCGCCGGTCCGTCAGACGCGGGTGGGGGATCACCAGCGCGGCGTCCGACCAGGCTCCGCCGCTCCACAGAAGAAGATCGCAGTCGATGAGCCGGGGGCCGAACCGGAGGCCGGGCCGACGACCGATCGCTGACTCGAGGTTCTTCACCCGCGCCAGGAGCGCGCGCGGCTCCGCCTCGCTGGACAGCCGGGCGGCGGCGTTGAGAAATGGCGGCTGGTCCTCGAGGTCGCGCGGTGCGGTGCGGTAGAGAGAGCTGGCCGCCTCGATCCGGTCCCCGGCGAGGGCGAGACCCTCCAGCATCTCGGCCATCGCCCGCGGAGGGTCACCGAGGTTCGCACCGAGGCCGATCCAGTAGGTGCTCCTCGGCCTCACCCCGCGCGACCCCGCCGGCGGCGGACCGTCACCCGGGACTCCGCGACGGTGTGCGGTATCGCGACGTGGGGCTTGTGGACCGTGACGGCGACGCCGGAGGCATGGGGTTCATCCAGCACGCGCTCGGCGATCACCTGGGCCAGCCGCTCGAGCAGGGCGAACGGCTCGCCGCCAACGATCTCGGCGACGGCGTCGGCCAGGCCCGCGTAGTCGACGGTGTCCTCGAGGCGGTCGCTGACCGTCGCCGGGGCGAGGTCGAGGTCGACCACGAGATCGACGATGAACCGCTGGCCGAGTTCCCGCTCGGCCGGAAACACCCCGTGGCGTCCGAACACCTCCAGGCCGAGGATCGCGACCTCGGCATCACTTCCCTGAACGCTCACGCGGTCTCCTCCCCGTGGATGGCGCCCCAGACGGCCAAGGCATCGACGGTATCGCGCACATCGTGGACCCGCACGACGGAGGCGCCCGCCGCGACCGCCGCGAGGGCCCCGGACAGCGACCCGGCGAGTCGGTCCTGGACGGACGGTCGGTCGGTCAGCGCACCGAGCATGCTCTTGCGGGAGATCCCGACGAGAACGGGGTGGCCGAGCTCCACGATCCGGGAGAGCCCTCGCAGGAGCGCCAGATTGTGCGCGAGCGTCTTGCCGAACCCGATGCCGGGATCGAGCATGATCGCGGACGGCGCGATGCCGCAGTCGCGGGCGTGCGCCGCCCGCGCGGCCAGGAAGGCGGCAACCTCGCCCACCACGTCGTCGTAGCGCGGGTCCTCCTGCATCGTTCCCGGCTCTCCCCGCATGTGCATGAGCACGACGCCCGCGCCCCGCTCGGCGGCGAGGTCGAGGATCTCCGGCTCCTCACGACCGGCGCTGACGTCATTGATGATCGAGGCGCCCGCGACCAGAGCGGCCTCGGCGACCTCGGCGCGGGTCGTGTCGATCGAGATCGCCACCGGCGGATCCCCACGAAGCGCGGCGAACACGGGCTCCAGGCGTCGGCGCTGCTCGGGACCGGACACGCGCGCGGCCCCGGGGCGGGTGCTCTCGGCGCCGACATCGACGATCGCCGCGCCCGCCCTCGCCATCGCCCGCAGGTGCGCGACGGCGGCATCGGTCGCCAGGTGCCGGCCACCGTCAGAGAACGAATCGGGCGTCACGTTGAGGATGCCCATCACCGCGGGGCGCGAGAGGTGTGCCAGCGGCGAAGCCACCGGGTCAGACTAGCCGCCCCCGGAATCGGAGCGCGCCGTCAGACGGGGATCGGTGTCGCCTTCAGGGCCTCGTTGACGGGCGCGGGGAAGCCGGGGTGCCACCCCGGCGCGTAGAGGCCGCCGACGTCGGGACCAACTCGTGCCCGAGGCGACTGAGGAAGTCGAAGATGGCGGCACGGGTCTTCCGTCTGGCCGCGGTCGCCGGCCCCGGCATTGGCGAGGAACTCCCCGCCGAGCGTCACGGCGGTCAGGGCGTCGCGCCAGGAGCCGACGGCCCGCGGAGCACGTCAGGAGCCGGTCGCGACGCGCGCCGACCGCGTGGTCGGAGAAGCCGGCGGCGACCTCGGAGCCGATGCCCGGAACGTCGGCGGCTGCGGTCCGGCTCGCCGGCCGGCCGGCGAGCCACGGCTCAGGTCTCGGTGACCGGGCGGGGCGGAGCGGGCGGGTACGGCAGGCGGGAGCCGGTTGAGCTCGGCGAGGCCTCGGGCGCGTCCTCGCCCTCGGCGCGGCGGCGGGCCGCCTCCTCGTCGTGCGAGCGGAAGACCTCGGCCTCGGGCACGCCCTCCAGCAACTGGATGAACTCCTCGCGCTCGATCGTCTCGCGCCGCAACAGGATCTGGCTGATGTTCTCGAGCTGATCGCGGTGTTCGACCAGGATGTCCCGTGCCAGCTGGTGAGCGTCCTCGATGAGGCGGCGGATCTCCTCGTCGATGACGCGGGCGATGTCCTCGGAGTAGTCCGGGTCCGAGCCCATGTCGCGCCCCAGGAACGGCGCGCCGGAGTCGGCGCCGAGCACGCGCGGACCGAGCTTGTCCGACATACCGAAACGCATGGTCATCTGCTTGGCGGTGGAGGTGACCTTCTCGAGGTCGTTCGCGGCTCCCGTCGTGATCTCGTCGAAGACCAGCTCCTCGGCGGCGCGCCCACCCAAGGTCATGGCCATGGTGTCCTGCAGCTGCGCGCGAGTCGTCAGGAAGGTGTCGTCACGCGGCATGGAGATCGTGTAGCCAAGGGCCTGGCCGCGGGCGATCACGCTGATCTTGTGGACCGGATCGGCATTGGGCAGAAAGTGGCCGACGAGAGCGTGGCCCATCTCGTGGTAGGCCGTGATGACCTTCTCCTTCTCCCCGAGGAGGCGGCTCTTCTTCTCGGGGCCCGCGATCACACGCAGGATCCCCTCCTCCAGTTCGGACTGGGAGATG
>JAHEIS010000098.1 GCA_024639225.1 Actinomycetes bacterium | reverse complement strand
GTGGCGTCGACCAGCTGTTCTTCCGCAGGCGGCGACGGGCCGCCGACCGCGGGCCGCTCGGGCCAGCTCACATCCACATACGCCGCCTCGCGGCGCTCCCCGGGAGCAAGGCGGCCGTAGACCGCGTTGAGCGACAGGGCCTTTGCCCGGAGCTGCTCCGGCGGGCCGATCACGAGCTCGGGGCCCTCCACGAGATGACCGATGAGCTCCCCGTCACGAAGCCGGAGTCCACGCAGCCGGGCGTAGACGTCGGTCCCCTCGGCGGCGCGCACGAAGCGCCATCCGGCGCGAGAGGGTCGGGGGAGGCGCTCGCCGGGCGCGGGGGCCGCCCCGGACAGGCGGATGCGCGGGAGCTTCGGATTCTTCCCGGCCGGCCCGAGGATGAGGCCGCGCCCGGAGACCAGCATCGACTTGCCCTTCGGCGGCACGGCGACGGCGACCGCACGGGCCGGCAGCACCGCGACCTCCAGCGTCAGGGGAAAGCGGCGGCGGAAGGCGACATGGTCGATCCACGGTGAGGAGCGGGCGGCGCGGAGCACCTCCTGGTCGGGGATGCTGATCACGTTGCCGCGACGCACCGCATCGTCGACCAGCTGCTCGATCTCGTCCCGGTCGTCCCGGTCGTAGCCGGTCAGGGTGACGGTGCGGAAATCGCCCATGGGGCCGCTGAGGACGACCCACAGGCCGACCGCCGCGATGCTGCCGACGACGCCCCACAGCGCGACGGCGGAGCGGCTGACCGCCGGACGTGGGATGCGGCGCGACACGCCGCGCACCATGCGCCTCACCCGGCCTCCCCGGCGATCTCGTCGAGAGGGGCCGGGATGATCCCGCGCTCGGGATCGAGATAGCGGACCTCCGCCGTCAGGCGCGGTCCGCCGGCTGACAGGACACGGTCGCGCCCCGCCCGCATCAGGGCCAGCACGTCCTGTGAGCGCGTGCCCGGGGCAGCCTCGATGAAGTTGGCGTGCACGGGCGAGAAGCGGGCCTCACCGACCGCGAGCCCCTTGCATCCGGCGTGCTCCAGCAGACGCCCCGCCGAGTCGCCCTCCGGATTGGTGAAGACGCTCCCGAAGGTACGTACGCCTTGGGGCTGGCTCGATCGCCGATAGCCGCGGAACTCATCGAGCAGTCCGGCGATGACCTCGGGCCGTCCGCGTGAGAGCCCGAACGACACCGCGGCGACGACCTCGCCCGCCGCGACCGACGAGCGGCGGTACCCCAGATCGAGCTCGCGCGGCCCGACGCGGCGTCGGCCGTCGGCGGAGCAGACCACCGCCCAACGGAGAATCTCCGAGAGATCCGAACGGTGGGCGCCGGCATTCATGGCCACGGCTCCCCCGGCCGTCCCAGGAATGCTCGCGCCCCATTCCAGCCCGGTGAGCCCGGCCTTCGCGGCCCGCTGGACCGCCCGCGGAAGCGATGCGCCACCGCCACACCAGACGTCCGTACCACGCACCGATATCGCTGTCAGGCGCCCGTGCAGACGCAGCGCCACACCACGCCAGCCCTCGTCGCTCACGAGCAGGTTCGAGCCGCGGCCGATGATCGCGACCGGCAGATCGCGGGCCCGGGCCCAGCCGAGCACCCTGACCACGGCGCGGAATGAGGAGGCCCCGGCGAGGTAGTCGGCCGGTCCGCCGACGCGGATCGTGGTCAGAGGGGCGAGCGAGGCCCCGCGTTCGAGCTCAGGAGGCGTCGCCGGATGGGAAGTGTCCACCATTGATGTGTCTTTCGACCTCCGACACGAGGTCCCCTCCGAGGCGAGTGACATCTCCCGCACCCATTGTCAGGACGAGATCCCCGGCGCGGAGGCAAGGAACGACCTGCCCAGGCACATCATCGAGAGCGTCAACGTAGCGCGCCGGGACACCCGAGACGGCCTCGGCGATGTCGCGACCGCTGACAGTGGGGTCATGGGACTCCCGGGCTGCGTAGATCCCGGTCACGATCACCAGGTCAGCGGCGGAGAGTTCCCGGGCGAAGTCGGGGCCGAGAGCGCGCGTGCGCGAGTAGAGATGCGGCTGGAAGATGACGATCACGCGCCCCGCGGACCGCTCCCGGGCGGCCGCGATGGTGGCCCGCACCTCGGCGGGATGGTGGGCGTAGTCATCGACGATCGTCACGCCGCCCGCGGCGCCCCGGAGCTCAAAGCGCCGCCCGACCCCGGTGAAGCCGGCGATTCGCTCAGCGGCCCGCGCCAGATCGACCCCGCACCAGTCGGCGAGGGCGATCGCGGCGCAGGCGTTGTCGACGTTGTGGCGACCCGGGACGGCGAGGCGGACGTCGCGGCGGCGCCCATCGGCGCAGACGAGCGTGAAGCCGCCGTCCGCGATGTCCACCGGCGTGCAGAACGCCCCTTCGCCCGGGCCGATGAGGCGAGCGGGGCACGGTGCCGCGGCGGCGAGGGCCCGGGCGCGCGGGTCGGGGCCGGCGATCACGAGCCCGTCGGGTGGCAGCCGGCTCAGAAAGCGCGCGAAGACTCCGGCCACCTCGTCGACGTCCGCGTACTCCGCATGGTGGTCGAGGTCGACGTTCAACAGGATCGCCGCCTCGGGGACCAGGTTGAGCAGCGAGCGATCCGACTCGTCGGCCTCGGAGATGAACCAGGGATCATCTCCCCAGCGGGCGCCGGTGCCTCCCCCGCCGGCGATCACCGCGCCGACGCAGGCGGAGGGATCGTCCAGGATCACTGCGAGCATCCCGCTCGTCGTCGACTTGCCGTGCGCGCCGGCCACGGCCAGGCCGCGCCGTGCGCCCATCAGCTCGGCGAGCAGCTCGGAGCGATGGATCTCCTCGAGCCCACGCTCGGCGCCGGCGACACGCTCGGGGTTGTCGGGCGGGACCGCACTCGAGATGACCAGCGTCTGCGCGTTGGCCGGCACGGCCCTGGCCCCGTGGCCGGCGCGGGCATCGATACCCGCGGACCTCAGCGCCTCGAGCGTCGGCGACTCCTCACGATCGGTTCCGGAGACCGTGTAGCCGATCTCGGCGGCGAGTCGGGCGATGCCGCTCATCCCGGCGCCGCCGATGCCGACCAGATGGATCGGCCGCGGGCGGGGTCGGGGCGACTCAGCCCGCGAGTTCAAGCGCCATCTCAGCGATTCGGTCGGCCGCCTCAGGTCGACCGTTGGCGCGCGCGGCGGCGGACATGGAGGCCAGGCGGGGCTCGTCCGCGAGCAGCGCGCCGACGATCTCGCGCAGACGGTCTCCCGTGCAGAGGTCATCGGCGAGGATGACGGCCGCGCCCGCTTCCGCCAGCCAGCGCGCGTTGGTCGTCTGGTGGTCGGCCGTCGCGTGCGGATAGGGGACCAGCACCGATGGGCGTCCGATGGCGGCGATCTCGAACACCGAGCCGCCTGCCCGCGAGACGACGAGGTCCGCGGCGGCGATCGCCTGGGGAAGGTTGTCGAGGTACGGGAACAGCCGGTAGCGCGGTCCGGCATCGCCCAGGCTGCGGTGGACCTCGTCGTACTGCCCGGGGCCCGCGACGTGGATCACGTGGAACGGAGGGTCTGACGAGAACGCGGCGACGGCCGCGTTGTTGAGCTGACGGGCGCCCTGACTCCCCCCCATGATGAGTATCGCCGTCTCGTCGTCCGGGATGCCGAAGGCGACGCGGCCCGCCGTGCGCGTCGCCTCGCGCACGGCTGTGCTCACCGGTCGGCCGACGACCTGCCACTTGGCACCCCGGCGCCCCCGGAGCGGAAAGGCGAGCGCGACGCGGCGGGCCAGGGGGGCGACGAGGCGGTTCGCCAGGCCGAGATGTGAATCGGCCTCGGTCAGCAGGACCGGCCGCCGGCTCAGCCAGGCGGCGAGCGCGACCGGGCCCCCGACGTAGCCTCCGGCCCCGATCACGACGTCCGCGCGCCGGCGCCGCAGTTCGGCGGCCGCCCGGGGCAGGGCGAGCGCAGCAAGCACCAGCGCCCCGATGTTGGCGACGCTCATCCGACGCCGGAGCCCCTTGAGCGGCAGCGTCCGCTCGTCGTATCCGGCCGCCCTGACGAGACCCGAACCGCTGCCGCGGGCCAGACCGATGAAGGT
The DNA here is from genome assembly GCA_024639225.1 of Actinomycetes bacterium. GTDB lineage: Bacteria > Actinomycetota > Thermoleophilia > Miltoncostaeales > Miltoncostaeaceae > JAHEIS01. The sequence continues at coordinate 5,507 of JAHEIS010000098.1, read as the reverse complement.
GACGTCAGCCCCGCGCGCGGTGAGCGAGTCGGCCACTGCGAGCGCCGGCATCACGTGCCCCGCCGTCCCGCCGGCCGCGATCACGACCCGCGCCCCCGTCGATGACCCGGAGTCGGGGGGCGTGGCCGGAGCGGTTTCCGATGTTGACGAGGAGTCCAGCGGAGATCAGGAGAACCAGGAGGCTGCTGCCCCCGAATGAGACGAACGGCAGCGGGACCCCCGTGATCGGCATCACGCCGAGCACCGCGCCAACGTTGATTATTGCCTGAAAAACGATGGCGGTGGTGATACCCGAGGCGGCGAGCTGACAGAACGGGTCCTCCGCACGCAGGGCAATCGCGAAACCGGATACGGCGATCACGGCCAGAGCGCCCAGCACGCCGACGATCCCGAGCAGCCCGAGCTCCTCGCCGATGATGGCCAGGATCATGTCCGTGTGCGCCTCCGGCAGGTAGAAGACCTTCTGAACACCGTCGCCCAGTCCGACGCCCGTGACACCGCCGGAGGCGACCGACAGCTGGGCCTGGACGCTCTGGAAGCCCGCGCCGTCGGGATCGGCCCAGGGGTCGAGGAACGCGGTGAAGCGGGCGCGGCGATAGGGCGCGGCGACCACGGCGACGAGGGCGAGCGCGGTCGCGCCAGCGATGATCAACGCGACGTGCCGGGCCTGGGCACCCGCGACCAGGAGCATGGTCAGCGCGATGGCGAAGACGAGCATCGCCGTCCCCAGATCCGGCTCGACCAGTATCAGCAGGCAGAGGAAGGTCGTCACGACCATGAACGGGACGAGGCCCTCGCCGCGGGCGACTCGCCGAGGCGCGCGGGCGACCGCCTGCGCGATCCACAGGACCAACGCCAGCTTGGCGAACTCCGACGGCTGGAGCTGACCCAGCGAGCCGATGAGAATCCACCGTTGCGAGCCGTTGGCCTCGTGTCCGATTCCCGGGATCAGGACGAGCACGAGCCCCAGCACCGCGAGGCCGAGCAGCGGTGGCCCGAGCTTGCGGAGAAACGTCAGCGGTAGCCGCATCGCGATGGCGAAGCCGATGAGCCCGACCGCCGCGTACACGAGCTGGCGCTGGAGCAGGAACGTGGGACTGCCGCCGTTCACGACGGCACCGGCGCTGGACGCCGAGTACACCATCACCAGACCGAAGAGAACGAGGGCGAAGACGGCGATCGTCAACGCGCGCTCCGGAGCGAGACGTCGCTCGGAGTGTCGGGCCGGAGGGGCGGGCATCTGGTCCCTCTTCGCCCCCGTGGCGCGACATCCTGTCGCGGCGTCCAGCGTGAGGTGTCAGGCGGTGAAGGAGATGCTCTCCGGATCAGTCGTCTGCGCACCGACCATGGCGATGACGACGGGAGAGCTGCCGTCGCCACGCGCCGATGCCGGGCGGCGGCGCAGCAGCCCGATCCGCTCGAGAAAGCGGCGCAGGCGGCTGCGCTCGCCGCCCCGGTCGACGCCGGTCATGTCAGCCGTCCCGGGGCGGCTGACCGTCGTGCCGGGAGGTGTCGCCCGGATGGCCTTGCGGTCGGTGAGAACCCTGACGGACCGGCCCGGGCGTACGAGGAGCATGGGCACGTCGTCGGTGCGTGGTTCCCAGATACCCTCGGTGATGGGCAGCGCCTCGATCCGGCCCCCCGCGTCGAACCACGCTCTCAGGTTTGACGACGTCGCCGTGTCGCCGAATGCCGGTGTCCCCCCGCCCTCGCCGCCACGCGCCGTTCGCACCTGGTAGATGTCGCCCCGGAGCACGAACTCCCTGAGATGTGCCACAGCCAGCCGGTTGAACTCGGCGTTGTCAGTCAGGACGATCGCGAGGCCGATCTCGTTGAGACGCGGGTGAGAGAAGGCATCCGCCGACAGCAGATCCTCCGAGAAGACATCGAGCCCCTCGGCCGCGGCGAGGCGGCCGCTCCCCGGCTGAGCAGCCCACACGGTGACCGGGATCTTCTGCCCCGCCAGCGCCGAGGCGAGACGGCGGCCCCACGCGTGGGCGCCGACGATCAGCACGCGCGGCGCGCCCGACACGGTCAGGCCCAACCGCCGGGCCAGCGGTCCGGCGCTAACCCCGTACAGGACGACGGTCGCCACGATGACCAGGAACGTGATCGTGGCGATGTCCTCCGCCCCGGTGAACGCCAGATCGGGGTCCTCCTCGGCGAGCTCGACGAAGGAGAGGGCAAACACCGACGCCGTCGAGGCGGCCACGATCCCCCGCGGCGCCATCCACGACATGAACAGTCGCTCGGCCATGCTCATCCGGGTCGGCAGCGTCGCGATGGCGACGGCGACGAAGCGGATCACGATGAGGATCAGCACGAAGGGCACCGCCCGGGCTGCGAGCGAGCCGAGCTCACCCGCGTCGACGCGGGCCGCCAGGAGCACGAAGAGGATTCCGGTCAGCAGGAGACCCACCGCCTCTTTGAACGAGAGGATGTGGCGGACCTCGACCGGCCGCCCCCAGCCGATGTGGCGGGCACGGCGCAGCCGCGCCGGGACGAGCCGGCGGAGAGGACCCGGCAGACGGTTGCCGACGCCCGTGATCGGCAACCGCTGGTTGGCGAGCAGAACACCCATCAGCGTCGCGGAGACCAGCCCGGCCTCGGGCGCGAGCACGTCGGCGACGACGAAGGCCACGACGACCGTGGCCAGAGTGAAGGCGACTTCCTGCTCGGAGCGCAGTCGGGCCCGGCGGAGGATGAGCAGCAGGAAAGCTGCCCCGGCGATACCGACGCCCACCCCGATCCCCAGGTTGATGCCGTAGCGCTGGATGATCTCGAGGTTCGTCGGCTCGCGTCCCGCGACGACCGCCTGGAAGACCAGTACGGCCAGGATCACGCCGATGGGATCGACGAGGATGCCCTCCCAGCGCAGGATGAAGGCCACCTGCCCCCGCGGGCGCACCTGACGCAGGATGGGCAACACGACCGTCGGGCCCGACACGACCAGCACGGCGCCGAGCACCAGGGCGATCTCCCAGGACATCTCGAAGACCACGTACGCACCGACGGCCCCCGCGAGCCAGGTCAGCACTACGCCGACCGAGACCAGCAGGAGCACGACCCGGCTCACGCTCCCGCGGAGCTCGCGCAGATCCAGGGTCAGGCCGCCCTCGAACAGGATCACCCCGATCGAGACCGACACGAGCGCGACCAGCAGTTCCTCACCAAGGAGTTCGTCGGGGTCGATCAGATCCGTGACCCCGAGCGTGAAACCCGAGATCAGAAGCAGCACGATCGACGGGATCCGGATCCAGGCGGCGACCAGCTGGGAGGCGACCGCCGCGCCCAGGATCAGTGCGAGGCTGATCAGCTCGGCATCATGCACGGCCGCGCCCCCGGCCCCGGAACCGCCGCGTCAAGCGGCTCCAACCTGTCGGGCCGCCGCACGGAAGGCCTCTCCCCGCTCCTCGAACGAACTGAACTGGTCGAAGCTGGCGCAAGCCGGCGCGAGGAGGACCGTCTCTCCGGCGCCCGCCGCGGAGGCCGCCGCCATCACCGCGGCGGCGAGATCGACGTGCCGTTCGTGGGCGATACCCGCCGCCGCGAGGGCCTCGGCGAGGTCCGCCGCCGTCTCGCCGATGAGGTAGGCGCGTACGACGCCCTCAGCGGCGGCGGCGAGCGCATCGAACGCCGTGCCCTTGCCCCGTCCTCCGGCGACCAGGTGGACGCCGGACGGGTAGGCGTCGAGAGCGGCGATGGCCGCATCGGGATTCGTCGCCTTGGAGTCGTTCACGTACGTCACCCCGTCGGCCACACCCACGACCTCGAGCCGGTGCGGCACCCCGGTGAACGCACGCAGGCCCGCGGCGATGCCGTCCGCGCCCGCGCCGGCGTGGGCGGCGAGAGCGGCCGCGATCATGGCGTTCTGCCGGTTGTGGGCCCCCCTCAACGGAACGTCGTCCCAGTCGAGGAGCTTGCCGTAGCCCACAAGGTGGAGGCCGCCGTCCGACCAGGCGACCGCGTCAGGCGCGGGGGCGCCGGTGACCCGCCGGGCCGGGGCGCCGCCGGGCGCATCCATGCCGTCGGGAAGGATCGCGAGGTCGCCGAGAACCTGATTGGCGAAGATGCGCATCTTCGCGGCGGCGTAGTCGGCGAGAGTGCCGTGGCGATCCAGGTGGTCCGGCGTGATATTGATCAGCGCCGCCGCTCGGGGATGGAAGTCGCGCGTGTCCTCCAGCTGAAAGCTCGAGCACTCGACGACGAGCCATTCGTCCGGATCGACCTCTCCCACGAGGCCGCTCAGCGGGGTGCCCTGGTTTCCGCAGGCCCGGGCGGGCATCCCCGCCGCCCGCAGCAGCGCCGCGGTCAACTCGACCGTGGTCGTCTTGCCGTTGGTGCCTGTCACAGCGATCAGGGGGTTCTCGAGCAGACCTGCCGCGAGCTCGATCTCGCTGATGACCGGTACCCCCGCCTCTATTGCGGCCGCGACCGGCGGAGCGGTCGCGGGAACGCCGGGACTCTTGACGACCAACTCGATGTCAGTGACCGCGGCGTCGTACGGTGCCCGGACCTCGACCCCAACGGCCTCCAACTCGTCGGCGCGCACCTCGGCGGCATCGACGGCGATGACCTCGTGTCCCTGACGGGCCAGCAGCAGGGCCGCGGCGCGGCCGGAGGTGGCCAACCCGACGACGAGGACCCGGCTCACAGAGTGAAGTCCCGGAAGAAGAGCGTGAAACCGGTGGCGCCGAAGAGAGAAGCGAGCAGCCAGAAGCGCACGATGATCTTCGTCTCGCTCCAGTCCGCCATCTCGAAATGATGGTGGAGGGGCGTCATGAGGAAGACGCGCCGCCGCGTCCGCTTGAAGACGATGACCTGGATCATCACCGACAGGGTCTCCATCACGAAGACGCCGCCGATGACCACGAGCAGGATCTCCGTCTTGGTCATGATGGCCAGCGCAGCGATCGCCCCGCCGAGCGCGTACGAGCCGACATCGCCCATGAAGACCTGGGCCGGAAACGAGTTGAACCAGAGAAAGCCCACGCATGCCCCGACCATCGTCGCGGCGAAGATGGCGAGATCGCGCTGCTCGGTGACGAACGCGATCGCGACGTAGGTCCCGAGGGCGATCGCGGCCGTACCGGCGGCGAGCCCGTCGAGGCCGTCGGTCATGTTCAACGCGTTCGCCGAGCCGGCGACGACGAGGAAGACCAGCCCCCCGTAGGCGATCGGTCCGATGTTCCACGACTGGTTCACGACCGGCACGTCGAGGGTCGTCTCCAGACCGACGATCTCGATGGCCGCAAACGCGAGGACCAGCGAGATCCCCGCGAGGCCGACCATGCGCCACCGCCCGGCGAGGCCGAGCGACCGGCGGCGGACGATCTTCGTCCAGTCGTCGAGGAACCCGATCGCTCCGCAACCGAGGGCCGTGAAGAGCACCAGCATCGACTCCGTGCTGCGCCCCGACAGGACCACGAACGGGACGGTGGTCGCCAGGAGGATGAGCAGGCCACCCATTGTCGGGGTGCCCTTCTTGCCCATGTGCGCATCGGGGA
>JAHEIS010000192.1 GCA_024639225.1 Actinomycetes bacterium | reverse complement strand
CTCAGCTCCGTGGAGCAGATGGGCCGAGCCGGTGATCGCCGTCGGTGGGGAGCGCTGAACGAGGCCTCCGAGTGGGCGCCTGCCTGGGCCTGGGAGATCTCGCGCGCCCTGGCCGACGACAATCGCCCGGGCCGCAACCAGGAAGTCGCTCGTATCGCGGCCTGGGAAGCCCACCACCTGATCAGCAACGGCGGTGAGCTGGCGCTGATCGCGACCTGGCTGCGGGCCGCCGGTGATCCGCCGCCGGACCCTGTGCCGCCGGATGGCGAGGTGTCGCTCAGGCTCGGCCAGGCGGCACGCCTGTTGGTTTCGCTGGGCCGTGACGATGTGCCCGTGCGCAGCGAGCACATCCGCCTCGCCGCCCGCGCGGCGGGGGCCTGCGGTGGATGGGCGCAGCTTCGTGGCTACCTCGATTCCATCGACTTCACGACGCCGGACGCGCGCCGGTCCCTTCGGGCGGCGATCGGCGCTCTTCACCCCCGTGCCCTGCACTCCAAGCGGGCCTGGAACTCCCTGCGGAATCGCTTTCCCCGGCTCCCCGAGGCCGATGTGATCGGCGTTGGGGAGGGGCGCAAGCGCAACTCCAGCGGCAGGCGCCGCCGCCGCCGGCGCCTGCGCACCGAGGAGGCGGCCGGCACCGCCTCGGCGAACGGGGCCTCGGCGACCGACGACGCGTCGACCGAGACGGTCAGTGAGTCGCAGCCAAAGCCACGTCGCCGGCGGCGCCGCAGGCGCCGGGGCAGGGGCAATTCCTCTAGCGAGGGCTCCCAGGCGTCGTCGGAGAGCTCCCCCGGCTCCACCGAGGACGCGCCCGCGTCAGATGGGTGAGCGCCCGGCGATGAACGGCCGCGCGGACGAGATCGCCGACGACTTGTGGCGGCAGGTTCGTGCGCTGACAGCCCGCGTCGAGGAGCTCGAGAAGCGCGCTGGCCAGGACGATGTCGGGCCGGACGAGCAGGCGACGCTCGACCGTCTGAGGATTCGCGCCGCGCGTGCGATTCGGCGCGCGGAGCTCGCCGACGGCCTCGCCGATCAGCTTGCCGACCTGCCCCGGAGCACGACGGCCTGATGGGTGTCCCTTAAGGCGGACCTAATCGGCCGTTTAACCGGGCTTTCACCTCACCGCGCTACAACTTCTCGCCATGGCCCCGTCCCTGCCGCCGATACCGCCACGTTCCGAGAGCGGCAAAGGCCTTCCCGACCTGGAGTCGCGCCCGCGTCCCGTTGAGGGCTTGCCCGGGTTGAGCCAGCCTCCGCCCACGCGGCACAGGAGCCTTCCGCCCCTGGCGGGGCCCGCGCCCGTGAGCAGCGCCTCGCACCCCCGTCAGCGCCTTCGCTCCGGCAACGGCCGACGAGGCCTTGCCGCGCTGATGGTCGTGGGCCTGATCGGCGCCGGGGGCATCGGCGCGCTCGTGGCGACCGTGGTCAAGGACGACCCGCCGCCGATCGAGGCGAGTGCCCAGTCCTTCCCCACGGCCGCGGCGGCCGGGGCCAATGAGCAGATCGGCCTCTCCGACGCCGTGCGCACCGCAGCACCGTCGGTGGTTCAGGTGATCTCCGGCGGGAGCTCCGGCAGCGGCGTCATCGTGGAGCCGCGAGGGCTGATCGTCACCAACCAGCACGTCGTGGGCACCGCGAGCCGGGTGACCGTCGTCACCGCGGACAATCGCCGGATTCCCGCGTTGGTCGAGACCAGCGATCCGCAGCAGGACCTCGCGATCCTTCGGCCAAACGGCGTGGCGGGTCCCGGTGCGCAGGTGGCCGCCGAGCCCGATGGCGGCCTGCAGATTGGCGACCAGGTGTTCGCGATCGGCAGCCCGTTCGATCTTCCCGGCACGGTGACCGCCGGCATCGTGAGCGCTGTCGGCCGGGTCAATGAGCGCAACGGCATTCCCATGATCCAGACCGATGCGCCGATTAACCCCGGCAACTCCGGGGGCGGCCTGTTCGATCTCCGCGGTCGCCTCGTGGGGATTCCCACCGCAATCGCCGCTCCGATCAGGGGCAACGTCGGTATTGGTTTCGCCGTTCCCTCCTCGCGCGTCAGGACGCTACTCGAGAGCGTCGACTAACTCAGAGAGGTTCCCATGCCAGAAAGTCAAGAAGAGCCAACGCCGGTTCCGGCGGGCTCCGCCCCGCCCCGCGAGCAGCTCGAGGCGGTTCTGTACGAGCTTCGCCGAGTGATCGTCGGCCAGGATCGCTTGCTCGACCGCATTCTCGTGGCGCTGCTCGGTAGAGGGCACGTGCTGCTGGAGGGCGTACCGGGTCTGGCTAAGACCCTCACGCTCGAAACGGTTGCGCGGGTCATGGGCGGCCAATTCTCACGGATCCAGTTCACGCCCGACCTCGTCCCGCCCGACGTGGTCGGCGGTCAGGTGCTCGACCAGAACTCCGGCTTCAGCACCCGCCTCGGTCCGGTCTTCGCCAACTTCGTCCTGGCCGACGAGATCAACCGTGCGCCGGCCAAGGTGCAGTCCGCTCTGCTCGAGGTGATGGCCGAGGGCCACGTGACGATCGCCGGCGAGACCCATGGTGTGCCGAGCCCGTTCTTCGTGCTGGCGACGCAGAATCCGATCGAAAGCGAGG
>JAHEIS010000191.1 GCA_024639225.1 Actinomycetes bacterium | reverse complement strand
TGCACGAGAATCCGCATCTGCTCGATCCATCTGCGGTGAGCCCGGTGGTCCCGATCTTGATGGCCTGCGACGAACTGATCTCCAGGAAACAGGTTGATCGAATGCTGCTGGAGGACGTTGCCGATCTAGTGAATGACCACGGGACCGCACTCGAGGACTATCACCAGCGGACGCTGATCCATGGTGATCTGACCTTTGAGAATGTCATGGTGGATATCAACGGGCTCAGCGCCCTGCTCGACTTCGAATGGTCGAGAGGGGCTCCCCCGGATCTCGAACTCGACGTGTTGCTGCGGTTCCTTCGGTACCCCGAGGCTCACGTTCCCGCCGATGTCGCTCCGAGTCTTGGATACGCGGACTTCGAAGATGTTCCGTCTTGGCTCGCCGAGGACTACCCCGAACTGTTCGAACATCCACGCATCGTCGAACGCTTGGCCATCTACAACATCGCATTCGACATGGCAGAACTGGTACGCATGAAATCGGTCGTGCCCAGCTCAGACATGGGGCCGCTCCACCCGGTCCGGCGGCTTCAAGCACTCCTGAATGGGATCAGCCCGCTACGCAAGCAGCTGGCTCGGCTTTCGCTCAAAGTCTGACGCGCTCCCAGGCGTAGCGGCCCTCCACTGCGTGAGGTGTCGAGGGAACTACGGTGGCCGACGATGGCCTCCGCGTACACTCCTCCAAGAAACCAAGACCCGCCCCGAGAGAGCGATCCTGCCGTGAGTGAATCGACCGACGCCGAGGTGACCGACACCGCCGCCTGGGTGGTCAACCCAACCGGACCCCTCACCGGTGACGTGACGGTCCGGGGTTCAAAGAACGCAGTCACCAAACACCTCGTCGCATCGATGCTGGGTACGACCCCGTCAACGGTCAGCAACGTGCCCGACATCGGGGATGTCGAGATCACCTGCAACATGCTCACCAGCCTCGGTTGCGCCGTGGAACGCACACCAGACAATCAGGTCACTGTGGACCCCTCGAGTCTGCACAGCAGCCGGGTGCCGCTGCGCTTCAGCGGAATGAACCGGATCCCGATCCTGATGATCGGCCCACTGCTGCACACAGTCGGAGAAGCGTTCGTTCCTCTGGTCGGAGGGGACGACATCGGATCGCGACCGGTTGACTTCCATGTAGACGCGCTCACCAAAATGGGGGCCCAGATCACCATCACCGACGAAGGTCTCGAGGCCAAAGCGAACCGGCTGAAAGGAGCTCACATCAAGCTCCCCTATCCCTCGGTCGGAGCTACCGAAACCGTGTTGATGTCGGCCGTCTTGGCCCAGGGCCGCACCGTCCTCGACGGTGGGGCAACAGAGCCTGAGATCATCGAGCTCGCACTGTTCCTCCAGCGAATGGGCGCTCGGATCGAAATGCGACCCAACCGGCGGTACATCATCGACGGTGTCGACACGCTCTCGGGTGCCAGCCACAAGCTGAAGGGCGACCGGATCGAGGCGTTCAGTTACCTGGTTGCCGGGCTGATCACCGGCGGCCGAGTCACCGTGCACGGATGCAGCCAGGACCGGCTGGTCACCGCAATCTCCACCCTCCACGGCATGGGAGCGCAATTCGAGATAACAGACGCTTCGATCTCCGCCTGGGCAGACCAACTCAAACCAGCGGCTGTCGAAACCGACACCCATCCCGGTTTCATGACCGATTGGCAATCCCCGATGGTTGCCCTCTTCACCCAGTGTGATGGCCTGTCAGTGATGTATGAGACCGTGTACGAAAACCGGTTTACCTACGTGCCGGCCTTGAACCAAATGGGCGCCAAGATCGAGATGTACACCACAGCGCTGGGCAGCATCGACAGCAGATTCGTGGGATCCTCCACCCCGTGTTCAGTGATCGTTCAGGGCCAGAGCGATCTCAAGGGAACTGACGTGGTTGTTCCCGACATACGAGGCGGATTCGCCTACGTGCTCGCAGCAGCAGCGGCCACCGGAACCACGACGCTCACCGGCACCCATCACCTCGATCGCGGCTACAACCGGCCGATCGAGAACTTCGTCGAAATGGGATTGGACATCCGCCGTACAACGGTTCCACTTCGGTGAGTTTCTTCCTGGCCTCGATCCCGCCGCCGCCCGGCAACAGCTTCAGCATCGGCCCGTTGCGGTTCAACTACTACGGTCTGATGATCGCCCTCGGCGTTCTGGCGGCGGTGGAGATAGCCCGGCGGCGATGGGAAGTTCGGGGTGGGGATCCTGATGACATCACGTCGATCGGAACCGTGGGCGTTCCCGCTGGGTTGATCGGCGCCAGGCTCTATCACGTCATCACCGACTGGAAGATGTACACCGATTCTCCGCTCGAGGCCTTCGCGATCTGGAACGGTGGCCTGGGGATTCCAGGGGGGCTCCTTCTCGGGGTCGCAGCCGGCGTGTGGCAAGCACGTCGCAGAGGCATCAGCGGTGACCGCCTCTGGGACGTGATCGACGCGGTCATCCCGGGCATCCCGGTCGCCCAGGCGATCGGCCGGATCGGCAACTGGTTCAACCAGGAGATCTTCGGTGGCCCGAGCGATCTGCCGTGGGCGCTCGAAGTCGACCCTCGGTTTCGCCCGGCCGAATACGCCGAATTCGAGACAT
>JAHEIS010000190.1 GCA_024639225.1 Actinomycetes bacterium | reverse complement strand
CTTCATCTGGCGCTCTGCTCCTGGGGTGGGTGGGGGCGCGGCGTCGCCGGGGCGCACGGCGTATCGGACGCGCTGCTGATCACGATATCGGTAGTACCCGACAAGGCTATAGTCGGATCGTGGCGACGGCCGAAGAGGTCACCAACGGGGAGGTCGCGCGGGCCTTTCACCTGATGGCGGACCTGCTTGAACTCGACGGGGCCCTGCGCCACCGGATCATGGCCTACCGGCGCGCGGCGGTCCGCGTGGCCGGCGAAGAGCGATCGGTCGCCCAGCTGGCGCGAGCCGGTCGGGCGACGGACCTGGCGGACATCGGTGACGCGCTCGCGGCGAAGATCGGCGAGCTCGTCGAAACCCGAGAGATCGCCGCCTTGGAGAAGCTCGCCGCGCGGGTGCCCCGCGGCCTGGCGGCGGTCGCGCGGATCGGGGGCATCGGCCCGGCGCGGGCCCGGGCGCTCTGGCAGGAGGCCGACGTCACGGACATCGAGTCGCTTCGGGTGCGGGCAGAGTCTGAGGAGGGGCTGACGGCGGTCTCCGGAATCGGACCCCGCACCGCGGAGAGCATCCGCTCCCAGCTCGCGGGTCTGGCCGCCGGGCAGGAGCCGGAGCCGCGGGTGTCCATCGGGCGGGCTCTGCCGATCGCCGAGCGGCTGGTCGCCGACCTGGGGGCCCTTCCCTTCGTCGAGCGCGCGGAGATCGCCGGTGGCCTGCGCCGCGGAGCGCCGACGGCCAAAGACGCGGACCTGGCCGTCGCGACGAGCCGCCCGCGGGAGGTTGCTCAGGCGCTCGCCGACCACCCCACGGTTGCGCGGGTTCTGTCGCGGGGTGCTCAGCGGTGTGTGGTCGAGACGCATATCGGCCTGCCCGTGGAACTTCGCCTGTCTCCACCGGCCTCCTTCGGCAACCTGTTGCAACACCTCACAGGCTCGGCGGCGCACAACACGCGCTTGCGCGAGCGCGCGGCGGGAATGGGGATGTCCGTCTCCGAGCACGGGATCACCGCGGCGGACGGCACGGTGACGACCCACGAGGACGAGGAAGGCGTCTACGCGGCTCTCGGGCTCCGTGTGATTCCCCCGGAGCTACGGCGCGACACCGACGAGATCGCCCGCGCCGCCGGCGGTGGCTTTCCCGAGCTCGTGAGCGTCGCCGACATCCGGGGAGAGCTGCACGCGCACTCGACCTGGAGCGACGGCGAGGCCTCGATCGCCGAGATGGCCGCGGCCGGCCGGACCGCGGGGCTCGCCTATCTCGTCATCACCGACCACTCGCAGAGCCTGGGATTCGCCGGTGGCCTGACGCCGGAGCAGGTCGCGGACCAGTGGAGTGAGATCGCTGAGGTCGCGGCCTCCGAGCGGAGGCTGCGCCTGCTGCGGGGTACCGAGGTCGACATCCTCTCCGACGGCCGGTTGGACTTCAGCGACGAGCTGCTCGCGGAGTTCGACTGGGTGGTGGCGAGCGTGCACTCCCGCCTGAACCAGAGCCCGGAGCGGATGACATCCCGGCTTGCCCGGGCGGCGCGCCACCCTGCGGTCGACGTGATCGGCCACCCGACGGGGCGTATGCACGGCCGTCGCGAGGAAGCCGAGATCGACTTCGACGAGCTGTTCGCCGCGGCCCGGGACGGCGGCACGGCCCTGGAGATCAACGCCTCGCCGATGCGCATGGACCTCGGCGCGGGCCGCGCCCGGGCTGCGGCGGATGCCGGCGTCGCGCTCACCATCGGCTCCGACGCGCACTCGACCAGCGGCTTCGCGCTCCGGCGCTACGGAGTCATGGTGGCCCGCGCGGCCGGACTGATCCCCGATCAGATCCTCAACTGTCGCCCGTGGGACGAGCTGGCGGCGCGGCGGGCGGCGCGGCTCGACGCAGCATGATCCGAGGCACCCGGTCAGCCCGCGACGAGGGCCGCCAGCGCGGCGGCCGCGCCCGAGGTACCGTCAACCACCAGGTCAGCGCGCTCGGCCAGCCCGTCAGGGGTCTCGGCCGAGCGGGCCAGCACGGCGATGCCGCGCTTGAGACGCCCGGCGGCGACCAGCTCCGACAGCGCCCGCCAGCCGTCGGCGTCGGTGACGTCGTCGCCGATGAAGATCCCGACGTCCAGGTCGTCCCGTCCCGCGAGCAGCGCATGCACGGCTGTGCCCTTGTCCGCCTCGACCGGCGGCCGGATCTCGAGAATCTTGCGCCCGGTCGTCGTCCGCAACCCGGCGGCGCGGGCATCTGCGGCCACGGGGCCCGTCAGCAGCTCGGCGGCCGCCGAGGGATCGTCTGCCATCCGGTAGTGGAAGCTGACCGTCGCGCCCTTGTCCTCGATCCCGATCCCCACGGCGTCGAACTCCCCGCGCCAGCGCGCCATCAGGTCGGAAAGCGCACCGAGATGCGCCGCGACCTCGGGCAACGGCGCACCCACCTCGCCGGGGCGCCGCAGCTCGAGGCCGTGGTTCCCCGCGGCGGGCAGGTCCGCCCGGCCCGTCATCCGCTCCAGGTCGGCCAGGGGTCGGCCGCTGACCAGCGCCACGAGACCGGCGCGCTCGGCGAGGCGCCCGATGATCTCTCGAGTTACGGGAGGCACCTCGGCCTCATCCCAGTGTCCGCGCACCGGG